>CAZJTM010000139.1:0-17748 GCA_964548925.1 uncultured Verrucomicrobiota bacterium | reverse complement strand
CCGGCGGCAAGGATGATGACTTTCATGCGCGCAGATTAAGCCGCATCCACCGGCGAAGACGCAACCGGAAACCGCCGCCCAAATCAGAGCCGGCTTTCAAATAGGCTGGGCGCGGCGGCGCGGGCCAGCGCCTCGCAGCGGGCGAGGATCTCCGGACTCGACTCACATTGGAGCGCGAAGGTCGCGAGTTCCTGAGCCTCGGCGAGCTTCAAGCGCCGGATCAGGAATTTGATGGCCGGCACAAGCTGCGGCGCGGCGCTGAGTTCGTTCACGCCCAATCCGAGCAGCAGCGGCGCGAGGACCGGATCGCCCGCCATCTCCCCACACACGCACACGCGAACGCCGTGCGCGCGCGCCGCGGTAACGGTGGTGTGGATGAGCCGCAGGATGGCCGGATGCGTGGGGTCGTAGAGATGCGCGATGCGCTCATTCATCCGGTCCACGGCGAGCGTGTATTGGATGAGATCGTTCGTGCCGATGCTGAAGAACTTCACCCGCTTGGCGAGCGCGTCTGCGATGAGCGCGGCGGAGGGGATTTCGATCATCGCGCCCAGTTCCATGTTCTCGTCGAACGGCTGGTTCTTGGCGCGCAACTCCGCCTTGCACGCTTCGACGAGCGCGTTGGCCTCGTCCAACTCATGCAGGCACGTGATCATCGGGTACATCATCTTCACGTTCCCCTCGGCGCTGGCGCGAAGGATGGCGCGGAGTTGCTCGGCGAAAATGTCCTTCTGTTCCAGGCAGAAACGGATGGCACGCCAGCCAAGGAACGGGTTCATTTCGGTGGGCACGGCGAGGTGCGAAAGGAATTTGTCCCCGCCCAAGTCCAGTGTGCGGATGACCACTGGACTGGGTTTGAGTGCCGTGGCGATTTGGCGATAGGCCTGATACTGCTCTTCCTCGGGGGGCGGACTGCCGCGATTGATGAAGAGGTATTCAGTGCGAAACAGCCCCACGCCTTCCGCGCTGCTCGCCCTGACGGCGTCGGCATCGGACGCTTGCTCAATGTTGGCGAAGAGCGCCATGCGCTGGCCATCGAGCGTGACGGCAGGCTTGTCGAGCACGTCACGCAGTTTCTCCTCCAACGTGACCTGGCGGCGGATGAGTTGACCGTATTCGAACAGCGTCTGGTCGGTCGGATTGACGATGACCAGGCCATTGTAACCGTCCAACAGCACGTAATCGCCGCTTTCCAGTTCGTGCGAGGCCGTCTTCAGGCCCACGACCGCGGGCAGCCGCAGCGAGCGCGCCATGATGGCGGTGTGCGACGTCTTGCTGCCGATGTCGGTGCCGAAGCCAAGCACCTTGGCGCGGTCCATTTGCGCCGTGTCGCTCGGGGTGAGGTCGTGGCTGACGACCACGCAGGGCTCGCTGAGCTGCCGGAGATCGGTGCCGTGAGCGCGGCCCAGGAGATTGCTGAGCACGCGGGCGTTGACATCGCGCATGTCGCCGACGCGCTCGCGCAAGTACGGATCCTCCACCGCCGCCAGGGCGGCGGCGTATTTCTCAGCCGTGGCATGGTATGCGTGCTCGGCATTGACGCGGTCCTTGCGCATGAGACGAATGACCTCGTCCACCAGAACGCGGTCTTCCAACACCAGCAGGTGGGCGTCGAAGATACTGCCCTCGTCCGCGCCCATGACTTCGCGGACCTTGCGCTGGACTTCGAGGACTTGTTGCCGGGTTTCCACCAGCGCGCGCTCCAGCCGCTCAATTTCGGCGGGGAGTTCACCCTCGGCCAACTCGCGGCGCGGCACGGAGGTGTCGGCCTTGCGCAGCACCAGAAGCTTGCCACGGCTGACGCCCGGAGACACAGGAATGCCCCGGAGAATCTTCTCGCCTTTATGCAGTGGCACCGGCATGGCCCACCATTAGCCCAAATCGAGCCCGGTTGGAAAGGAATTCTTGCCGAGCAGCCGGTCTTTTGCATGGCCCCAGCCGCATTTTCAGCGTGCCAACCGCCCAGACTTGGTTTACAACCCTCGACATGACTCCCAACCTGCGGCTCAAGGACCAGCCCTGTAGCGAGCGTCCACGGGAGCGTTTGGCCGAGCGGGGGGCCGACGCGTTGTCACCTGCCGAGCTCCTCGCCATCCTGATTCGAACCGGGCTGAAAGGCACAAATGCCGTGGCACTGGGCCGGCAGATGCTGGCCCAGCATGGGAACAGCCTCCACACGCTGGCCCAAGCGTCGGTGGAGGATCTGTGCAAGGTCAAGGGTGTCGGGCGCGACAAAGCGGTGACCCTGGCGGCGGCGTTTGCGCTGGGCAAGAAGCTGGCCGAGGAGAAGCACGCGGATTCTCCGGTGCTCGACGACCCGGGGGCTATCACCGAGTTGATGCGCGAACGATTCCGCCAGGATGCGGTCGAGACCCTCTACGTGGTGCTGTTGAATACGCGCCGCCGACTCCTCCGCTGGCAGGAGGTTTCGCAGGGCACGCTGGACACCATCCTGGTGCATCCTCGCGAAATCTTCCGGGCGGCCATTGCCGCCAACGCCGCGTTTTTGGTGCTGGTGCATAACCATCCCAGCGGCGATCCCACGCCGTCGGAGGGCGACATCAAGGTCACGCGGGACCTGATCCGCGCCGGGCAGTTGCTCAAGATTGAGGTGTTGGACCACGTCATCATTGGCCGGCCCTCGCACGATCGCCTGAAAGACTACTGTTCTTTGCGGGAACTGGGCTATTTTCATTCCTGACCACGCCTCGGCTCACACGATTTGGACTTTTGCCCAAGCAGGCTATGTGCGCCGGCAGGCCGCATTTGTTGGAATCTGGACGATTTCGTAGAATTGCGACCCGCAGTTGATTCAAAGCGATTTGTATTGAATATCTGGTTGACAAAGCGATTCAGCCGCTTAGACTTGCGCCAGTTAACTCAATTTTTAGATCAGGAGAGCATTATGAAAATGACAGCCACGTGGATTCAGAAAACCGCCGTCTGCGCGATGGCCATGGCCATGGCCTTCTCCGTGGTCGCAGAGACCAAGCAGGTGAGCGCCAAGGTCACTCGCATCAAGGGTTCGGCCCGCTACAGCACGGATGGCAGCACTTGGAAGGCTCTGAGCGTTGGGCAATCGCTCACCGCCCCCGCCACCATTCAGACCGCTGCCGGCTCGACGGTGGACCTGACTTTGGGACAGGACGTCGCCATCGCCCGGACTCCCCGGATCACCGAGTCGTTCTCGGTACATGGTGTTGGCTACCAGATGCTCACAGAACAGGACGTGGTTCGTATCTACCCGGATACCATGCTGGCGATTGACAAGTTGACCGTCACGCCCACTGGCTTGGATGAAATCCGAGAAACCCAACTGGACTTGCGCGCGGGCAAGATTTTTGGTCGGGTGAAGAAGCTCTCGGCGGCCTCGTGCTACGAAATCAAGATGCCGAACGGCGTGGCCGGCATTCGTGGCACGATCTATTCCGTGACCGCCGAAGGCGTTGTCACCGTGTTGTCGGGCCAAGTGGTCGTGGCCTATGTGGATGCGAACGGGCAGACGCAGACTCAGGTGGTCGAAGCGGGCTATATGTTTGACGTGCGCAACCCGCAGCCGCCGGTCCCGCATGACGTTCCCGTGCCGCCAGGACTCACGGGTTTGCCGGCCGGTTTCCAAGAAGTTCCCGGCGATCAGACCCAAGTTTTCGTCTCGCCGACCACGGGAACACCCAGCACCAGTAGCAGCAGCAGTAGCAGTGGTGGCACGGGTTCTGAGGGGAGCGTAAGTCGTTAGTCGAGCAGAACGCTCACCGCCTCCTTTTTCGGCCAGAGCAGCCTTGAGTTGCTCTGGCCTTTTTGTTTAGTTCGCGTCCGTGATCCTTCACCAAACCAGCGCCATCCAGTTGACTCTCGCCGTCGGCGTGGTTGGCGTCCTCGCCTGGATGGCGGCTTCGCGGCCCGGCTTTGTTGAGCGGGTCGAGGCCATGACCTATGACGCGCGGGTGAAATGTGCCCACCGCCACCCCGCTCCAGCCGCCACGAATCTGGGCTTCGTGGACATCAACGATCGCACGATCAGCATGCTCAAGAGCCGCGCGCTGGGCGGTCCCTACGGCCTTTATTGGCCCCGGCACGTTTACGGCAAAGTGGTGCGTGAACTTCAGACCCAGGGCGCTCGGGCCGTGGCCTTCGACGTTTTGTTTGGCGAACCCCGCCCCGACCACGGGGGCGTAAGCGTTGGTGGAACGCCTGTTGAATCCGACGAATTCTTTGCGCAACGGTTGGCGGCGGCGGGGAACGTCATCCTCGCTGCCGACCGGGGCATGCTCCCGATTCCCTTGTTCGCCACCAACGCGGTCGCTGTGGGCGATATCTCGGCGGAGAAGGACGGGGATGGCGTGTTGCGGCGCGCCCGCGCCTTCCAGACCTACCGGCAATGGCATCCGCTCTTTCTCCAAGCGGCTGAGGAATACGGCGTGAACCTGACCCGGGCGAAGATCACCTCGCGCGAAATCCTGCTCACTCAGAGCGACGGGACGGAGATCCCGCCCATCGAACTCGACGACCAAGGCCGTTTCGCACTGGCGGATTTCATCGGCGACAATCTCCCGGCCGGTTCGCCCACGCATGCGCGCCCGTTTACCGAGACGCGCGTTTGGCACATGGGCATCGTCCTCGCGGCGCAGGAGTTGAAACTCGATCTCTCCCGCGCGGAGGTGGACCTGCCGGCGGGGCGGATTGTGTTGCGCGGAGCGAACGGTGTGGAGCGTGTGATCCCGGTGGATCGCGAGGGGTTCTTCCACATTGACTGGTCGTTGACACCGAATGACCCGCGGCTCACGGCGCAGAACTTCATCAGCCTCTTCCAAAAAGACCGCGACCGGATTCACGGCCAGACCAACGACATCCCGGAGTTGTGGAAGGACAAACTCATCGTGATCGGCTCCACCGCAACCGGGAATGACCTGACCGATCTGGGGGCCACGCCACTCTCCAAAGAAACCTTCCTGCTCAGCAAGCATTGGAACGTGGCCAACTCCATCATCCAAAACCGCTTCATCCACCGGGTCTCCCCTTTTGTGGAGGTCCTGGTGGTGCTGGCGCTCGGCGCGTTGGCGTTCGCCTTCACGAGTGGTTTGCGTCCGCCGTGGTCATCGCTGGGGGTGGGCTTGATCGGCGCGGCCTATGCCGTGACGGCGGTTTGGGCTTATGCGCACTCGCGGTTGTGGCTGCCGATGATCCTGCCGCTGGTCGGGGGACTGTTGTTGACGCACGGCTGCGTGCTCGCGTATCAGGCGTTTTTCGAGCAGCGTGAAAAACGGCGGGTCAAGGCGGTCTTCAGCAAGATCGTCTCGCCCAATGTGGTCAACGAACTCCTGCGCGCGAAGCACTTGTCGCTCGGCGGGGCGCGGCGGGAACTCACCGTGTTGTTTGCCGACGTGCGCGGCTTCACAGAATTCACGGACGTGAGCCAGGAGCGCGTCGAAGCGTACGTCCGTCAGCATGGCTTGACCGGTGAGGCTGCGGAGGCGTGCTACGCGAAACAGGCCGGCGAGACCCTGGCTACCGTGAACCTCTACCTCGCGCAGGTTGCGGACATGGTTATCAAACACGATGGCACGCTGGACAAGTACATCGGGGATTGCGTGATGGCGTTTTGGGGCGCTCCGACGCCGGCGGCGCACCATGCGCTTGGTTGTGTGCGCGCTGCGGTGGATGCCCAGCGCGCCATTCATGAGCTCAACCAACGTCGCGCTCGGGAAAACCAAGCGATTGAAGTCGAGAACGCGCGTCGCGCCGCGGCGGGCGAAGCCCTGCTGCCGCTTCGCCCGCAGCTTCACTTGGGCACCGGCATTAACACCGGCGTGGTGACCGTGGGCCTGATGGGCTCGGAGCAGCACATCCGCAACTACACCGTGTTCGGTCGCGAGGTAAACCTGGCCAGCCGGCTGGAGGGCGTGTCAGGGCGAGGTCGCGTCGTAATCAGTGAAGCGACCTACCGACACTTGTTACGCGACGATCCAGCCCTGGCCAAAACCTGCATCCCGCTCCCGCCGGTTACGGTGAAAGGCATCCGCGCGGCGGTGAACATCTACGAGGTGCCTTGGCGGTTGCCCGAACCGCCAGCGCAGACCGCTCACACTTGACCGGCATCGAAGGGGCTTCGGTGACCTGACTGCGGAAGCTGCTATTGTTTGAGCCGGTAGAACCGTGCCGTGCCGGTCGCCTGAATCGTAAGGACGTTTTGGTTATCCACGATGATGGGAGTTCCTCCCAGCGGCTGCCATGCGCCACCCAGGGCGTCTGTGAACTGTGGCGCGTAGCCGATGGCTGACGTCGGCCAGGAGAGGTTCCACGTGTTGCCCGAAATCGGCGTGATGCTCAGCGACGGGCGTGGACCGCCGCTGCAATTGCCCCCGCCATTGGCCAGGTTTATGGCTTGGATTTCGTTCGTCGAAAGCGCCCGGCTGTAAAGGGCCGGTTCATCCAACATGCCGGCGAAACGCGTGTTGTCATACGGGCGATAGCCGAGATGCAAGGGCGAAGTGGTTTGCGGTGTGAAGCTGCCAAGCGTCGCCGTCGCCACGTTGGTGCCGTTGCAGAACATCTTACCCACGCCGCTGGCCTTGTCGTAGGTGAGCGCCACGTGCGTCCAGACGTTGGCGGGCACGCGTCCGGGCGCGGAGGAGAAGGAATGGCCCCCACCGCCAGTGTCGGCGACGTTCGCGTAGAGGGAGCCGCTGCCGCCGCCGGCCAGATTGACGGAAATCCAGAAGTGAACCCCCCAGTTGTTGTTCACCCGTCCCCATTCGAAAACCGGATGAGCGCTGGCAATGTCGGTGGGATAGATCCACGCCTCCACCGTGAAGCCGGCATTTGCCCCCACGTTCAGCGAAGCTGCGGCTGGGATCGTCACGTAAGCGCCGGCGGTGTCGAAGTTGAATGCCAGCCCGGTCTTGCCGGACGCGCGGTTCATGGCGCCAACGTAACCGCCGTGGTTGTTGCCGATGGCGTCCAACACGTCCACCTCGGCCGGCCACCAACTGACGAGATCCATCGTCGTGACCGCGCAGGGGATGGGCGACACCACCAGGTCCAGCGTGCTGAGATTGTTGGCTGGCGCGGGGTCTTTCTCGTAATGCGAGACAAAGG
The DNA here is from genome assembly GCA_964548925.1 of uncultured Verrucomicrobiota bacterium. GTDB lineage: Bacteria > Verrucomicrobiota > Verrucomicrobiia > Limisphaerales > MWDV01 > MWDV01. The sequence goes on along the minus strand of CAZJTM010000139.1, from coordinate 10,653 downwards.
CCATGCCGTTCAGCGTGCCGGCGCTGGTGGGCACAAATGTCAGCGTCAGGGTGGCATTGGTGCCGGTGGCCAGAGTGCCAATCTCCCACCGCACGAAGGGATTGGTCTGCACGATCGTGCCTTGCGAGTTGGTGGCGAGCAACAGCAGCACGTCGGACGGGAGCTGATGAGTGACAAACACCCCGCGTGCCTCTTGCGGCCCGCGATTGGTGAGCGCAACCAACCAAGTGGTGAGGGAACGGTTGGTCATCGGGTTGGGCATGGCGGTCTGGGTGATGGCCAGGTCCGCCGTGCGCTGCGGGAGGGGTTCGATGCTGAGATCGTAAAGGATCGGCGCGCTCTCGCCCACCCGGGCCTGCAAGGACACCTCCACTTGGAGGAATTGCCCGGGCGGCGTGGCGGCGAGCAGGACGCCGTTGGTGCAAGTTTCCCAAGCAGACCAAGTGACCTCGTTGTTTGAACTGCGCGCCCGCACCTTCAAGCCACTGCCTGTGGGATCAAGCGCGGTCCAAGACACCTTGCCCCATTGCGTGAATTCGACCCGCGCATCATGGGTGGCCGTCCAGGTGCCGTAGCGCAGCGTGGTGCCGCGCAGGAGATTCCCGGTCATGTCGCTGTAGCCGTAATGTGTTGTGCCAAGGATGCGTTTCGAGAGGTCCACGAGGTCGGTCGCCGGATCAATTCGCTCGATGTATTCGTTGCCGAGGTTCACTGCCCAAACCTTGCCATCGGAATCCACCGAGACGCCGGTCGGAGTGGGCCCGACGGCAATGGTCGTTTTGAGCACCCCGTCAGGAGTCCAACGGGCGACCGTGCCCGGACCGGAGTTGGCTACCCACACATCGCCGTCTGGTGTTACCGCAATCCCTCGCGATTCGTAGATGCCGTTGACGGTCCAATCCTTGGTGGCCGTCAGCACGTTGATGCGCGAGAGCTTGGAGGCCTGCCAACCGGAGACGAACAAATGATTGCTGCGGTCGAGTCCCAAGCCGTAGCAGGTGTGGCCCACTTCCACGAGCGAGATGGAATTGTCTGTCGGGTCCAAGCGCAGGACATGGCTGGCGGCGCTGGCGGACCACAGGATGCCGTTGGCGTCCACCACCGCACCGTAGGGCGTATGGTTGAGCGAGGAGACATCGTTGGTGCGGAGAATCTGCGCCGTGGCGTTTTCGAGCAGGTAGTATTTTTTGGAGGTGTAGTGACCCGCCCAAACGTTGCCTTGGGCGTCGGCGGCGATGGCGCGCGGTCCGGAGTTGTCGGTTCGATTTTCATAACCGCCGGTGTAGGTGCCCGGTACGAACGTGCCTTCCTTGCCGGCAATGATGACGATTTCGTAGAGCACGCACTCATCCTGCCCCCACGGCAGGATCTCGCTTCCGGTGATGTCGCCGTCCCCGTTCAGGTCTTGCGAAGTCTCGATGATGCCGTTGCTGTTGCGATCCAGATACTGTCCGTTCTCGTAGAGGCCCAGTTTGATGACGGTGCCGGTGACGCGGTTGACGACCCAGCAGTTGCCGTATTGATCCACCGTCGTGCGCGAGGGAGCGCCGCCGGTGGTCGGCCCGGTCCGGTAGCGGCCCAGTTCCTTGCCGGTGTGGATGTCCACCTTTGACACCGTGCCTTCGTTCGAGTTTGGCACCCAGATGTAGGGCGAGGTCACGGTTTGGTCGCCCAGGGTGAGTTGGTTGTTGCCGTAAACTGTGCCCACGCGCCGGCCGGACTTGAAGTCGGCGTCGGTGGTGAACACCACGCTTTGAGGCACATTCGTAATGATCGGGGTCACGGTGATGAGCCGCGCGACGTCCGCCTTCGCGGGGTCCGCCACCGACCGGGCGGTCACCTCCAACGTGTTCGTGGCGTTGGGAAGCACCGTGGCATTGCGATTCACCTCGGCGCGGAACTCCCACGTGGCGCCCGGAATCAGCGTGACCCACACGCCGCCGCCGGTAAGGTCGCCCGTGACCTCATTGGGGCCGGTCAGTCCGTCGAAGTACCGCGCGCTCCATCCGCCACTCCCGGCCGTGCCGGTCACGGTGAATGTGTTCGTGACGTTGCCGGTGTTGACCAGTTTGAGCGGATACGTGGCGCCGCCGGCCCCGGTGAGTCTCACCAGCGCGGTCTGATTTGACCCCGTCAGGTTGAACACGCCTTCGCCTTCATACACCACGTCGCCGAGCCGGCGCACGAGCAGGTCCGGCTGCCGGGTGATTTGGTTGAAGCCGACCAGCCGCGCCGCGTCGCGCAATGAACGCGTGTAGCGGTCGGTCGTCACGCTGATCGTCGCGGTCTTGCTCTCGCCACCCGCGACACGAATGTTCGGCAGCATCGTGACCGTGAGATGCTCGGCCACGCCCGGCGGGAGATTGCCGAGCGTGAAGCCGGTGGTGTTGGTGATGAGGGCGGTGATGTTGCTGCCGCCGAGTTGGTAGTTCATGGTCCAGCCGGCGTTCGTGCTCTCGAACGCGCGCAACAGAAGCGACTGGGCGACGACGCCATCGTTCTCAACCTTGACCGTGAAGGCCGCCGCAGTCGCCGGGGTGGCGGTCTCCGTGAGCACCTGCGCACCGCCGGGCTGGACTTGATAGATGTTGTTGAGCGCGAATGCGCCGGCGCCGTCGCTGACCCTCTTGATGGTCAGGTCCAGTGGCGCGGGCGGCAGGGCGTTCGTCGGGCCGCGATAGTCGCGATACGCCACCCTGGCCACCGCGCCCACACTGTTGTTCTGCGCCGACGTGGCCATGCCCACGTAGAGACGATTAGAGAAGCCCACGGTCATTTGCGAGAACAGAATCCAGTCCACGCCGTTGGTCGCGGCAAACGCCCGGAACGTGTCATTCGAGCGCGTCAGGCGGACCCAGGCGTTGGGGAGCGGCACGCCCACGCCCGGGAAGCCGTATTGGTTCGCGCCCGACCACCCACCGACGCCGGCGCCTTGTGCGCTCCGGATGTGGGTTTCATAGCGGTTGGCGCCGGAGACCGGGAACATCGTCACGTTGAGCATCGGACTGCCAGGGCTGAGGTTCTGCCGCGCCATCAGCCCGGCCCGCGACCAGGTGTTGGCGCCCTGGTAGGTTTCCAGGCGCACGGCCACCTCGAAGTCCCCCTCCACCACCTGATAGACGAAATGGCCCCGGTCGGCGTCGCTCCAGAAGTCGCCGCCGCCGGCTACGATCTCAAAGCTGTTGCTGCGACACGTGAATGCGGAGCCAATCTCTACGGGATCGCTGCCCGGCGTCCCCAGGTCCAAATTCTCCAAGCCGTGGACTAGCACGGCCACAGTTGTGTTCGCCGGCAACGGATTGCCCGCATAATCCTTCAGGTTGTTCAGCCGCACGGAGTAATTCGTGAACGACAGCAACGAGACGCCCAGCCACGCGGATTGGCCGTCTGCACGCAGCGTGACGCCGGTCACGAGGCCGCCGTTGCTCAATGTGTAGTTGGCGGGATTTGTGACCGACGCCGGGTCCATGAGTTCATTGAAGCAAAGACCGATATTCGTGCTGCCCGCCAACGTGGTGGCCGATAGCACCTGGGGCGCGGTGTTGTCCTGCGTGATGGCGACGGTGGCTTCGGCACTGACGGTTTGCGCGCCCGGGATGGAAACCACGCACCGATAGCGCGCCCCGGCGTTCGCGCGGAGCAAACGGGGAGTCGTATAGCTGCTCGCGTTCGCGTCCGGGATGTCCACGCCGTCGCGTTGCCACTGATAGAAGACTGGCGTGTAGGCGGACGCGACGCCCACGGTGAAATTGGTGGCCGACGATTCGGCCACCAACACACTCAGCGGTTGCTGGGTGATCGTAATGGAAGCGCCGACCGGATCGCCGTAGGCTGCGAGGTATTGGCCCGCGATGGGCGGGTCGCCGTTGTTCGGCGGCGGCATGCCGGGCAGTTGCCAGGTCACGCCGAGATTGTCGCCGCAGCAGTCATTCTTCATCACCGCTTCGAGATAGTACTTCTGGCCGGCCAGCAGGTAGAGGGGAGCGGAGCGATTCTCTGGATTGGCCGCGTTGCGCCCGTCGGTGCCCACCCAGTAGCGGGAGCTGTTGTAGCGCGGCTCGGTGGCGATGAGGCGCTTGTTGGCCGGGTTGTCATCCGGGCTCAGGTAAAGCGCGCCCCGGGCATCGGAGCAGACATAGAACGTGTAGTAACCATTCGTCGGCGGAATGACGAACCCCGTCAGGCGTTCGCCCATGTCGTAATCGTGAACATTGATCGGAATCTCCCCCATCGAAACGTGCCCCGACAAGTCCGGCAGGTCCGGATAGCGCCAGTGCTGGGTCAAGGTGTAGAGCTCCAGCCCGGGAATGAAATAGTACGCCTGGCGATACAGAAAGCCGCGCGTCAGCACCCAAGCCGTGAAGTTCGTGACGCTGTTCCCGGCGTTGCGGGCCAACGCCGTGTCCGTCACCCCGGTCACGGTGAGGGTGTAAGTTTGCCCGGGCGTCTGGCGGCCCGTGGTCAACACGACGTTGGTGCCATCAAGCATCAACTGGGCGGAGAGCGTGCTCAGTCCGCCATTGAACACATAGCGTCGTGGATCGCCCGCGGTGTCGGCCATGACCGGTTCGGAGAAGCTCACGATCACTTTTTCCATCGAGGCGTTGCCACTGATCTTGACGATCGTCGGCGGGTTGGTGTCCGCCAAGACGCCCAGCACTGCGGCGGAACTTGTGACCGTGCTAAAGTTGTTACTGACCACGACCGTGAATTGGGCGCCGTGGTCGCTCAAGGTCGCGTTTGCCACCGTGTAGTTCGTTCCGGTCGCGCCGGGAATCGCGATGCCATTGCGCTGCCATTGGTAGCGGTAAACTGGCGTGCCCGTGGCCGCCACGCCGAAGCTGGCGGACTGGCGCTCCGCCACCGTCTGGCTTTGCGGCGGGGTGACGATGCTGACGGGGGCGGAAGGCGTGATCGAGGAAAGGAAGTCGCCGGGGATGGGCGAGTCGCCATTGGCCGGAGCGGGCATGCCGCGCATCCGCCAAGCGACCGCCAGGTAATCGTTGCCGGAGGATTCCGCCATGAGCGATTCGATGTAGTACGCCTTGCCCGCTTCGAGCCGGTAGTAGGCCGATTGCTGGCTGGCGTATTTCGTCCACTGCCGCGCGGCGTCGCAGTTATCCGGCACGCGGGCGATGGCCACTTTGTTGGCGGGGTTCTCGTCCGTGCTGAGGTAGAGCAAGCCCTCATTGTCGGAGGCGATGTAGAACATGTAGTCGCCCGTCACCGGCGGGTGCAGGTACCCGATCATCTGGTTACCGTAGTAATCGCCGATGTTGGTCGGCGCTTCGAAGCTCGTGGGCCAATCCACGGCGTCGGGCGCGTTCGGGAACTTCGCGGCGTTGGTGAGGCTGTTCAGCCAGTTGCCGCCGATACCTGTAAACACTTTGCGGGTGACCAATCCTTGGGCCTTCAGGACGAGGGCCCGCGAATTGGCGGCGATTGTGACAGGCGGGCTCGAGCGATCCTGGACGTTGCTGACCGAGAGCGTATGCGTGACGCCATTGGGCAGAGTTGTGGTAGTCAGGATTACAGTGGTGGTGTTCGTGCCCATGGCCGCGCTGAGCACGGTCACGCCCGGGGTGAGGGCATAGTTGGCCTTGTTCGTGGCCGTGGTTTCCGACACCGGCGCCGAGAACACGACCTCCACCGCGTTGGGATTGCCTTTGGTGCGGGCGTAGGACAGCAACAGCGGCGCCGGGTCCTTAGTGGCGGGCGGTCCGTCGCCTCGCGCGAAGACCTCCGGGAAAGCCAGTTGCAGCAAGCTGGGCGAAGTCTGGGCATGAATCGGGGACAGCGTGCCGGCGAGCAGGAATGCCAGGCAGCCCAACGAGAGAAGCGAGCGGAAGGATTTCATACGCAGTCGTGGTTCGTGAGTGTCAGGTCAACATCGGCCTCGTTTCGAGGCGGAGCCGATTACAGAACATCCGTCTGAATTCGTCAACCATCACCTTTGTGGCGCTGGTCGCCGCCTGGTGTTGCGGGGAAGGGCCGGGCGATAGACTCATCTGAAAAACCGCCACTTCTCCTCGTCGGCCTTGCCAATGGCTATCGGGCTGAAAACGCGAAGACCGTGGTGCTCCTGAATGTCTCCCCGCGCCGGAGGATGGTGGACGGAAACGCGGGCTGGTTGACCGAGTCGGGGAAATGCTGGGTTTCCAAACACAACGCGGCGTGCTTGAGGTGATTGCCGGTGTAAAGCTGCACGCCCGGCTCGGTGGTCCGCACTTCCATCACCCGCCCGCTGTTTCGCTCCGTCACCCGCGCGGCCAATGCGAGCGGCGCGCTTCCCCGGTTGATCACGTAATTGTGGTCGTAGCCATTCGGATGGGGCTTCAGTTGTTCGATCCGTGCCCCGATGCGCGTGGCCGTCGTGAAATCGAGCGGCGTGCCCTTCACGCTCGCGATCTCGCCCGTGGGAATCAACTGATCGTCGGCAGGTGTGTAACGATCCGCATTGAGCCACAGTTCGTGATCCAGCACATCGCCAAAGCCGGCCAGATTGAAATAGGCATGGTTGGTGAGGTTGACGGGCGTCGCCTGGTCGGTGGTCGCTTCGTAATCCAGGCGCAACTCGTTGGCGTCGGTCAGCGTGTAAGTCACCGTAACCGTGAGCGTGCCCGGATACCCTTCCTCCCCGTCGCGGCTGACGTAAGTGAATTGCGCCGCCGCCTCATGCGTTGCCGGCGGGAGCGGCTTCGCCTGCCACACGACCCTGGCAAAGCCCACGCGCCCGCCGTGGAGGTGATTCGGCCCGTTGTTCGCCGCGAGTTTGTATTCCACGCCCTCCAGCGTGAACCGGGCCTTGGCGATCCGGTTCGCCACGCGCCCGATGACGGCGGCCGGGGCGTTGAATCCCTTGAGATACCGCTCCAGCGTGTCCGCGCCCAACACCACGTTCGTTCGCGCGCCGTGCCGATCCAGCGCCTGGATTTCGGTGATGATCGCGCCGTGGCTGATGACGCGGACCACCATCCCCCTCGCGTTGCGGAGCGTGATTTGCTTCACCGGCGTGCCGTCGGGCAAGGCGCCAAATTCACGTTCCTCAACACGCCGCAAGTCCTCGGTGCCCGTCGCGGCGAGCGTCAAAGCGAAGGCGACGGTAACAAGCGCCCATCGAAGGCTGTGGGTCAGCATGGGCGAATCATCGCGCAACCGCGGGCCAAAGCCAACGGAAACCCGCTCCTGTCGCTGGGGCGCGGTGGTTCCCTTCCGTAGGACAGGGCTCCGGCTTGTCTCGATCTGCCGTCGAAGCAGTCTCCGCATGACCGCACCCAGTCGTGTGTTCGCCTTTCAAACCAGCGAGCCGCGCCAATGAACCGCATTGGTGAAGTTGGAGACAGGCTGGAAGCCAGTCCTGCCGCCCCGCGCCGCGGTCTGAGCTTTCCCGCCGCCTGGCGCACCGCATAATGGCGGCGGCACTGTATGACAACGAAGATTCCTCTCTCAGAACTGACCGAGCGGATGCGGCGCTTCCGGGCGCGAATGGACGCCGAGCATCCCCGGTGGGAACTCGCCGCCTTCTTCAGCCGGGTCAATCAATACTATTTCACCGGCACGATGCAGGATGGCTTGCTGTTGGTGCCGCGCGACCGCGAGCCCGAGTTCTGGGTGCGTCGGAGTTTCGAGCGCGCCGCCGCAGAATCACTCTTCCCCGGCATCCGCCCGATGAAGAGCTTTCGCGACGCCGCGCACGGCATGCCCTCCGCAGCGCCGCGGCGGACCATTCATCTCGAAACGGAGTCCGTGCCGCTCGCGCTTGCCCAGCGGTTTCGCAAACACTTTCCCTGCGCGGAACTGGCGTCGCTCGACGCGCAAATCTCCCGGGTGCGCGCGGTGAAGAGCCCTTACGAACTGGCCATCATGGAACGGTGTGGGGAAATCCACCGGCGGATCCTCGAACAGGGCGTGCCCACGTTGCTTCGCGAAGGAGTCAGCGAAGCCGAGTTTGCCTGCGATCTCTATTCGCTGATGGTGCGCGAGGGGCATCAGGGCATTGTGCGGTTCGGCATGTTCAACGTGGACATCGCCGTGGCGCAACTGGGGTTCGGCGAGAACTCGGTGTATCCCACCAGCTTCGACGGGCCGGGCGGCTGCGTGGGCATTGGTCCCGCGGCGCCGGTGTTGGGCAGCCGCGAGCGCAAGCTGCGCAAGGGCGATCTGGTGTTCGTGGACATCGGCTGCGGCTTGGAGGGTTACCAGACGGACAAGACACTGATCTATGTGTTCGGCGGATCATTGCCGGACGACGCGATTGCCGCGCATCGGCAATGTATCGAGATCGAGCAACGCTTGGCCGCGCAGTTGAAGCCGGGCGCCATCCCGTCGCAACTCTATCAGGCGACCCTGAGCAACCTGAGCGCGGAGTTCCTGAAGAACTTCATGGGGTTTGGCAACCGGCGGGCGGCCTTCCTCGGGCACGGCGTGGGCCTGCAAATAGACGAGCCGCCCGTGATCGCGGAAGGCTTTGACGAGCCACTGGTCGAAGGCATGACGCTGGCGCTCGAACCCAAGAAAGGCGTGCCGGGCGTGGGCATGGTGGGGACCGAAAACACGTTCGTGGTCACGCCCAACGGCGGCCGAAGCATCACCGGTCAGCATCCGGGTCTCTTGCGGGTTTGAAGCGGTCGGCAGACCGGTCAGCCACGGAAAGGAATTGAGTTTCGCCCGGCGGCCCGGTTAAATCTGCCGCCACTCTGCGGATATGGAACTGGTCAAAACCCTTCTGCGCTCGCCGGGACGCCGCATCGCGGTGATCGCGACGGCGATTCTCGCGCTGGATCAATTGACCAAGGCCATTGTCCTCCATTCGCTCGGCTACGCGCAGGAAAAGGTCATCATTGACGGTTTCTTCAAGTTCGTTCACTGGGGCAACACGGGTGCGGCGTGGAGCCTGTTCCGGGGCAACAACGGCGCGTTGGCCGCCATTGCCCTCGTGGCGCTCGTGGTGTTGTGGCTCACCCGGCACCACTTCGATGTCCGCACCTTCGCCGGCCAACTCGCCTTCGGCTTCATCTGCGGCGGCATCGCCGGAAACTTGGTGGACCGCGTGCGCGTCGGGCATGTGATTGACTTCCTCTACTTTTACATCCGGCGTGCGAATGGCGACGAGCTGGGCTTCCCGGCCTTCAACGTGGCGGACAGCGGCATCTGCGTGGGCGTGGGGCTGATCTTCCTGCTGACTTGGCGAGCCGGGCGGGAAACCAAACCGGCGGACGCGGTCGCCGGCACGGACGCACCGCAACCGCAGCGCGAGGGGGAGTAGCTCAACGCGTCGTTTCGCGCACGGATGGAAACATCCAACCTCCAATCGCCGAACCTCCGCACAGGACAGGCTTCCAGCTTGTCTCAAACTTCGGCAGCGGAGAAGCACGCTCTCGCCACCCAGCTTTGGTTGGTCGCATCTCAATTTCTTGCCGCTTGGTCGCCAACACGCCGAAACCCGCAGGGTTGCCGCGTGATTAGCCGCAGGTGGCAACCGGCGGGACGCCGCCCAATGAACGCCAGCCCTGAGGGGACCGAACAGGGGTCTGGCTGGACGCGTGCGACCCTTCCGGAGGCGGATGCTGATGGGAAACCAGACTGCGGGTCGCGACCCACGGCTAGGCATATAGCAGCCCTCCGAACTGCCGGTGGGTTGGGCAGACGCCGCAGGGAATTGAGATGTGCCCGCCTTGTCCGCGCGTTTGCCGATCAGCAAACGAGGGGAGGGAGGATTCTGGAGACAGGCTGGAAGCCTGTCCTACGTGCCAACTCGCCTCCACGCAACCTTGTGTGGTTGCATCGTTCCGACCGGAGCCGTGGATGCTGGTTGCGCGATTGACCGTTTTCCCGCATGGCTTCCCGCACTGAAACCTTCACCATCGAGCGTTCGCTGCCGGCGGAGCGGCTGGACACGTTCCTGCGACAACGGTTCGGCGCCGTGTCCCGCGGCGCCATTCAACGGTTGATCGAGCAGGGCTACATCCGCGTCAACGGCCAGCCCACGAAACCCACTCACGTCCCGCGCGCCGGCGAAACCGTGGAGGTCGAATGGCCCGAGGCCCGCCCCACCCACGCCCTACCGGAGGACATCCCGCTCGACGTGCTTTACGAGGACGAGTTGTTGCTGGTGTTAAACAAGCCCGCGCGCCTGGTGGTGCATCCCGCCGCCGGACACGAGGAGCACACGCTGGTGAACGCGCTGTTGCACTATTGCGCTGGACAGCTCAGCGGCATCGGCGGCGTGGCGCGGCCGGGAATTGTGCATCGGCTCGACAAGGACACCAGCGGCGTCATGGTGGTGGCAAAGTCCGATGAAGCCCACCTGGCGCTGGCCAACCAGTTTGCCGGACGGCACGTGGAGAAGCTCTATCACGCCATCGTCTGCGGCGAAGTGGCGCGGGAGCGGGGGGACATCCGGGCGGCGATTGCGCGGCATCCGTCGCATCGCAAGCGCATGGCCGTGCAGGAGGGCAACGGGCGCGAGGCGCACACGAGCTACCGCGTGCTGGAACGCTTGCGCGGGGCGACGCTCGTGGAGGCGTGGTTGCACACGGGCCGAACGCACCAAATCCGCGTCCATTTCCAGTTCCTCGGCCATCCGTTGGTCGGCGACGAAACCTACGGCGCGCGGATGAACCGACGACTGGAGGAACTGCACCACTTCCGGGC
>CAZJTM010000138.1:0-17763 GCA_964548925.1 uncultured Verrucomicrobiota bacterium | reverse complement strand
GCCCGAAAGCTCCCCCCCCTCCGGTCTCCACGGAGACGCGGGGGGGGGCCAGCCCCGGGCGTCCACCCGCAGCGTCGCGCGCGCGCCCGTCGGCACAGCCCGGGCGCGCGGCGGGCTGACGATCATGGGGGCGCCCGAATCCAGGTTTTCGATGGCCTCGGCGATTCGCCGGCGCAGAGCGTAAAGTTCCTGCGGGTCCTTCGTGTATTGCACCAGATTCGTGACGCAGCCCAGCGCGGCCTCCCGGGCGGCCAGCCCTTCAAGGACGGCGGCGTGATCCGGCCCCAATCGCAACAGGCCATTCGTCACTTGTTGCCGCAGCAGCCAGAAATACTCCGCGTCTTCCAGCGACTCCCGGATCAACTCCCAACGCAGCGAGTTGATCGGCCCGGCCACGAGCGGCTCCGCAGGCGGCGTTTGGACCGGGGGATAAATCAGCACGCCGTCGCCGTTGGCGTAGGTCCAGGCATTCGTCCAAGGATCGCGCCCGCCCCAGTAATTGACGGCCCAATACAGGTCGCCCGTGATCCCATACTTCTCCGCCATCCAGAACCGGACGCGATGATTGATGGCGGGATGGTCAATGAAGTTGTTCGGGAACGGCGACCACGGCCCCACACAGACATACCACCAACGCTCCTCCCCCGCAGGGCTGCGGTTGACGAACCGATCCGCCAGCGAGAGCGGCAGCATTGGCGTCCAAATCTCCACTCGACCGTTGAGTCGCGCGTCATTCGTGCTGGCGGGGAAGTGGTCGAACGTCAGCAGGCGGCGCAACCCGGGCGCCCCGGCTTCCAAGGCGTCCATTCCCTCCAGCAGACGGGAAAACCCATCGTCCTGCGGCTCGTCCATCCAGTAGCAGTACGCTTGGTCATGCCAGCCGCGTTCCCGCAAGTGCGCTTGGATCGGCTGCATCAGCTTGGCGAACCACTGCTGCCACTCGGGAGTGAAGGCCTCGTAGCCGCCCAGCGGACTGGGGAAGGAAGGAGACTTGTAGCCGAAGAGGTTAAAACTGTTGAATCCGAATTCGTCCACGTGGCGTTCCATCACTGCGTCGAAGTCACGAAAATCCACTTGGAAATCACCATTCGCCAAGGTCCAGACGATGGGCGAGTACAAGTGCGCCGAGTATGGGCTGACTCGGTGTCGGCGGAAGTTCTGGAGATAGAGTTCCCAAATCTCGCGTTGCTGGGCTGGGGACGCCGGACGGTGCCAAGCCCAATCCACAAACGCGTAGTAAGCCGTCCGGGTGTGGGTTGTCTCCGGCAGGCTGAAGTTGAAGACCCGCAGCCGCACCGGCACAGAAAAGTTGACCGGCCCTTGGAACGTGATGGTGGCGTCGTAAAAGCCCGCCGGCGACTCCTTGGGAACATAGACCGTGAACCATACCGGCTGGTTTGATTCCGCCGCCACCGTGAAGGGGCCGGTGATGGGGAGCAAGGGGTCCGGGTGAGGACCCTTGGTGCCGCTGAAGTCGGAGAGCATCGTCACCGGCACATACCCAACAACACACGCTTCCACATTGGACGCCCCGATGGTCGCGGCCCAGCCTTGGAGCACAAAATCACTGACCGACACGGTCAGATTGCTCCAGGTTGTTTCGGGACGCAGGACAATCTGGAACGGCTCGTACTCGTTGCGCGCGGCGGAGATTTGGACGGCCTCCCTGGTTTCGGACGGAATCGCGCGTTGGCGGCCCACTTTGTAAGTGGCCTCGCACCACCACACCTCGCCGCCAACCGGGCTGGGGAGCCGCCATCCATAGGAACTGTCCACGATGGGATGGTTGGGCTGGCCTGGGGCAGGGAGGCAGAACGCCGCCGCGATGGCCAGCAGCCAGAGCGGGCGGCACAGCATCCGAGGCGGAAACGTCACAGCCACGCGCAAGTCTGAGCCGCCGCCAAACCGATGTCAACCGCCCCCACCCATGCCCTCCGCTTGCCGGGCGTGAAGGCGATTCGGCGATGCGGCAAGCTGCGCTTTGGCAAGGGTGTGTGCCCAGAGCCCGAGAGCGGGCGCGGCCAGGAGGGCAAGGCAACGTGTTGACGGGGGAAGGGCGGGAACACCGCCCGTGCGCGCTTGCGTTCGCCCCCGTTTGCCCGCAGAGTGCGGGCGGGTTTCGCCCGACACCATGACGCTGATTGAAAAGATCGAAGCCGATGCCGCCGCGCGACTGCGCCTGCCGGAGGGCCGCACCGCGTCGCAGGAACTGGCCCGCTTCAAGACCTTCCTGAAACTGGAGACGCATCGGCTGAAGATGCTGCATCGCGCCGGCGGCGGCGGGCTGGAAGTCTGCCGGGCCCGCGCGGCGGTTTTCGATGTCATGCTGCGGCATTTGTGGGAGGCGGCGCTGGCGGGCCTGTCCGCGCAGGCGCAGAAGGACTTTCCGGCGATCGCGCTGGTGGCCACGGGCGGATACGGGCGGGCGGAGCTCAATCCGCACAGTGATATTGACATCATGTTCCTGCACGCGGGCCAGGTGGCCGCCGGGAACAAACCGCTGCCGCACCTTGCCAAGATGGTGGACGGCATCCTCTATCCGCTGTGGGACATCGGGCTCAAGCTCGGCCACGCCGTGCGCTCGGTGGAGGATTGCGTCAAGGAGGCCAATGGCGACATGCAATCCAAGACCTCGCTCATCGAGGCGCGGCTGATCGTGGGCGACGTGAAGCTGTTCGAGAAGTTCCAGAAGGTGGTCGCGGCCAAATGCGTGGCCGGGCATGAGCGCGAATACATCGCCGCGCGGCTGGCCGATCAAATGGCCCGGCGGACGAAGTTCGGCAACTCCGCCTGCATGCAGGAGCCCAACATCAAAAACGGCTGCGGTGGCCTGCGCGACTTTCAGAACCTGATTTGGATGGCGTTCTTCAAGCACCACACGCGGTCCCTGCGCGAGCTGGAACAGCCCGCGTTCATCACGCGCTCGGAGCGGAAGCAACTCAAGGCGGCCTACGACTTCCTCCTGCGCGTGCGCACGGAGTTGCATTACCACACCGACCGTCCGGTGGACGTGCTCTCGAAGAACTTGCAGCCGGCGGTGGCGCATAACCTCGGCTACACCGAGCGTTCGCCCAGCCGGCGGCTCGAGCAGTTCATGCGCGAGTTCTACGAGCACTCGCGCAACATTTACCTCATCACGCGGACCATCGAGGAACGCCTGTCGCTGCAACCGGAGCCGCCCGGGCGGCTTTCGGCCTTGCGCGCCTGGCTGCCGTCGCGGCGTGCCAAGCCGGCCGAACCGGTGGACGGCTTCCGCTTCGAGAAGGGACAGATTCACGCCACGTCGAACACCGTTTTCAAGGAGCACCCCCGTCGGTTGATGCGGGTGTTCCTGCACGCCCAGCAACGCGGGTTGAGGCTGCATCCCGACCTCGCGGCGCTCATCCGCAGCGAGCTGAAGCTTGTGGATCGCGCGTTCCTCACGGATCCGCGCGTGAGCGAAACTTTTCGCACGCTGCTGAATCAGCGCGGCAGCGTGTCACCCATCCTCCGGGCCATGCACGAAGTGGGCTTGCTCGGGAAATACATCCCCGAGTTCGGGAAACTGACCTGCCTCGTTCAGCACGAGTTCTATCATCAATACACCGCCGACGAGCACACGTTGATGTGCGTGGAGCAACTAGACCGCGTCTGGGAAGCCAAAGAGCCGCCCCACCAGCAATACGCGGCGATGTTTCAGGCGGTGGAGCAGCCGTATTTGCTCTACCTTGCCCTGTTGCTGCACGACACCGGCAAGCCGGGCGCGGAGCGGGGCCGCCACGCGGAGGTAGGCGGTGAACTGGGCGAACGCGTCGCCAAGCGGTTGAGTCTGGACGCCAACGCCACCGACATCTTGCAACGGCTCATCGAAAACCATCTCCTCATGGCCATCGTGTCGCAGCGGCGCGACCTGGAAGACCCTGCGGTCATCCGCAAGTTCGCCGGCCAGGTGCGGAGCTTGGAGACGCTGAACCTGCTCACGCTGCTGACCTTCGTGGACGCGCAGGCGACGAGCGACAAACTGTGGAACGGCTTCAAGGACGCCTTGCTGCGCGCATTGTATGAGAAGGCCAAGCCCGTGCTCAGCGGCGGCCCGGAGTTTGTGCGGGTTGCCGCGCAACACCGCGAGGAACTGCTGGCCGAGGTGCGCCAGCTCCGGCCCGCTGGGATCAGTGACGACGAGGTCGAAGCGCACTTCACCTCGCTGCCGCCGCCGTATTTCCAAATTCACGGCGCGCGGGAGATCGTTGCCGACCTGCAACTGGCGCATCAGTTCATGGTCCAGCAGGTGGCCGAGGGCGACCATGCGCTCGACCCGGTGCTCGACTGGCAGGACGAGTCGGACCGGGGCTACACGTCGGTGAAGATCTGCACTTGGGATCGCGCGGGTTTGTTCAGTCACATTGCCGGCTCGCTGAGCGCGGCGGGACTGAACATCCTCACCGCCCGGATTTTCACCCGCGGCGACAACATTGCGATGGACACCTTCTACGTGACGGACGCCAAGACCGGCGTGCTGGCGAGCGCGGAGCAGCAGGAGAAGTTTGCCGCGCTGCTGACCAAGGTGCTGAACGGCGGTGAACTGGATTTCAAGGCGCTCATCACCCGCCAGAAGCTCACCCGCCCGCTTTACCAGAGCTACGAAGGCGAGCAGTTGGCCACGCACATTCGCTTCGAGAACGACGCCTCGGAGGACCGCACCCTCATCGAAGTGGAAACCGAGGACCGCATCGGGCTGCTCTATGTGATATCCCAAGCGCTGGCGGGATTGCGCCTGGACATCTCGACGGCCAAGATTTGCACCGAACGCGGCGCGGCGATTGACAGCTTCTACGTCAGGGAGATCACCGGCGGGAAAACACTGGATCCGGAGCGGCTGAAGCAGGTGGAACGCAAGCTCCACCAAGCCATCAACGGGCTCGGGCGGGCGTGACCCGAAGTGACGCGTTGGCAGGCCGCCGCCATCTGGGAGGGCCTTGCGTTTGCGGCGCTCCGCCGAGCCACCGCAGCAGGGGCGGGGGGCGTAAGGGGGTGCCCGGACCAATGGCAGGCTTTGCCCCCCAACTCGGTGGATAAATGGAGGTTCATGGGAAGTCCCTGCGATCCCAGCATCGCTCACCAGAGCCCTGAACCGAGCGCCCCCCCGAGCATTCAAAGCGTTGAGGAATTCGGTCAAAGTCATCCGTGGACGCTTTGAGCCTCCGGGAGGGCATCCGAAGTTCACGGAAAGATCATTCGCCAGCAGGACACCCCGTCCGCAAGTTTGTGTTCCCAGACGAAGCCTTGCGGAGGCTCATTGCCCGCCCAACCCCTTAACCTGCGGTCGCCTTTCGCGAGAAGGCAATCCCTTCAATTTCCACCAGCAGTTCCGGCCGGCAGATGTCGGCGGTGGCGTAGATCACTGGAAGTTCGCCCAACCGCTGCTCGCACACGGCCCGTACCCGGGCATAGTCCGCCTGCCGCTTGACGTAAACCCGCACCAGGCCGAGCCCCTCCACCGTCGTGCCCAACCCCGGCAGACCGTGACGCGCGAGGTTCTCCTCGGAGATCAACGAGGTGATGTTGTCGAGCGTTTCATGCGTCTGGGCGACCGCATCGTCCGGGTGTTGGGTTTCCGAATCGGTAATGCTCGCGGTGCCGGAAAGAAAAATCGTGGAGTAAGTGCCGCAGGAGAGGGCCATGGCGCGGGAGAACTTGGGGCTCTGCGGGCTGTAGTGCGCGGCGTAGTCGTAAGCGGCGGTTTGCCGCGGGTTCTCCAGCGGTACCGCGATGATGTCCTCGCGTTCCGTGGCGAGGGCAATCGCGCTCATCATCAGGCCGTGGCCTTCGGTGCCGATGCCTGTGCTCGCGGGATAGGCGGGTCGGCGGCGGTCCCGCGGCAGTCGCCCCGCGAGGAAGGGAAGGTTGTGATAGAAGTGGGCGCGGGCACGATTGAGCTCGCGATAGCGCTGCGCGGGGCCTTCGCCCTCCACAATGCCCCCGAGGTAGAGCCACGTGCGGATGACCTGGTCAAAGCGGATGTTCACGCCGCCCAGGAGGGAGCGAATCTGTTCAAAGCAATCCAAAGCTCCACCGTAGAGACCGTCGGCGTGCGATTGGGGCAGCACGTGGGCGCAGTGGGCCCAAGTGATGCCGTGGTGCCGGGAAAGGACGACCTGTTCGCTCACCCGTTCGATCCGCACTTCGCCCTGGCCCTGGCCCACGCCCATCGCCTCGATGGCCAGCAGTTTGCCGGCGCACGGCGGTTGCGGGATGTAACTCGTGGCCGGCAACTCGCGACCGTAGAATTCGCGCATGATCCGGCGGCACTCCTCCCGCTGGGCCAGATCGGCCAGGAACACGGCCTGGTGGACGATGTCCCCCCGCGCGCCTTCCTCGTGGACCACGGCTTCGATGGTGCGCAAGGCATCCTGCGCCTGTTCCCGCAGCGTCCGCCCCCCGCGGGGCACGGCGGCCGCAAACACGTGCCGGACATCATTCAGTCCCACCACAGAGTAACCAATGCCCTCGCAAGAGACTTTCCGGATTGTGTGGGTGGCCATAGTTGACGGGGCGCGGGTCTTTATTGGGACGGGGTTTCGGACGCGCCTCCGCCCCGGATCGCACCGAGCACCAGCGCCGACGTCCACGAATTTCTCACCCGATCATGGGGCATCTGCAACAACATCAGAAGTCAGGAGCGCGGCCGCATTGCAACGCCACTCTGGTTGAAATGCATGGCCAGACGCCCCAGCACAGGGAGAAGTTACGAATGGCGACCCGTCCCAAGCCAGCAGATTTTCGCGTGATCCCGCGTGGTCCCCCGCACTATTTCATTGGGTTCACCCGACGGTTGTGCTTAGCTCTTGCCGCTCATAGACCGCAGATGGGATATGAAAATCACGCTTAACTGGCTGAAACAATACGTGGATTTCGACTGGTCGCCCGAACAATTGGCCGAGCGCCTTACCATGCTCGGACTCGAAGTCGAGGGCGTGCATAAGATCGCCGGCGAGTTCGAGGGCATCGTCGTGGCGCAAATCCTCACCCGGGACAAGGTGGCGGCGGCGGACAAGCTTTCCGTTTGCAAAGTCAACGACGGCAAGGGCGAGCGCACCATCATCTGCGGCGCGCAGAATCACAAGCCCGGCGACAAGGTCCCGCTCATCCTGCCGAACTACGCGTTGCCGCTGAAACCAGGCGAGAAGGAACCGTTCGTCATCAAGGAGCGCAAAGTCTTTGGCATCGTCAGCCAGGGCATGATGTGCTCGCCCAAGGAACTCGGGTTGGCCGAGGAAGCTGATGGATTGCTGATCCTGCGCGAGGACGCTCAGATCGGTCAGCCGTTTGCCGAATACCTCGGGCGCACCGGCGGCGACGTGGTCTATGATCTTGAAGTCACGCCGAACCGGCCCGACCTGAACAGCGTCATCGGCATCGCGCGCGAAATCGCGGCGGTGACCGGTAATCCCTTGAAAGTGCCAAAGGTCGAGTGGCCGGAGTCGGGGGAGAAAGTGGAAGATCTCGTCGCCGTCCGCATCGAAGCGCCGGACCTCTGTCCGCGTTACACCGCGCGGGTGGTGAAGGGCGTGAAGATTGGCCCGAGCCCGGATTGGCTGCGCAGCACGCTGGAGAAGGTCGGCATCCGCAGCATCAGCAACGTGGTGGATGTGACGAACTACGTGATGATGGAATGCGGCCAGCCGCTGCACGCATTCGACTATCACCTGATCGCCAAAGGGCGTGCTGCCGGCGTCCCGCCAGCAGATCAAACTGCTTTGGAGAGCGCGGCCAAAGATGAAGTTGGGCATTCCGGCCAGATGCCGGAATCACGCTGTAAGCCGACCATCGTCGTCCGTCGCGCGCAGGAGGGCGAACTCTTCGTCACGCTCGATGGTCAGAAGCGCACGATGACGAAAGACATGCTGCTCATCGCCGACGAGCAGCGAGGCATCGCCTTGGCCGGCGTCATGGGCGGCCTGAACACGGAGATCAAGGACGACACGGTGGACGTGCTGATCGAGAGTGCCTACTTCAATGCCACGAACACCCGGCGCACGAGCAAGGCGGTGGGGTTGCGCACGGACGCCAGTTACCGCTTCGAGCGCGGGGCGGACATTGACATCAACGACTGGGCCAGCCGGCGCGCGGCACAGTTGATTCTCGAAACCGCCGGCGGCCAGCTCGCCGAAGGCATCGTGGACGCCTATCCCATAGCGGTGGCGCGCAAGCAGATCACGCTGCGTTTTGACAAGACCGACGCACTGTTGGGCATCAAAGTCAGCCATGCGGACCAGGTCAAGTTCCTGCTCGCGCTTGGGCTTGAAGCCGTCGCCCAGACAAACGACTCCGCCACATTTCGCATCCCTTCGTGGCGCGTGGACCTCAAGCGCGAGACGGATTTGATTGAGGAAATCGAGCGGCTCTACGGCTTAGAGAAAGTCCCGGCCACGCCGCCGCGCGGCGCAATTGGCTCGAATCCATTCGACGCCGTCCACGATCAAATCGCCGACGCGCGCCGCATCCTCTCAGGCATGGGCTTGAACGAGGCCCAAGGGCAGACCTTGATTTCCGATGCCGCCGCGAAGCTCCTCGTGCCGTCCGATAGCCTCGTCATGTTGGCGAATCCACTGAGCAGCGATATGAATGTGCTCCGTCCAAGCCTGCTGCCCGGCTTGATTGATTCGCTCCGCCACAACGTCAGCCACAAGAACTACGACGTGGCCCTGTTCGAGGTCGGACGCGTCTTCCAACGTGCTGTGGGCGTCCCGCCCGCAGATCAAAAGAGAAAACAGTCCTGTCCGCAAAATGCTGACAGCCCACTGAGAGAAGAACGCCGCGTGGCCATTGCTCTCACCGGCCAACGCCTGCCCACGTTCTGGAGCGGCAGCGAGCGGGGCGCGAAATTCGACCTCAGCGATCTCAAAGGGTTTGTTGAAGAACTGCTGGAGCAATTCGGCGTGCGCGGCGTGAGCTACGCCAAACGCGCTGACAGCACGGCGTTTTTCCTCGAGTCCGCCACGATCCACCTCGGCAAGCAACCGCTTGGTGAAATGGGTTTGCTGTTGCCGACACTGGCCAAGAAGCACGACTTGCGCGACGCGGTCTTGCTGGCGGAACTGAATCTGGACCTGCTCATCGCCCGCCGCGCGTCCGGCAAATCGTTCAAGCCGTTGCCCGCGTTCCCGTCCATCCGCCGCGACGTGGCGATGCTCGTGCCCGAAGCCGTCACTCACGAAGCGGTGCTTCAGGTTGTCAAGCAGGCCAAGCCGGCGAACCTCGAAGCCACGGAGTTGTTCGATGTTTTCCGCGGCAAGAACGTGCCCGCCGGCCAGAAGAGCATGGCGTACGCCTTCACGTATCGCTCCGCCGAGAAGACCCTCACCGACGCCGAGGTCAACGCGGCGCATGAGAAGCTGGTGGCCGAGTTGAAGTTGAAGCTGCAGGCGGTGGTGCGCGAGTCCTAACCCCGCGAGCGGCGGGATTCGTGGGTTTGCGGCCCCGAATGGGAGCGGCGTGGGGTTGAGCTGCCTCGCCTTGCTGGCGGATTCTCGGTCAGTGGGGCAATGGCTTGACGACCGCGCCGTAAGACGGTATCCACACATCCAGTCGCCGGCGGCGCCGAAGGTTGGCACCGCTCGATTGGACGCGACACTAGGGTCACCTTGCTGATGTTACATGGTATGAAAACAAAGTCCTCCACGCTTGTTCTCCTGAGCTTCATCCTGTTGGGCGCGACCGCCCCTCTGCTGCGCGCGCAGACAATCACCGACGCGCTGGATCTTCCCGGCGCAACTTGGACTACCAGCGGCACTCCACCGTGGACGCCGCAAGGGGCCGGTGCCCACGACGGGGTGGACGCCGCCGCCCTCCTCGCCCCGCAGCCGTTTGTCTCCTATGAATACGCCGAGTTGTCCACCACCGTGACCGGGCCCGGGGTCGTGCGGTTCTGGTGGAAGCTCGACAACTCCACCAACAGCTCCGGCTATCAGTCCGGGGCATACTTCAGCATGTCCTCCGGTGAGCGCTATTACACCAACGCGCAGGCGAATGTCGGCTGGGCGCAAGTGGAACTCCCCGTGCCCTTCTACGGGGCGAACTTGCTGCGTTGGCAATATGGCCGCTGGCAGGCTTATGATCTCGGCCAGGACGCCGCTTGGCTGGATGAAGTCACCTTCACCCCCACGACACCGGTCGCCCCGAACATCACCAACCAGCCCGCCGGCCAAACGGTGTTCACTGGCGGCAAGGCCACTTTCACCGTGGGCATGGACGGGACGCCACCCTTCTACTACCAATGGCGGCGCAACGGCACGCCCATTGCGGACGCCACCGACAACGCCCTCCGCCTTTACAACGTCTCTCCCGCCGACGCGGGCAACTACGACGTCGTCGTCACCAACCTGCTGGGGCAGCGGACCAGCACGCCCGCCAGCCTCACGGTGCTACCGGCCATCTCGCTTGCCACGGCGCTCGACACCACCGATCTGGTTTGGGAGACCAGCGGCGACGGCCTCTGGTTTGGCCAGACCCACACCACCCACGACGGTGTGGATGCCGTGCAAACCGGCGGAGCCGACCTGCATGGCCTGGCCTACCTCATCACCCAGGTCAACGGACCGGGCACGCTGAGCTTTTGGTGGAAGCAGGAATTCCAAAACATGAGCCTCGAGATTACGAACAACACCGGCACCGTGCTATGGACCAATTCCGACTGGATTGCCGACTGGAGCCAGCCGGTGGTCACCATCGGCGAGGGCGTGCATACGTTGCTCTGGAGTTTCTTCATCATGCCGCCGCACGGCGACATGGACTTCGACAGCAAAGGCTTTCTGGACCAGGTCGTCTGGACCGGCGGCGGCGCGCCGCCGACAGGTCCCCAACTCGTCTCGCCGCGGGTGAATTCGCAGGGCAAGTTTCAGTTCGGTTTCCAGAGCCAGGCAGGCAAACACTATTACGCCGAGTACAAGAACGCGCTCACCGACCTCGGGTGGACGCCACTGTCTGACTTTGACGGCGATGGCGGCATGATGACCGTGACCGATCCCGTCACCCCCGGTGGTCCGCGCTTCTACCGAATCCGCACGCAGTAACAGTGCAGGGCGGCTACCGATGGGTTCAATGGAACGGGGTGGCGGTTCTCGCGCCGCCCCGTTGTGTTCTCTTGCAGGGCTTGAAGAAGGCTGGACTCCGCCAAGACGCGTGGCGCAAGCTGTCCCGCAGATGAGCGCATCCGATGACCCGCCCCAACTCCGCATGGCCGAACCCGATTCGGCCGAGCGCATTGCGCGCCGTCTGGAACGCGACCAGGTCACGGCGAACCGCGAGCGCGAGTTTGGCCTGGAGCAATCCCTCGCCGGCTTCCGCGTCGGCTCGGTCAAGGCGCTGAACACCGTGCCGCTCACGCGGGGCATCGAAGACCAGGTGATCTACGCCACGCCCGCTAAACTGGCGGAGATGCTGCGCCGCGATGAGTTGGACGCCGGGTTGGTCAGCGTCGTCGAGCCGTTGCTCAACGACCGCTACGACATTCTCGACGGCGTGGCCGTGGCCGCGCTAGGCGAGGTGAAGAGCGTGATGCTGGCCCACCGCCAGGCGCTGGAGCAGATGCGCGAGGTGTATTGCGACACCGCCTCGCTGACCAGCGTGCGCCTGCTGAAAATCCTGCTGGCCGAACGCGGCTTGTCGCCCGAGTTCAAACCATTGCCCGACTACGGCGGCATCGCGGCGCTGGACAACTTCCTGTTGATCGGCGATCCCGCGTTGGACTTCGTCCTCGGTCCGCACGACCACGAGATCTTCGATCTCGGCGCGGCGTGGTTTGAGATGACCAAGCTCCCCTTCGTGTTCGCCGTGTGGGCGTTGCGACGCGGCGTGGCCAACGCCACCGAACTCCGCCGCCAGCTCCACGAGGCGAAGGATTTTGGCATGGATACGCTGGACCACATTATCCGCAGCCGGACGGAATACACCGAGGACTTCCGCAAGGACTACTTCGGCTGGCATCTGCACTACCACTTAGGCGCGGACGAGAAACGCGGCATCGCGAAGTTCATGGAACTCCTGGGCAAACACGGCCTGGGGCCGGTGCATGAGCCAAAGTTCGTCTGGTGACCCTCCGTAGCTGCGGAGGTGAATCCGCAGCCCGTACTCCGGGGCCTTGGTGGCGCGAATCGAAACCGAAACGGGTTTGCTGGCTTGCGCGCCTTTCGTTTTCCCGAACGCAGCTACGGGGCGCGACAATTACGATTCCGCCTCCAGCTTCGCCAGCACTTCCGGATCACGCACATCCACCCATCGGCCTTGGATTTCCAGGCCGGCAATACGGTGACCCGCGGCCACGTGCGCGCTCACGGCGTCGGTCAGTTCGTATTCGCCCCGCGGGGATTTTTCCAGCCGCGCCATGAAGTCGAAGGCCATCGGTTGGAAGAGATAAATGCCGGCGTTGTACCAAACCGGCGCGCCGGGTTTGAGCCAGCCATCCCGCCGCAGTTGCTCCACCTGTTCCCGGGAGGGTTTCTCAATGAGCCGCGTGAGACAGAACTCGTCGTCGAAGAAGTTCAAACCACCTTTCGTCACGTCTTCGCCCTTGGTCACCGTGATGACGCCGGCGAAATCGCCCTCACCGAATCGTTGGATCATCTGGGCGTACGTCTCGGGCTTCACGAGAATGTCGCCGTAGGTGAGGATGAAAGGCGACTGGCCAATAAACGCCTTTGCCGGCTCGGCGGCCTTGCCCGTGCCGTTCTGCTCGACCTGCCGGCCGAACGCAATGCGCACGCCCCACTGCGCGCCGTCGCCAAAGTAGCTTTCGATCACTTCTGCCTTCCATCCGGTGACGATGAAGATCTCGCGCACGCCCGCGCTGACGAGACCCGCGACGATGTGCTCAAGGATCGGTTTGCCTTGCACCCGGAGCATGGGTTTGGGCAATTCGTTCGTCAGCTCGCGCATCCGCGTGCCTTTGCCGGCGGCCAAAATGACTGCTTTCATGCACGGAAAAGTGAACACACACCTCGCTCCGGCGGAAAGAAATTTCCGCCGCCACGCCCCCCGAACAACCGGCGACTGACGGCGGGTACGCCCAAGGTTAACGGGCGAAGCCGCGCTCCTTCAGCCAGAAGGCGCAGTCACGCGTCCACGGATGGCGCTTTTCCGGATTCCATTCCCGGGTGCCCAAGCCCAGCCCATGGCCGCCACGTTCATAGACGTGCAGATCGAACGGCACTCCCTGCTTCCGCAGCGCGTCCGCAAACAGCAGCGAGTTTTCGAACGGCACCCCTTTGTCCTCCCACGTGTGCCAGATAAAACACGGCGGCGTGGTCTTCGTTACTTGCAGTTCACTGGAGACTTCCCGCGCCAGTTCGGGCGACGGCTCCGGGCCCAACAGATTCCGCTTTGAACCTTGATGGGTGAACTCCGTGGCCATGCTGATGACGGGATAGCACAGAATGCCGAGGTCGGGCCGCGAACTCTGCCGTTCGATGGGGTCCGCCGCATCGGGTTTGCCGGCGTCGAAATGTGTGAGGAGCGTGGACGCGAGATGGCCGCCGGCGGAGGAGCCCATGATGCCGACGCGTTGGCCGTCGAGCTTCCATTCTCCGCCCCGGGCGCGCACTGTGCGCACAGCGCGGGCGGCGTCCTGCAACATCGCCGGATGACGGTAGCCGCCCGGCCCCAACCGGTATTTCAGCACGAAACCCGCGATGCCCTGTTCGTTGAGCCAGCGTGCATAGTCCGCGCCCTCGTGCCCCGCCAACCCGCCATAGCCCCCGCCCGGACAAATGACAATGGCGGCGCCGCTGGCCTGCTCCGGCGCGGGCAGGTACGGCGTCAGCGTGGGGATGTCTTTGTCGGCCTTGCCCAGCGCCCCGGGCGCGCCTTCGGGCCAAAGGGGAAACTCGGGATGGGTTTGCGCGCACACGGAAGTGGCGAGGGCGGCGAGGAGGGCAAGCGACGTTTTCATCGGCGGCGAGTTTACTCATCGGCCTTCTTGGGCTCAATACCGGAGCCGAATCCGTTGAGGTGAAGAAATCCATTTCAATTACTGGCCCGCCATGCCCGCCTGTCCGTTTGGGAGCGCCGACACTCTTGCCAGCCTGTGGGCGGCCCTGCTTTTCACGGGCGGATGAGAATGTACGCTCTCCTTGCCCAAAACCGAGATGCGTCCGGAGCGCGCTCCGGCGCAGGGAAAAGGTTGCCGCTGGCACGCCGATGGCCTAGGATGCCGGCGGTTGCGCGGGTAGCTCAATTGGATAGAGCGTCGGCCTCCGGAGCCGAAGGTTATGGGTTCGACCCCCGTCCCGCGTACCATCTTGCGGATAATCTTCTGTGGTCACATCCCTCGTCAGCATTGCCAAACGCGTCTGGCTTCCCTGCCAATCAAGGAAGCCAGACCTTGGGAGGCGGGGACTGGCAGGCCAGTGGTCTGTGCCACGACCAGATTCTTGGGGAGGGCGATCGCTCAACTGCCGCCCGAATGCATGCGCGGGCCATCACCGGAGGCCACCCTGCGGGTCGCGACACGGCTCACGCAACGGCTTGCGTTTCGAGCCGGTGAACCGCGCGCGGCGGCTTGCCAACGTAGCGGACGATGACGGTCTGCGAATCGTTGAATTCGACGGTGGATTCCAGCGCGGCGGCCTGCTCCAAGATCGGCCGGGCCGCTGCGTCCGCCAAGAGCGCCTCCAAGCGCAATTGGCTGGGGTTGCCATCTGCGTCCTGAGCATTGCCCTCCGGGGGCCGGTCCCGCAAATCGTCCAGCAGGTCCACCACGGTGCGGTGGCCGATGTTGATCAGCCAACCAAGCATGTCCTCCCGTTGACACCGGAAGATGTCTTCAAAGAGAAAGACCAACTCCTGGGGCAACACCCGCAGGGCAAAGGCCTCCGCGGCGTGCCAGTCTCTCTGAAGGCGCGGATAGTCCCGCACCGTCAGGAGCTTACGGATCGCCCCATCCAAACCGGGTTGCAGGGAACGCAGGAGCTTCATCTCCACGAAGTCAATCCGGCCCGCTTGGTTGAACCGATGGGAAACCTTGACCCGGCCGCGCCGCAGATTGAACTCGCCCTCGTAGCAGGTGGAGAGGATGACGTGGTCGTAAACCGACAGGACCTGCATCCAGGTTCCCGCCGCCTTGCCGCCGTAATTACGCTTCTCCTGCGGCACCGTGGCGGGCCGGGTGTGCATCCGTTCCCGGATTCGCGCGAGGCGGTCAAAGTAGTCGCTGGCCGCCGAAAAGTCGTGCTGCCGCAGAAACTCCCGCGCGGACAGGATTTCCGTCTCGCAAACCGGCGGGCCGGCATGCAAGCGGGACTCCAAGGCTTCCACCATCTCCTTCGCGCATCGTCTGTGGTCTTTCGTCGGCATGATGATTCCGGTCAACGGTTGTTTCACTCCCCTCACCCCGCAGCGAGCCGATCTCCGGCCTGTGGAAAGCCACTCACCGGCGGACGGACCTTTTCAAGCGCTTTCATGGTGTTCTCGAATCGTGACCATCCTACCGCAGTCCGCGCAGCCGACAACTGTGCGTCTGACCGCACACTCCATTTTGGGCTGTTTCGACCCCTTGGCGACCCGCCGCAAGGTCGGGCGACCGTGGCCCGGATGTTCCACACCTCAATCGAGCCACGCGCTCTTTCCCGCTGGGCATCGCGCGCCGGCCTGTTACACTGCGGGGCATGCGGACAGTGATATACGCGGGCAGCTTCGATCCCATCACGAACGGACACTTGGATGTCGCCCAGCGGGCGGCCAAGTTGTTTGATCGTGTGGTTGTGGCTGTGGCGCGGAACGACGGGAAAACCCCTTTCTTCACGATGGAAGAACGGGTGGCGCTCGTCGCCCGGGCGATTCGGCACATTCCCAATGCCGAGGTGGACTCGTTCAAGGGGCTGCTGGCGCATTACGTCATCCAGCGACGCGCCCACGCGGTGCTCCGCGGGCTGCGGGCGGTGTCGGATTTCGAGTTCGAGTTTCAACTGGCCCTGATGAACCGCAAGTTGAGTGACCAGGTGGAAACGATCTTCATGATGCCCAAAGACACGTACACTTTCCTGAGTTCCCGGATGGTGAAGGAGATTGCGATGCTGGGTGGCGACGTGCGTCCGTTTGTGCCCGCGCACGTGCGGCGGGCGTTGCAGCGAAAACTGGCCGCAACCCAGCGTTGACTCGTTTTATGCGTTTGTTGGTTAATCTTCGGCATTTGGAGCGGCACGCGGCGGTGCTGAAGGGCGAGCTGTCCGTGGAGGAACTGGCGATCGAAACCCTTGACGAACTCATCCGGGTCAACAAGCCCTTGCGCTACGATTTCCAGGCCGAATTGGTGGGGGACGAGCTCCTGCTTCGGGGCGCGCTGGAATTGGAGTTGGAATGCGATTGCGTGCGCTGCCTCAAGCCGACGATGCATCTGATCCGGTTGGCGGACTGGACCTGCGTGCTTCCCCTGACGGGGGAGGAAGCCGTGGTCCGGGAGGGGGATTTCGTGGACTTGACGCCCTCGGTGCGGGAAGATATTTTGCTCGCGTTTCCGCAACATCCGTTGTGCGAACCGGAATGTCCCGGGTTGGCACCGGCGGACCCGGAGAAGTCAAACACACGACCCGGCGAACGTCCAACGGCGGCGCCGTTGGCGTGGACCGAACTGGATAAACTGCAGTTTTAACGAGATTTTATGGGCGTTCCGAAGCGAAAACCGTCAAAAAGCCGGATGCGAATGCGCCGCGCTTACAACAGCGTGCTCAAGCTGCCCCAGCTTGGGGTCTGCTCTCAATGCGGCGCTCCGGCGCGGCCCCACCGGGTCTGCCCCGCCTGCGGTTATTACAAGGGACGCCAAATCCTGACGGTCACCGCCGGGGCTTGATGGATCCGCTGGCCGGCGAGGCGGCCTTGCATCGCCGGCGTTTCGCCTTATGCGCATCGCAGTGGATGTCATGGGCGGCGATCACGGCTGTGAGGTCGCCGTCGGAGGCATCAAACAAGCGCTCACCGGGGATTCCACCATCTCTTCCCTGCTCCTTGTGGGGCGCGAGGACGATGTTCGCAGGGCGTTGCGCCAAGTCCATCTGACGGACTCGCGGGCGGAAATCGTCCACGCGAGCGAGGTGTTGACGATGGAGGACAAACCGCTCGAAGGCATCCGCAAAAAAAAGGATTCCTCGATGGTTCGCGCCATCGAGTTGGTTCGCAACGGCAAGGCCGACGCCGTCATCTCGCCCGGCAACACCGGCGCGCTCGTCGCGGGTTCGATGAAGCTGGGACGTTTGGATGGCGTGGAGCGGCCGGCGATCGCCTGCCGCATGCCTTCGCGCACGGCGGATTTTGTGCTCCTGGACGCGGGGGCGAATGCCGCAGCCGAACCGCTGCACCTTGCCCAATTTGCGGTGATGGGCAGCCTCTATGCCCGGGAGATTTTCGGAACGGAGCGCCCGCGCGTGGGGGTCTTGAGCAATGGAGCCGAGGAATCGAAAGGCAACGAACTGACCCGCGAGGCGGCCCGGCTCTGTGCGATGCTCGACCTGAATTATGTCGGTTACGTGGAGGGGTTCGATTTGTTCGACGACGCCGTGGAGGTCGTCGTCACGGACGGATTCACCGGGAACGTGGTCCTGAAGACGTCTGAAAGCTTGGGCGCGACGATTGGGCGCTGGCTGAAGCAGGAGTTGGGCAGGAATCCCATCCGCCAGTTGGGCGCCTTGCTGGCGCAGGGCGCGCTCCGCGGCGTCAAGCGGCGCGTGGACCCGGGCGTGTATGGGGGCGCCGTCCTGCTCGGCCTGAACGGCGTGGTGATCAAGGCGCACGGTTCTT
>CAZJTM010000137.1:6393-17806 GCA_964548925.1 uncultured Verrucomicrobiota bacterium | reverse complement strand
ACAATGCTCCCCTGAAACGTATGTCGCTTTACTTATGCGCATGTGTATAGCTCCCGTAAGTCTCTTCGACAATTCGACGAAAAACATTCTCCCCCACCTTCACGATGCCCATTTCGCGTTGGGCGTTCTCGGGCGAGTCGCTGGCGTGGGCGGCGTTGACCATCACGCTCTGACCAAATTCGCGCCGGATCGAGCCCGGCGGTGCCTTGGAGGGATCGGTCGGGCCGAGCACGTCGCGAATCTTCGCAACGGCGTTGACCCCTTCATAAATCAGGGCGATGCACTTTTCGGTGCCGGGGCGGGCCAACTCTTCCTTGGGGCATTCCGACGGGGCGCGACCGGACATGAAGCGGACGATGTTCTCAAACTGATTGTCGCCGAACGACGGCGACAGCAGGTCCGCCAGCGCCTTTTGCTCGCTGCCGGAGATGGCGAAGCCAAATTCCTTTTCGAGCGCGGCACGGGCGCGGCTGCCCACCAAGTCTTTGAGCTTGGTGCGCAGGACTTCGCGGACGGGACCGTAAAACTCCATCGCGTCGGCCACGCTCATGCGGTGCAGCTTGATGGCCACGATATAGAGGCCGGTGCGGGAAAAGAAATCAATGACATTGCCCGGACGGCCCGTCGGGAAACGGAAGTTGTCCGGCTTGATCAAGACCAGCGTTCGCTGGGGTTGCTCGCCGGGTTGATAGGCGATGACGTTTTCGAGCACGCCGCCGTCGCTGTCTGAGAAACGCGCCCAAAGCTTCAGCTTCGCGGCGGCTTCGGCAACGGTCGGCGCCGCCAGCACGGCTGGCTCGAAATACCGCACTTGGTCGTGCTCGTCCAAGATCAAGTCGCCGTAGGTGTCGCGGATGGACTCGCCGGTGCGCCGTTCTTTGCAGAAGTGCCCCACCACCGAGCGGACCTTGCGCACCGCGTCTTCGCCCTTGAAGAGCAGGACCATGACGCGCCGGCGGCGGCCGGTCTTGGGATCCGGCCCGAAATTGCCGAGGATGTAATCGCGAATGAGTTCCTGGACGCGCGGAGCTTGGGGATCGTCCCTGGAAATGGACGCGTCCGCGTATTGCTTCACGAGTTCCGGGCTGGGCGCAAACATGCGGGCGCCCACGAATTCCGCGCCACTGCGCGCAATCAGCCGGCTCAGGATGCCGCCAGTGCGGGACTTGTGCAGTGAATACGGGGTGAGAATTACGTAAGCGAGCTCTTGAGACATATCAATTCGTGGGCGGCGTGGGGGCGGCAGGGGCATGCACAGGCGTGGGAACCGCCTTGCCGCCGAGGATCTTGAACATGACCGTGCCGCAGGTCGGGCATTTGCCCTTGATCGCCTTGCGTCCGTTCTTCATGACTTCCTCAACGCCATCGGCGATTTCCTTCTTGGCCTTGCATTTGACACAATAACCTTCTGCCATAAAAAATCTCCGCCCCGAAAGCATTATGCTCCGGTGGCGTCGCGGCTTAACTTAAAGGGGCGACTTCCCGACCGTCAATACGGAAACTGCACCCCGGTGGGTGGAGGTGTAATGCAAGTTGTTCAACCCGAATGTCCTAAGCCGTCAAGGCCGCCGCTTCGCTGGTTTTGTGGAAACCGTCGGGGGTGAGAATTCGCCGGAGGCTTCGCCTCTTGAACTCCTGAACCGTAACGGGGTCTCGGCGGCGCACCTCCATCGTCCGCCTCCCAGCGGTTGCGGCGCTCTTGCCGAGTCGCCGCTGCGCAAAGGTGAAGCTGCACACTCATTCTGCCGATGGCCAGAGAGATCCCACCCGCCAAAGGAGCATTCTGGGGCGGATCAATCGAGGGCAGAGCCATCCGTGTGAGATTGCGGCGCCGGCCGAGCGGCTTGGCCGCTTCAAGATTGGAGGATTGCTGGAGCTTGGGGCTTGGCGGTTGGAGCTCGAAACTGCCGTTCGGTTTGGCGGGGCTTGTCAACCGTGTTATCATTCGCGCGTGAGATGAATCGCTCCAAACCCTCAAACCTGTAACGATCATGCAAGTCACCAAACAAATCGCGATCTTCTTGGAAAACCGCCCCGGCACACTGGCTCGCGTCTGCGATACTTTCGCCCGGGAAGGCATCAACATTTACGCCCTGTCCACCAGCGACACCATAGATCACACCGTCATGCGCCTGGTGGTCAGTGACTACCGCAAGGCCCTGCAACTTTGCGAAGAGCGTGGCACGCTGGCGGTGGAGGATGATGTCCTGCTCATCGAAGGCGACAACAAGCCCGGGGCGCTGGCAAAGATTGCGCACCGGCTTTCCGCCGCCAAGGTGAACATTGAATACGCCTACAGCGCCACTCCGCCGGATCAGACCAAGGGGTTGCTGGTGCTGCGGGTCAGCAACGTGAAGAAAGCACTGAAGGCCTTGAAGCGTTGACCTGCTCTACTCTCCGGACTGAAACTGCCGCCGAAGTCCGTCACCTCGCGATGTTCCCCAACCCCACCCCGCCATGAACCATCCCCTGCTTTACGAAATCAACACCCGTTGCTGGCTGCGCGAGCTGTCCGAACGGCTCCATCGCAAGGTCACTCTGGCCACTGTGCCGGATGAGGAACTGGCGGGTTGGCAGCGCCTCGGCTTCACGCACATCTGGCTCATGGGCGTTTGGACAACCGGGGAGCGGGGACGCAAACTCGCGCTGGACGACCGCAATTTGATGCAGGCCTACGATGAAGCCTTGCCCGGTTGGCGCAAAGCGGACGTCGCGGGCTCTCCCTATTCCATCGCGGCCTACACCGTGCCGGCCGCGCTGGGTGGGGATGCGGGCCTGGCGAAATTCCGCAAGCGGCTGCACGAGCTGGGAATGAAGCTGGTGCTCGATTTCGTGCCGAACCACCTGGGGTGCGACCACCCGTGGACGGTCCAGCGCCCGGAACGGTTCGTGCAAAGCCCGGTCGCCGTGGAGGGCGCTTTCACGGCGGACACGGCCACAGGCGTTCGTTGGCTGGCTCACGGCAAAGATCCGCACTTCGCTCCTTGGACCGACACCGTGCAACTCGATTACCGTCGCACCGAGACCCGCACTGCCATGCGAGAGCTCTTGCTCACCATCGCGAACCGGTGCGACGGCGTGCGGTGCGACATGGCGATGCTCTTGCTCAACGAGGTTTTTGGCAAGACCTGGGCCCACCTGCCTGCTCCGGAGGCCGCACCGGACACCGAGTTTTGGGCGAAAGCCATTCCAGCGGTGAAAGCCCGGCAGCCGGACTTCCTCTTCCTCGCGGAAGTGTATTGGGGGCTGGAAAGCCGCATGCAATCGCTCGGCTTTGATTTCACCTACGACAAGCAACTCTACGACGATCTCATCTGGGGCAACGCTCCCTGGGCTCAACGGCGATTGCTGGAATCGCCGCCGGAGTTTGTGTCCGCCAGCGCGCACTTCCTGGAGAACCACGACGAACGGCGCGTGGCAGCAGCGCT
The DNA here is from genome assembly GCA_964548925.1 of uncultured Verrucomicrobiota bacterium. Classification (GTDB taxonomy): domain Bacteria; phylum Verrucomicrobiota; class Verrucomicrobiia; order Limisphaerales; family MWDV01; genus MWDV01. The sequence goes on along the minus strand of CAZJTM010000137.1, from coordinate 14,378 downwards.
GAGCCTGGAGCAGCATCGTGCTGCCGCCTTGGTAATCTTGGGGTTACCCGGCTTGCGGTTTCTTCACGAGGGGCAACTGACCGGGGCTCGCGTCAAAGTGCCGGTTCAACTTGCGCGCCGCCCGATGGAGCCGCCTGTGGCCGAGATTCAGCAGTTCTACGAGCGCCTCCTTCTGGCATTACCGAAGGCTGGCGTGGGGCAGGGGAGCGCGAAGTTGCTCGCACCCCGTCCCGCCTGGCCGGAGAACCCCAGCGGACAGAATTTCATCCTCGTGCTGTGGCAGTCGAAGCCGGAGGAGTTCACCCTGGTGGCGGTCAATCTCGCGCCGCATCGCAGCCAGTGTTACGCCCCGCTGGGCCTGCCCCGGCTCGCCGAGCGGAATTGGTCCATGAGCGACCTCCTCGGCGAGGAACGCTACGAGCGTTTTGGCAACGATCTTGAATCCCAAGGCGTGTACCTGGACTTGCCGCCCTTCGGCGCGCAACTGTTCCTCTTTCAGCCGATGGCTTGAGCGGGCTGGTGGGATCGAACCGCGCCCGGAAACCACTCGCGATCCGGGGCGGAGGTTGCGCGTCCGGGGTGGGCCTCGTCGAATCAAGGGGCTTCGGGTTTGGGCTTTTGCAGTCTGTGGCGATAATTCCGCTTGAAACTGTGGCAGGAGGCGAAATCGGCCCGCCCTTCGTTGTTCTCCCAGACCTCGTCGTAATCCGGTTTGCCCGGCCGGGCGCGCAGCGTGCGCTGCTTCAGGATGTTGCCTTTCGGATCGCAATCCAGCTCCAGATAGCGCGGCTTCTGGCTGCGGTTCCAGCGGTTGGACAGAATGACTAAAATCTTTCGCTTCATTGCGGGACCAAGCATGGGCGAAAAGCGCGCGTTCCGCCACACCTCTTGTCGCCGGTTTCGTTCGAGGTGGGATTCTCAGCCGTGTCTGTGCGGACGGAGTCTCGCGGAGCGCAAGCGCAGAGCGGCGACCCCCTTCGCCGCGGACGGGGTTTCCCCGCCCCGGAAAGGGGCCATGAACCAAATCTGAGGGCGGGATTATCTCATTTCGGCAGGGGGCGTTCCGGTTTACCTTGCCGCCATGCGGATCATCAATCTCAACCCGGATACCGACATTGGCGCCAGCGCGTGGTTTGTGGATCTCGAGGGCCATCGCCTGCTGATGGACTCCGGCATGCACCCCAAACGCGAGGGTCGCGCCGGGGTGCCGCTCTTCGGCGCGGTGCGAAACGAGGAAGTGGACGCCATCGCGCTCTCGCATTGCCACCACGATCACGTGGGCACGCTGCCCTTGGCGTTGCGTCATTTCCCGAACGCACACGTCCTGATGCCTGAGCTCAGCTACTTCATCCTGGAGCGCGTTTTGCACAACTCCGTCAACGTGATGGCGCGTCAGCGGCAGGAACTGGGCATCCGCGAGTACCCGCTCTACGGCCACGATGAAGTGGACGACATCGCGCCGCTCTTCCAAGGGTTCCGCTACAACCGGGAGATCGAGTGGGCCGCCTTCCACAAGACCCGCGCCGGCGTTGCTTCGCCCACGCTGGAGTTCCTGGACGCGGGCCACACGCTGGGCGCGGCGGGCCTGATGGTGCGCGGCAGGAAGCAGACCCTGTTCTACACCGGCGACGTTTGCTTCCACGACCAAACGCTCTTGCGCGGCGCGCGGTTTGAAGATGTGCAAGCGGAAGTGCTGATTCTGGAAACCACCCGGGGCGACCGGGCCACGCCAAAAGGGTTCACCCGCGAGGCGGAATTGCGCCGCCTCACGCAGGCCATTCAGGGCGCGTTCAAGCGCAAGGGCAGTGTTCTCATTCCGACCTTCGCCCTCGGTCGCACACAGGAGATTCTGGCGCATCTGGCCTTGCTGATGCGCCAGGGCGATTTGAAGCGGCAGCCGGTCTTCATTGGTGGTTTGGGGCGCGTCTTCACGGAAATCTACGATCTCCAGGCGCACCGGGCGCACCGCCAGCACAGCAACCTGCAGCTTCACGAAGCCCTCGAACTCTCGGTGCTCGGCGCGGAGCAGACCCGGAACATGAGGCTCACCGGCGGCCGCCTCTTCGTCGTCACCGCCGGCATGATGAGCGAACACACCCCCGCCCACGATCTCGCCCTGCGCATGGCGGGCGACGAGCGACACGGCATCTTCTTCGTCGGTTACGCCGATCCCGACACGCCCGGCGGACGGCTGAAAGCGGCGAAGCCGGGCGAGAAGTTTCTCTTCAGCGCCAGCGGCGGCGAACTGACCAAGCATTGCGATGTGCGGGATTTCGATCTTACCGCTCATGCGAACCGCGAGGACCTTCTGGACTTTGTGGGCCAAGTTTCGCCGCGCGTGGTCTTGCTGGGGCATGGCGGTGACAAGTCACGCCGTTGGTTCGAGGAACAGATTCATGCCCGGTATCCCAAGATCAAAGTCCTCCAGCCGCAGCCCGGCATGCCGGTGGAAGTCTGATCTTTCGGAGTCTTGTTGAAATCCCAGGTTCGGAGTCCCGGCTTTTGCCGGTTTACCGCCCCAGCCGCGTGAAGGCGAGGCTCCAAACCCAGCCCAACCCAGCCCAGCCGACTTTTCAACCAGGCTCTCAAACCGCTGGCTTGGCTACTTGAGCTTCGCCTCCAGAAGCACGTAGGCCTGCGCCCGGATCGCTTCCGGAAAATCGTGCGGACCGTCCGGATGCTCCACCCGAAGGTTCGGGCGGACTCCGTAAAGTGCAAACACCGGCGAGGCCGATCGGACGACTTCGTCCACGCTGCGCCATCGGAAGTTTGTGTCGCCGAGCGGCGCGTTGATGAACACCGTTCGTGGCGCGAGTGCCCCGATGAGTTCGTGGAAGTCGAACGGGATGTCCGCCAGTCGCCCGCGATACTCGGCCAGCCGTGGCAGGTAGCGGGTCTGGCACCAGCCCCGCCCCGCCTGCCAGTTGGCTTCGTCGCCGCCGTAATAATCGAGGAACGAATCGAAGCCGCAGCTTGAGACGACCACCTTGATGCGTGGGTCGAAGACCGCCGTGAAGATCGCGTTGTGCCCGCCCAGCGAGTGGCCGATGGCGCCGTAATGGCCGTGCTTCACCTGCGGCAACGCATCGAGCAGGTCCAGTCCACGGAGGTTGTCCCAGATGGCCTTCATCGTGCCGCTTTCGTACCCGAGCGCCTTCAAGTCGGGGTGGTAGTTGGCCATGATGGGATACGCCGGAGCCAAGACGACGAAACCACGCTCTGCGAGATCGTGAGCGTAGGCTCGGTAGTTGTCGCGCAGCTTCTCCACGACCACGCGATGACCATATTCCATGTCGGTCGGATGAAGAGCAAGCACGGCCGGGAACTTCTGCCTTGCTCCCCTCGCCACCTTCGGGATCAGCAAATACGCCGGTACGCGGGAACCGGGTTCCGACTCGTAAGTGAGCAATCGCCGCCGATACGCGTCGCAATCCTGCTCCTGCTCCACCCGCACATCGAGGCAGCAGCGCTTCGCCTTCCCGGGCAACGGACCCATGACCGCCTGCATACCTCGCAAGATTTCCGCTCTGCGACACTTCCATTCGGCCTTGGACCTTACGGGCCGGACTTCGCCCCGCGGGTCGTGAAAGACCATCAAATTGGTGCGCGGGAGGCGGGCGGGCGGTTCGTTCGCAGGGAGAGCAGGTCCCCACAACAGCAGCGGGATCAGGCTGGTCCAACACGCGATGCTGCGGAAGACGGATGCCGTTGTAGTCATGACGCGCCAGTTTGCCGCGAACGGCCGCACGTTGACCAGAAGAACTGCGGCGGCGGCGCCAGGGTTCGAGCCCCGCCAGAATTCCCGCTTGCACTCCAAGCGCGCTAATGAGCTAACTGGACGCGGCCCGGCGTGCGCGCCGGCCCGAAAATGCGAACGCTCCAAACCAGAATGTCTATGCTCCGGCATCAATCCTTCGTCTCCCTCTGTCTTTCGTTGACCCTGGCCACGACCGCCGTGCTTGTGACGCCCGGCTGCAAACCCGCCGACTCAGATTCCGCCAAGCCCGGCGGGAAGCCTCGCGTCGCGCTGGTCATGAAGTCGCTCGCCAACGAGTTCTTCCTGACGATGGAGAATGGCGCGAAAGCGCACCAGCGTTCCCACGCCGCCGATTACGAACTGTTGGCCAACGGCATCAAGGACGAACTCGACGTGAGCCGGCAGATTGACCTGGTCGAGCAAATGATCGCCCAACGGGTGGACGCGCTCGTCATCGCGCCCGCCGACTCCAAGGCGCTCGTCCCGGTCTGCAAGAAGGCCCAGGCCGCCGGCATCACCGTGGTGAACATTGACAACAAGTTCGACGACGCGGTGCTGGCCGCCAGCGGTGCGAGGTTCCCGTTCGTCGGCCCGGACAATCGCAAGGGCGCTAAAGCCGTGGGCGATTACTTGGCCAGGAAGCTCAAGCCTGGGGACAAGGTCGTCATCATCGAAGGCGCGCCGAACGCCTTCAACGGCATCCAGCGCAAGCTCGGTTTCGAGGACGCAATGAAGGCGGCGGGCATGCACATCGTCAGTTCGCAATCCGGTTACTGGGAGACGGACAAGGCGAATCAGGTCGTCGCCGCTTTGGCCAACGAGCACCCGGATCTCAAGGCGGTGCTTTGCGCGAACGACAGCATGGCACTGGGTGCGGTGGCTGCGTTGCGCGCTGCGGGCAAACTCGACAAGGTGCTGGTGGTCGGCTTCGACAACATTGCTGCCATGCAACAACTGCTAAAGGAAGGCAAAGTTCTGGCGACCGCCGATCAGCACGGCGACCAACTCGCCGTGTTTGGCATCGAATACGCGCTGGAGATGCTCAAGACGAGGCAGTCGCCCGCCGACCGCGAAACACCGGTGGACTTGGTCACGGCGGCGAAGCTGCGCGGCCAGTGAGCGCGGTGCCGGGAGGCGAGAGCCTCCCCCGAGTCGTACGCACTTCCTTTCCCTGAATCGCGCTCGCCTCACGGCGACGCGTTGGAGTGCCGCAAACGTCCCGCTCCTCCAGATGGCGGCGGTCTGCCGACGGGCCGCTGCGCTGAGGTTTGGATCTGCATATGTCCTTGCAGGGCGTTGTTACCCTCCGTGAACCTCAAGTGGGGGTGGACAATCTCGTGTTGCATAAGCAATACAGAATTGTCCTTTGGTTCTCGGGTTCAAAGCGCGGACCTTGGCTTGGGTTACGGGCGAGCGTCTTGCGAGCAGCATGGCTGCGGTCGGGGCGAGACGTGCCGAAGCAAAGCGAGTCGCCACAGTTCGGCGCAGGTAACCGAAAAGAAAGCCCCTCCGTTGACGAGCAACGGAGGGGCACGCTGAAGTGATCGCGGGCGATTGGCTCGCCCTTCACGCGCGGGGCGTAGGCGTCGCGCTCAGAGCTGAGTGACCCGCGTCAGGGTGTGTAGAAGAGTTGGAAAAAGCTCTTCTGGCCGGCCGGAATCGGCCAAGTGGCACTGGTCGAAGTGGCATTGATGGTAGTCGTGCTCCAAGAAGAGAAATCCGACGTCATTTGGAGCGTGTAAGTGGTTCCTGGAATCAAGCCGTTCATTTGGAGCTTGAGGCCGCCTCCGTCGCGAACGACAGCCAGGACCGGCGGGACGGTGACCCGGATGTCATCCACGTAAATGGTCGCAGACTGTGGCGCTGATTCGGGCGTTCCCATCCACCCTTCCGCCAGAATCCTCCATTGCACCAAGTTGCCGGTGTCCACGACGGTGCCGGTCCAAAACTGGTCGAAGCGGGCTTTCAGCGTGGTCCACTCGGAGGAGATCAGTGGAGCGGCCGGGGTGCTGAAGTTGATGCCACGGCCCGCTTCGTCGTAGAAGGAAAGCCAGAACGTCGTGCCAGCATCCGCCACGGGCGCGAGGGTGGGGTCGCCTTTGAGGCGGAAGGAAACCACCGCGTTGGCCGGCAGGGAGAACGGGGCCACGAGCGCCGAGCGGACGCTGCCCCACGGATACTGGCCGGCGGCGAAATCAATGGTCATTTTCAACGCCTTGTTGCCTTGGGGCGCGGGCGTTTCGAGCGAGGCGGTGGTGATCGTTGCCGCCGGACTGTTTTGGTAGGAGTAAAACCCCAGCAAGGCGGTGTCATCCGCGTAACCCTCAAAGTCGTCAATCAGCGGTCGCACGGCGGAGGGCGGTGGCAACTCGATCAGAGGGGTGTTGCGAATCTGCAAATCGTCCACATAAACCGTGGCCGTGTAGGGCGAGCCAGCGGGATCGCCCTGGCCATATAGGAAGAACTTGAATTGCACGACATTGCTCAGATTCAGGGGACCCTTTTGGTCCCAAGTGTATTGGAGACTGCTCGCCAGGAAGTTGAATACCTGCCAGTTGGTGGTGGTTGGCACCGGCGCGCCCCAGCGGGCGAAGTTTCCAGCTCCGTCGTAGGCATAGAGGAACAGTGTCTGCCAGCTCGCGTTGGCAAACTGGGGATCACCGCTCACCCGGAAGGTAAGGTATTGGGTGGAGGTGATTCCTCTGGGAATCTCGTGGACCGGGCCGGTGATGACTTCGGTTTCCCACGGCACGGTGCCGAAGTTGCGTTCCACGCGCAACGATTTCTTTCCCGTCGTGTTGGCGGACACGAAATCGGAGAGGCTCATCGTGGTCAGGCCGGGATACTGCGGCGTCCATGCCGCCGCGAGTTCAGCGTCGTCGGCATACTCAAAGTCCTCAATCATGGCGGCGCCGAAGACCGCCGGCGGAGTCTCCACGAGCGGCGTGTCGCGGATCACCAGATCATCCAGGTAGATCGTCGCGGGATACTCCACACCCGCCGGGTCGCCTTGGCCAAACAGGTAGAATTTGAACTGCACGATGTTGCCCAAGTCGGGCGCTCCCGGAGAATCCCAAGGGAGTTGGATGCTGCTCGCCAGGAAGTTAAACACGTACCAGTTTGTGTTCTTGGTGGGAATGGCCTCGCCCCAGCGACCGAAGTTTCCAGCTCCGTCATAGGCATAGAGAAACAGGGTTTGGAAGCTTGCATTGGTGAACTGCGGTTCGCCCGTGACCCGGAAAGTCAGGTATTGGTCGGCGCCAATGGCCAGCGGAGCCGCGAGCCCGGCTGGGGTGAGCACCTCGAACTCCCAGATGCCCGTGCCGAAGTTGCGATCCACGCGCATAGATTTTGTGCCGGTAGAACCGGCGGCGACCCAAGGGGACAGACTCAACGTGGCGGCTTGGGGAGTCCACACCGCCAGCAATTCGGCATCACCGGCATATTCGAAGTCTTCGATCACCGTTTGGGCCTGGGCGGTGACGGCCAACAGGCCACCGCACACCAGGCCAATCCAACGAGAGGTAGTTGTAGTTGTGTTCATAATGAAACGACTTGTTCTGGTTCGGTTAAGGACAGTGTTAGTCTGGACCGCAATCGCGGGCTGTCAAGCGATAGCGTGCGCTGTCAATTTCATCGCCATCGCTGCCCCGCCCAATGACGCGCCAACGACTCCGCCCCCACGACGAATCAGCGCGGCCGATTCGGTTCTGTGGTGGAGGCCAACGTCGTGGCAATTTGCGTCGCGTTGGCTGGCGTGGCCATGAGATAGAACTGGCCAAAAATCTCACCGGGCATTCCCGAAACGCTGGCGGTCTGAGCCGGGTTCACGTCCGGTCGCGGCACGATGACGCAGCGAATGTGGTTCTGCTTCAGGGCGCCAAGCCAGTTTGTGCCGCGGAGGGGATCGAACAGGAAGAAAGGCGGCATGGTTTGTGGATCGGTTGGGAAGAGTGATTCGATGTCCGGCGGGACGCTGGCATAGCAGACAAAGGTCAACGCCTTGGGATACTGGGCGACCACCTGCTGGAACGCGGCCAAGGGCAGGGTGCCCGTCCTCGCGGCTTTGGCGGGGACGTTGAGCCTGGCGATCTCGAGTTCCAACTCCGGATGCCCGCGCAGCAACGGCGCCCGCAGCGCGTTCACGTAGTTTTCGGCGGTTTCCGCATCAAGTTGGCTCGCCGGCGGCAGAATCACCACCACCGTGCCGCGTTGGCCGGCGATCTCC
>CAZJTM010000137.1:0-6383 GCA_964548925.1 uncultured Verrucomicrobiota bacterium | reverse complement strand
CGCTGGGTCTGCGACGCCAAGTATAAGCTGACGACAGCGTGGGCCCGGCTCGGAGGCTTGGCGTCTGCGGGAAAGAGGCTCTGGCGCACCTGCCAGCCAACCACGGCCAGGCATCCGACGCAACCCAGGCCGATGAGCACCTGCCCGCAGAGCGCAGAGCGGCGGCGCACCGCCCAGCCCACGCCCGCCACGGCAAAGGCCGCCAACAGCAAGAGGAAATAGGTCATGTCAACGGGTCAGTGCCGGTTCGTCCGCCTCAATACGATTTGGTCACGTCAAAGATGTTCGTGGACGCGCTCTTGAGCAGTTCGAGGTGGCCATCGAGGAACACGGCGTTCGCCCGGCCTTTCTTGCGGGTCGTGCTTTTGATGCCGGTGTACATGTCGAAGATCACGCTGCGATCGTTGCCGCCGCTGTGGCGATAGCAGACATTGGCGATGGAGCTAATGTCCGGATAGAGCAGCGCGTCGTAGCCCTGGGTTTCTCCGTACATGACGGTCATGGAGGGCTTCTGAATGTGCCGCAGGCCCATGTCCGCGCGCCCGCCGTTGACCTGATAGTTCTGCGCGTAGGCCAGAAAGCCCCAATAACCGCCGCCGGGACTGGACGGGCACAGAAAGACCTGATTGGTCTGGATGTTCGCCGTCGCGCGTTTTCCCAGGTAAGGCGGGAGCACGCGATACCAGATGGTTTCCCAAGGCAGGGTCGCGCTTGGATAACCCAGCGGCAGGACTTTGTGGTCCTCCTCATACATGAGCGCCGCCAGGATCAACTGGCGCTGGTTGTTCGCACAGAACGCGGACCGGCCCTTGTCTTTCGCCTTCGCCAGCGCGGGCAACAGCATGCCGGCCAGGATCGCGATAATGGCAATGACGACCAGCAATTCGATGAGCGTAAACGCCGCGGGGGCAGCAAGCTCTCGTTTGCAATTCCACTCAGAACTCCCAGACATCTCAGGCTCTTGCATAACAGCGAATGGGGTTGGGTTCAGGCCCGTTTGGCGTAGGGCAGATGCCACGGTTTGCGGTACTTCACGCCCACAAGCCGGTCGGCATCGGGATGGTTCGTGATCTTTTCCTTCACCGGATCCCACACCAGCTTGTGGCCGCTCCGGTAAGCGATGTTGCCCAAGTGCGCCACGGTGGAAACGTGGTGCCCAAGCTCCAGGTTGAGCACTGGCTGCTGGCGCGATTTCACACAATCAAGGAAGTTCCGTACGTGCGCGGGTCGCGGGTCGCCGCTGCTCTTGTGCTTCTCGGGTTCGAGACTCGCCTTGCGTTTCTCGATGACCAGTTCCCAGCCCTCGTCGTTGAGGAAGATCGTTCCTTCCGTGCCGCTCCAGGAAATCCCCCACGAGCGTCCGTTGAGGCCCGTGCCCATGCCGCTCTTGTGTTCCCACACCAGCAGGTAATCCGGGAATTCATAGACGGCCAGTTGCGAATCCGGCGTCTCGCGCATGTCCCGCTGCACGTAGATGCCGCCGGAGGAGCAAATCGTCTTGGGCGGCGTCCGGTTCATGCCCATCAATGCCATGTTGATCAGGTGAACGCCCCAATCGGTCATCAAGCCGCCCGCGTAATCCCAGAACCAGCGGAAATTGTAGTGGAAGCGGTTCGGGTTGAACGGATGCTTCGGCGCCGGCCCGAGCCACGCGTCATAATCCACACCGGCGGGCGGGTTGCCATCGGGCAGGTTCTCCATGTTGGGCTGCCAATCCAGCCACGCCCACGCGCGGACCATGCTGACTTTGCCCAGCTTGCCGGACTTCACGAAGTCGGTGGCCTCGATGATATGCCGGCAGCTCCGCCACTGGGAACCCATTTGCACGATGCGGTCGTGCTTCTGGGCCGCGGTGAGCATGGCGCGGCCTTCGTCAATCGTGGTGGCCAGCGGTTTCTCCACATAGACATCCTTGCCCGCCTGGCAGGCCAGCACCGTCGGCAACGCGTGCCAGTGATCGGGCGTGGCCACAATCACCACGTCCACGTCCTTGCGCTCCAGCACCCGGCGGAAATCCTTCACGGTGTCGGGTTTCTTGCGCCCTTTCTTCTCGCAGACCGCCAAGCCGTCCTTGAGGTGCGCGTCGTCCACGTCGCAAACCACCGCACATTCCACTTCGGGATTGCCGAAGAAACAGTTCAAATCCCCGCAGCCCATCCCTCCGGCCCCGATGAGACCAACGCGGACTTTGTCATTCGAACCGGGCTCGCCCGCGCGGGCGGAGCGGATGAACGGACCGGTGAGGCCGCCGACCGCCAAGGGTGCGACGGCTGCCGCCAACGCGGAATGGCTCAAGAAGGCGCGGCGGGAATACTCTGGATGGCGAGTTGACGTTGACATGGCAATCTCAATTACTGGCGCCAGATTATGAGCGGCCAAGCCTCTGAAACAATGACGTGTTCGCGTCAGCGTCGCGGTTCGGAGTCCCGGCTTCGGCCGGTTAGCTCGGATGTCTCACGCCTCGATTCAATCGCCAACACTTCGCCGGGTGATGGCACCCGGCCTACAGCACGATAACCTCGGTCCTGTAGGCCGGGGGCGCATCTCACTTTATTGCACGTCTTTCAGATTCCCCCTGCAAACATCGTGGAATTGCCCGCAAGAGCATGGCTCTCATCCGCTGAATTCCAAGGAAGAGTGGAGGGCTGCAATAAACTGAGATGCGCCCGTAGGCCGGGTGCCCTCACCCGGCAGTCTGGGTATGAAACATCCGGGTTCGGCGTGTCTCGCAAGTCCGGTGTCGAACTGGCCAAAGCCAGGACTCCAAACGGGAAGGTTCATGGAGCGGACGTCTCGTGGAGGTGCCCGCTTTGAATCAGAATCTCGCGCCAGCGCGCCGCAGTTCGATCCAGCGCCGCCTGGGGCGTGATCTGTCCGCGGATGGCTTTCTGAAGCTCGTTATCCAGATAGTCGGAGAGTTCCTGCGAGGGAGGGATGCGGAAGCGCGATTGGTTGCCGGCCAGACCTTCCAGCAGCGGGGCAAGGTAGAAGACTTTCTCCTGGCATTGCGCATCTGAATAGGTCGAGATGCGCGGTGAGCCTTTGCCGTACTGGAGCAACAGGCGCTTGGTGTTGGTCTGGTTGACGAAGAAGCGGATCCAGAGGTAGGCGGCTTCCGGGTCTTTGCAGGCGGGATTCACGCCCAGGGACCAGGCACTGAGTTGCGGTTGGCCGCCGGGGATGACGGCGGCGCCGATCTTGCCGGCGATCTTGCAATGGTTCGTATCCGAGAGTTGCGACCAAATCAAGCTGGGCCAGGCCAGATACATGGCGCCCCGGCCCTGGAGGAAGAGCGTGTCCGCGTCGCGGATGGATCGGTCCACCGAATGCGGTGGAGCATACTGGAACATTTCGACGAACAGGGCGAGACTGCGAACGCCGGCCTCGGAATTGAGCGCCGGTCGCCAGCGTTCGTCCACCTGCCGCCCTCCCATGCCGTGGAGGATTCCCGACCAAACCGTGTAGGTCTGCTCCCTGCCCATGAGGATGTTGCCGTAGAGGGAGTCGGAATGCAGGAATCGGGCGATTTCGACGTACTCCGGCCAGGTCGTGGGTGGGCGCAAGGGGCGTCCCGTCAGCCGTTGGAACTCATCCGAGCGCGCGGCGAACAGGTCGGTTCGATAGAGCAACGTGATCACGTCGCACGCCATCGGCAAGCCGTAGAGTCGCCCGTTCCACTGGCCACAGTTCGTGCGCACCGTAGGGATGAAGTCCTCCAAGTCGGGGGCGATCTGGCCGACCACGTCGTCGAGCGGCCGGAGATGCGGCAGGATCTCACCCTCCCACTGGTAGGCCACCTGCATGACGTCATAGTTGCCGCCCTGTGTCAGCAAGTCCGTCAGTTCCTTCTCGCGCAGGCTGAACAGGCCGGCCTCGATGACGTTGACGTGAATGCCCGTCTCCCGCTCGAACTCGATCGCGAGGGCGCGGGCGGCTTCCGTATAGACGCCGGTGATGTGGAAGGAGGTGATCGCGCGCGAGGGCGCGGCCGGTTTCGGCCCGCAACTGGTGAGCAATCCCACCAGGAGACAGAACAAAAGGTCGCGCAGGATACGAGTCAACGTGACCGAGTGCTGGGGCGGTGGCGCGATGCCGCGCGTAGGACAGGCTTCCAGCCTGTCTCCGTCTTCCCACCGGGAGAACTGTTTCGGGCAACTTCTTGCGAGGCAGTCGCTCACGGGCAGGGAAGGGGACTGGGTGAAGTTGGAGACAGGCCGGAAGCCTGTCCTACGGAATCGCTCCAGTTTGGATGCGTTGAGCTCACGCGCCTTGGCCGGACGGGACCAGGTGTTCGGAGAGCGCCTTCGCCACGGCGCCGCCGCGCGTATGCACCTGAAGTTTGGTGTAGATGCTCCGCAGATGGTTATCCACCGTGTGGTAGCTCAAGCGCAAGCGGTCGGCGATCTCCTTCTTGACCAATCCCTGAATCATCAATTCGAGCACCTCCCGTTCACGATCCGAGAGCCCGTAGTCCTGCGCGGGGGGCGCCGAGCGGGAGGCGAACATGTTCAACACCAGCCGCGCGACGCGAGGATTGATCGGCGCGCCGCCCTGCAACACTTCGTGGATGGCCGCCGCCACGGCGTCTTCATCCGAGGTTTTCAACAGGTAGCCCGACGCCCCGGCGCAGATGGCCTTGAAGACTTTGTCCTGATCGTCAAAGACGGTCAGCATGATGACGTGCGTGGCGGGGGCCAGGGCCTTGAGGTGTCGGATGCCTTCAATGCCGCTCATGCCAGGCAGGCCGACGTCCAGCAGGATGACATCGGGCGGTGGGTTCGTCTTGAGCGCGGCCAGCGCTTCCTCGCAGGACGAAAAGGCGCACGGGCACTGCATCGTTGGGGCGCGGTTCAGGACGCGCGCAAGCACGCGGCGCGAATCGGTGTGATCTTCGATCAACCAGACAACGGCCTTTGCGCCAGAGGAGTTGGTTCGCATGAGACTATTGTTCGCGGTCGGTCCCGCGGGGGCAAGTCCGGGGTTTGTGAAGGCGGGGCTCACGGCGGCACAAGGGAAAGGACGAGCGTCGTGCCCTGGCCGGGCTGGCTGCGAACCTCAAGTGTGGCGCCCATGCGGGCGGCGCGCGCGCGCAGGTTGCGGAGTCCGTTGCCAGCGGTGCTCGCCGCCGGGTCGAAGCCCACGCCGTTGTCCCGGATCGTCAGCCGCCATTCCGCCCCCAGTTCCTCAATGCGCACCTCCACGACCGTGGCGTTCGCGTGCCGCGCGATGTTCGTCAGCGCTTCTTTGAAGAGCAGAAACAGATTGTGCCGGAAATCGAACGGCAGCTTTCGGGTCAGGTCGGCCCCCTCGCACGTCATGCGATAGTCCACGCCGCGCATGACGATGGCGGCGAAGTCCTTCGTTCGCAGCACAAAATCCTGCACCGTGTCGAACGCCGGGTTGATGAGCCAGATGATGTCGCGGATCGAATTGGACGTCTGCACTGCGATCCGGTGAATCTCGTCCAGGTCCTGCCGCTCCTCCGGCCCGAGCTTGCCGTGCTTGGTCAGCATTCGACTCAACAACGTGATGCTCCAGAGGCTGGAGCCGATGTCGTCGTGCAGGTCGCTGGCGATGCGAATGCGGAGCCGCTCGATGTCCCGGCGGCGCAACTGCCGCAAGCGGTAAAGCCCGCCCAGCACGCCCGCCACCACCAGCAGGACGGAGAGTTGGAACCAAACGGTGGCCCACCAGAACGGCGCGACGACGATGGCCAAGTCAGCGCCGGTTTCGTTCCAGACGCCGTCGTTGTTGCAGGCGACCACCCGGAACCGGTAGTCGCCGGGCGGCACCTTCGGATAGCGCGCCTCCCGGCCCGCGCCCGGCTCGCTCCAGTCGTCATCGAAGCCCTCCAGTTGGTAGCGGAAACGCACTTTCCCGGGAGCGGTCAGGCTCAGCGCCGTGAATTCAAACCGCAGGCTTTCTTTGCCCGGCGGGACGCGAACCTCGCTGTCGAACGGCACACTTTCATTTTGCACCATCACGGTTTCCAGGAGGACGGGCGGCGGTTGGGAGTTCCAAGCTTTCGCCTCGGGGTCAAAGACTGCCAACCCTTTTGTCGTGGCAAACCAAACCCGGCCCGTGCCACCCAGCCAGGCGTTGGGTTGAGCCAAGGACACGCACTGGATCCCGGGCAGACCATCCTCCTTGCCGTACATCACGGCATCCACAAAGCGCGCCCGCTCCTCGGCGCAGGCATTGAGTTGCGCCTTGCTGACCCGAAACAGGCGGCTGCCCGATCCCACCCACAAGTTACCCTCCGCGTCACTTCGCAGTTGTAGCGCGGCCTCCTCCGGCAGTCCTTTTGCTCCGGCAAACGTCGCCACCCGTCCGGCCCTGATCCGGCACAAACCCTTGGCGGTGCCAACCCAAAGCACGCCGTC
>CAZJTM010000136.1:0-17866 GCA_964548925.1 uncultured Verrucomicrobiota bacterium | reverse complement strand
GCCTGGGGCCGTGGGGCCCCCGTCTTACCCCGCCGCAGAGCGGCTTCGTTCAACAGAGCTGCTTGGCAGAACTGACCGGGTAGCCGTTTGGGATGTCATCACACGGCGTCACGCGGGTCAGGTTGCGATGCCTGCTTGCCTGGGCCCTGGCCGCGAGACATCATTTGCGGCGTGGACCCGCAGATGTCAGGTGTTTCCGCCGGCCAAGCCGTGATCCGGCGGCTCGGATGCCTGGCGTTTCTCGCAGGATGGCTCGCATTGGGTCTGGCTTCGCGCGCGGTGCCACCGGGGGCTCAAGACTATTTCGCCCACGTCTGGCAAACCGAGGATGGCTTGCCCCAAAACGCGGTTTCCGCCGTGGTGCAAACCCGCGATGGCTATCTCTGGGTTGGCACTTACAACGGCTTGGCGCGCTTTGACGGCGTGCGCTTTGCCGTGTTCGACAGCAGCAACACCCCCGAACTCCGCAATTGCCGGGTGACGGCCTTGTTTGAGGCCCCGGACGGCAACTTGTGGATCGGACACGAAACCGGCGACTTGACCCGGTACCGCGAGGGCCGCTTCGAGGCGCTGGAGTTTCGCCCCGCCTGGTCGGGTGGCAAGATCACGGGGCTCGCGACGGATGCCGACGGCGAACTCTGGATTCAGAACGCGGACGGGTTGCTGGCACGCTTGCGCGACGCGCTGGTGCTGATCCCCCGCAGTGGCACGGCTTCCGGGTTGGTCGGACTGAGCCGCGATCCGACCGGGCGGGTTTACGTTCTGCGCCGGGGCGGATGCTCCGTGCTGGAACGTGGCACCGTTGCGCCGGTGGATTTCGACGGCACCGCAACCAACCGCTATGTCCAAGGCATCGCCGCCAGCCGCTGGGGTGGCATTTGGGTCGCGGAGGACGGGCGGCTCCGCCGCTGGACGGGAACAGGGTGGGCCGACGATCTTGGCCCAGCCCCTTGGGGAGACTCACCCATCACTGGCTTCATCGAAATGCAGGATGGGCGGTTGGCTGCGGCAACGACTGATCAGGGGTTGTATTTACTCCAGCCCGGCAGTCCAGCGTTGTGTTTCGGGCGCACGAACGGCCTGCGGAGCGATTGGTTGCGGTGCTTGTGCGAAGACCGTGAGGGCAATCTGTGGGTGGGTGTGGGCACCAGCGGCTTGGCGGCGTTGCGCCGGAGCAGGGTCGCAACCGTCCAACCGCCAGACCATTGGCAGGACCGCTCCGTGCTCTCCGTGACAGCGGGACGGGACGATACGCTCCATGTCGGAACGGAAGGCGCGGGGGTGTACCGCCACCGGGCGGGCGAGTGGACGCGCTTCGCACAAGGCAGCGGCCTCTCCAACCTCTATGTTTGGGCGGTGTCCGAGGACGCGCAGGGGCGGCTGTGGGCGGGAACGTGGGGCGGCGGGCTTTATGTGATGGCGGACGACCGGTTTGAACCCGCGCCCGGCACCGCAGGGTTGACACCCCCCTTCCCAGCCTTGCTCCACAGCGCGGAGGGGGGCGTGTGGGCGGGCACTGGGGCGGGGTTGCTGCACATCAACGGCGACCATCTGACCTGGTTCGGGCAAGAACAGGGCCTCACGCTTGCCGACGTGCGCGCCGTGGTGGAGGACAAGCAAGGGCGCATCTGGTTCGGCATGTTGGGTGGCGGGCTGGGTTGCTTGGAGCACGGCTCGATCCGCCAGTTTCGCCGGCCCGACGGATTGGCGAGCGACTTTGTCTGGTGTCTGCACTTGGATGAAGAGGGCGCGTTATGGATTGGCACCCCGGGTGGTGGTTTGAACCGCCTCAAGAACGGCCGCTTTGCCACCATCAACACCAGCCACGGCCTGCCGAACAACGTCATCTGCCACATCGCCGATGATGGCAACGGCCATTTCTGGATGAGTTCGCACGGCGGCATCTTCCGGGTCAACAAGGCCGAACTGAATCGTTGTGCCGAGGGGCAAGCCGCCTCGATTCACTGCCTGACGTACGGGCGCGGCGACGGGTTGCCCACGCTGGAATGCTCCGGCGGTTCGCAGCCGGCGGGCTGTCAAACCCGCGATGGCTGGCTGTGGTTTGCCACCAGCCGCGGCTTGGTGGCGCTGAATCCACTCCTCGTGCATACGAATCCACTCCCGCCTCCGGTCCTGATCGAGGAGGTGCTCGTCGAGGGCAGGCCGGTCAACCTCGCAACAAACGCGGGGGCGGTCAGGATCCCGCCCGGCCACAACCGGCTGGAGTTCCATTACACGGGACTGAGTTTCGTCGTGCCGGAGAAGGTCCGGTTCAAACACCGGCTCGAAGGTCTGGACGCGGACTGGGTGGACGCTGGCACCGAACGCCGGGTGAACTACAGCTACGTGCCGCCTGGCCACTACGTTTTCCGCGTCACCGCCTGCAACAACGACAACGTCTGGAACGAGGAGGGCGCGCGGCTGGAGGTGACGCTGCTGCCGCATTTCTGGCAAACCCTCGGTTTCCGCCTGGTGCTGTGGACGGTGGCCCTGGCCCTCGTGGGCGGAGGCGTCTGGTTCGACACCCGCCGCCGGATGCGGCGGAAGGTGGAACGTGCGGAGCGCCAGCGCGCGGTCGAACGCGAGCGTGCCCGTATTGCCAAGGATATCCACGATGATCTGGGCGCCAGTCTCACGCGCATCACGATGCTCTGCCAAACCGCCCGTGCGGATCTGGATCAGCCGCAGCAGGCCGCCGAGGACTTGGATCGCATCTACGCCACTGCGCGCGAACTCACGCGCACCATGGACGAAATCGTTTGGGCCGTGAACCCGCAGCACGACACGTTGGACAGCCTGGCCACTTACCTCGGCCGCTTCGCCCAGGATTACCTGCGCGTCGCCGGCATCCGGTGTCGCCTGGATGTGCCAGTGCATCTGCCGGCGTGGCCGCTCACGGCGGAGGTGCGTCACAACCTGTTTCTCGCTTTCAAGGAAGCTCTGCACAATGTCGTCAAACACGCCGGCGCGGCGGAGGCGCGCATTTCGCTCACGCTGGAGGCCGGGGGCTTCCGATTAACGGTGGAAGATGACGGACGCGGCTTCGCGCGGGAGAACGGGGCTGCGCCGCCGTCCTCCGAACTGGACCGGGCGGCTTCCGGCAATGGACTTGCCAACATGCAACGTCGCCTCGCGGAGGTTCAGGGCCGTTGCGAAGTGCGGAGCCAGCCCGGGAAAGGAACCAAGGTGGTGTTCGTCGTCGTGCGCCCAACAGGCTTCAAATGAAGGCAATCCCGTTCCCATGCTCCACACGAATTTCAAATGCCCTCCCGAGGAATCAAAAAGTCCAAAGATGACTCCGATCAAATCCAGGCACGCTTTGAATTCGCGTGGGAATTCTCGAGAGTTCTGGAGGTTCAAAGGTGCGATACGCGGACCGCTTCAAGGCAATCTCCCTTGCCCTACCGCGCTCCCGAGCAGGTGTAGTCAAAACACACGACACTCACTCCCGGGTGACTGCGTGTAAACTCCAGGCGAGCTTGAGCATCAAGGTGTCCATCATCGAAGACGATGCCCCCGCCCGCGAGATTCTGGCGGAGTGGATTCGGCGCGCGGAGGGTTTTTCCTGCGTCAGTGATCACGGCAGCGCCGAACAGGCGCTGGCCGCGCTCCCCACGAAGAAACCCAACGTGGTGCTGATGGACATTAACCTGCCCGGGCTAAATGGCATCGAATGCGTGCGGCGGCTCAAGCCGCTGCTGCCGGACACACAGTTTGTAATGCTGACGGTCTATGAGGATGCCGATCACATCTTCGACGCACTGTCTGCGGGTGCCAGCGGCTATCTGCTCAAGCAAACGCCGCACGCCGAGTTGCTCAACGCCCTGAAGGAAGTCCACGCGGGCGGCTCCCCCATGACGAGCAACATCGCGCGCAAAGTCGTGCAGTCCTTTCAGCAATCCCACGCGGCTTCACGCGGCTTGGCGGAGTTGTCCCCGCGCGAGCAAGAAGTTTTGGACCTGCTGGCCCGTGGGTTCCTTTACAAGGAAATCGCCGACGCGCTGGCCATCAGCGTGCCGACAGTGAACACCTACATCCGGCGCATTTACGAAAAGCTCCATGTTCGTTCGCGCGCCCAAGCGGTGGCGAAATACACGCACATCCCGGGACGCGCCAGCATTCCGGCCGAGCCGCCAGTCCGCTGAAGCAAACTCTTGCGGCGTCCCCGGCGGTCCTTGCGGCGTGAGTCGAGCTGTCAACCCACTTCCCTCTGTCGTCAATTCTGGTGACATGACGCAACCCGCCAAGGTGCTAGGGTTTCGGCCATAGCCAAACCGTTATGAACCAACGTCCCTCCAAAGACCGGAGAAGGGCTGAGTACCGACTGGCTGCCTGCCAGAGAATGACTCCAGTCCTCTAGGGCGTCGGCATACCAACAGCATAACCAACCAAACCAGTACACCTATGAAAAAGCAGTGGAAATTGCAGCGATGGGGCATCTCCGTCACGACCGGACTTGCCTTAATGGCTTCCGTCAGCTTCTGCCTGGCGCAGCCCACGATCACGCAGAATTTCAACAGCGGGGCGGACAGCGCCTCGGCTTTCGGCATTGACTTCGGAACCGGGGCGGTTGAGTGGGACTCCACCAACGGCGTGGATGGCTCGGCATGCCTGAAAGTGACGCTGAACGAAAACGGTGGTGCGGGGAAGGAAATCACCGCCAAATGGACGTTCCCCGATGGTCCGATCCAAGCTGCGGACTATTTGCAGGTCACCTATAAGCTACGGATTGACACCACGTCAGGTGTGGATGCGGAGGGAAAATTCGGCAACTGGCAGGAGGTCTTTAGGGACGCCGGTGGAAGTTGGGATGGCCACTGGGTCGGCGCGGTCTGGCCGGGTTCGTACACCGACTGGACGCCCATGGCCTTTGCCGTCCCCAACAACGGCAAGGAGTATCCCAGCTTGGACTGGGTGCTCCAAGGAACGGAGCCTTACAGCGGCAATGTTGTGTTCTACATTGACGATGTGGTGATCAGCCCGGTGCCGAACCCTTATGTCTGGGAAGCCTTTACGAATGACATTCCGGGGTGGGGGTTTGAATCTTGGGCGTTGGTAGGCACCGCTGCGTGGAATACAACCGAAGACGCGGGAGGAGGTTTCACTCCACCCGGCTGCCTGCAATTGGACATTCCATTCAACAGCACGGACTGGCAGCAATCCTGGCCAATGGTTTCGGTGCCTTGGGCGCCGAGCCGGTGGACTGATTTTGAATTCGACGTCAAGGTGGACGCCGCCAACTCGATCCCCAAAGCCGATGGCTCCTACGGAAACATCGGCGTCAGTATCCGCGATCCCAATTGGGCCGATCACCTCCTACCTCCCGGCGAACACACCATGACGTCGGCCTACACGAATTGGCAGCACGTCAAGCTGTCGCTGAGCCAGCATTCCACGAACGCCTCCTCTCCTCGCATGAACTTCTGGTTCCGGGGCACTCATGGAGGACCGATCCGAGTTTACGTGGACAACATCACACTGACGCGAGCGTTCACGCCCCCCAGCATTGTGGGGCTGGAAAAGGATCCCGGCATCGGGGGCGTGCGCATCAAGATGGGCTCTGGGTCCGGCGATTGGGAACGGAATGCAATTGTGACCCCGGCTGAAGGGACCGCCCCCTCGCCGGGTTGGCTGCTGCAGACGCCCGCCACCTATTCCATGACGATCACGAATTTCCCAGACGCAGCGAAACACCCCGGCTTCGACGCCCACATCTACCTGGTCAGCAGCCAGGTCACCGGCAATCAACTTTCCGGCAGCGCGGATTGGGGCGCAGCGGACCTTGTCGAACTCCGCGTGCAGAACAACGCCAACGGGACCGTGGACTTCACCCTGCGTTGGAAGACCAACGCCCCGGAGTCGAATGCGCCGAATATCGCCGCGCAAGTCAATGGTCTGCCATCCGCCTTGGGAACTTGGTCGCTGAACTTCACCAATGACAACGCCGGCTACATCACCGGCCCCGGCGGGGTTTTCTCCGAATTCGCGCTGCCCGAAAACGTCCCCGTTGAGAATTTCGGCGCTTGGGGCGACATCTTTGTGCAGTTCGGCGCATTTGAAGGCCGGAATGACCCGCTCAATGACGGGCAAAGCATGATGTTCAGTCATGTGATGATCACCAACATCGCCGGGGTGATTGAAGACAACTTCTCCGGGCCCGGCCTCACGGCGAACAATCCGTGGCGCACGACCAGTGCAACCGCGGTGCAGTGGCTCCCCGCCGGCACAGCCTTGTGGTTGACGTGGACCACCCCCTCGGAGGGCTATGTGGTGGAGGTTTCCGACAAAGTGACAGGGCCATACACCGATGCCGGTGTCAGCATTATCCTGCCGAGCGGCGTCAACCGGATCGGGGCAGTACCGTCCGACAAGATTCCGGCGGGCAACGCGGCGTTCTTCCGGCTGAAGAAGTAACCTTTCCCGAAACGAATCTGTTCTGCAGGGGCACCGATCTGACGGTGCCCCTTTTCTTTTGGTTCTTGGCAGAATCCCAGGAATGGCGAATCGGTGGCGGCGTAGGATGGACTCGGAACGAAACTTCCGCGCCCGGGGTCCAGGGTGCTGGCGCGTTGGTCCTGCGCAACCGTCAAGATAACGGCCGGGCCGCTCGAGTTAGACTTCGCGAAAAGCCCAACGTCAACCGGGGGTTGGCCGCGGACGAGGGGCTCAAGGAGGATCTGAAACACCGCTGGAATTACACCCAATGAGGCCGCCCCTTCAACCGAGGAGGCATGGGGCATTGGATGTATGAAAGTGTGGTCCCAGCCTCGTCGGTCTGAGGCGCAGCCTCGTTGGATGATGAGCCATCGCACGGGCACAATCTTGTAGGGAGGCGCTGTGAGCCACAAGTCCTCCCGGTCTCCGCCGTTGTGAACATTGAAACTCCAATGGCAGGTCATCCCGCCGTGAGCCGCAACCAAGGTGAAGCGTGGCTCATCGCCCTGTCTGCTCGCGCTCAAGGATCGCCGAGCAGCGTGCGCCACTTGTCACTCGGCGTGCATGAGTCATATTGTTCGCCAATGAGCCCTGTTCTTGACCCCTTTGGCCGGTGGACTTCTTGCTCCCATGGGTAAGGTCCCCGATCCATTTCGCGAGGCGCGGAGGAAGAACGCCACGCTCCAGTGCCCGTTCCAGGGCGAACCGATTCCCATGATCCTCCGCCACGCCGACGTGCGCAGGGCGGCCGGGGATTGGAAGACGTTCAGTTCCGATGCGCCCTTCCGCGTGCCGATTCCCTCGGAAGAGGAGGT
This sequence comes from uncultured Verrucomicrobiota bacterium, assembly GCA_964548925.1. Classification (GTDB taxonomy): domain Bacteria; phylum Verrucomicrobiota; class Verrucomicrobiia; order Limisphaerales; family MWDV01; genus MWDV01. The sequence continues at coordinate 10,616 of CAZJTM010000136.1, read as the reverse complement.
GCGCACCATGCGTCAGTTGCCCATCGAAACCAATCCGCCGGAGCACACCGAATATCGCGCCATTGTCGAGCCGTTCTTCCAACGCGCGAAGCTGCCCGAAGTCATCGCCAAGGTGGAGGCGTTGATTGGGGGCAAGCTCACCGAGGCGCTGAACCGCGAGTCCATCGAGATCGTGAACGACTTCGCCCTGCCTGTGCAATCGCGAGCGCTCACCTATCTGCTGAACATGCCCGAGTCGGAAGCGGACACATGGATCGGCTGGGGCATTCACGTTTTCAAAGTGACGGGCGGCACGTTCAAGAAAGGCATCGTGCTTGAAGATTACCTGCACGCGCAATTCGACCGGGCGGAGGCAAATCCCGGCGATGACTTCTTCAGCGCGCTGACGAAAGCCACGTATCGCGGGCGGCGGCTGACCCGCGAGGAGATGATGGGTTTTGGCAACCTGACATTCGCCGGTGGGCGCGACACGATCATCCATAGCATCTCCTCCATCATCGCTTACCTCGGTCGCCACCCGGAGGCCCTCGAATACTTGCGGGAAGATCCGAAGCGCATCCTCCACGCGAGCGAGGAGTTCTTCCGTGTCTTCATGCCGCTGACGCACATCGGCCGGGTGTGCCCGGTGGACACGCATGTCCATGGCGTGCAAGTGAACGCCGGCGGGCGCGTTTCCCTGAATTGGGCGGCGGCGAATTTCGACGAGACGGTCTTCGACGCACCGGAGGAAGTCCGCCTGGACCGCAAACCCAATCCCCATCTCTCTTTCGGCTTTGGTGTGCATCTCTGCCTCGGCGCGGCGCATGCGCGGCTCATCGTGCGCACGCTCCTGCGGGTCCTCACCGAACGCGTGACCAGCATCACCGTGCTGGAGGCCAAAGAACACCTCGAACGCGAGGCCGCCTACGAGCGCGCGAACGGGTTTGACACGCTGACGGTCCAATTCACACCTCGTTGACGCTAGGTCCTCCCAGTTTTCAGCCATGAAGCTCACCCTCGTTCGTCATCTCTGGGGCGTGGACCACGCGCAAGGCCTGGAACACTACCTGCCGCGCTGGCGCGAGGTGGGCTACGAGCTTGTGGAGTCCGCCTTCCACAATTCTCCTGATCAGGCGGCGCTCTTGCGTTTCATCAAGCACAGCGGCTGGCGGTGGATTCCGCAGGTGTTCAGCCGCGACTTTGTGCCCGGAGGCACGGTGCGCGAGCATTTGGATTCGCTGCGAAAACAGGTCGAAGATTGCCTGGCACACCAGCCACTCTTGTTCAATGCCCACACGGGTTCGGACGCTTGGACTTTCGCCCAAGCCGAGGATTTCTACGGCGATGCGCTCGAATTTGAGCGGAGGATTGGCATTCCCATCGCGCACGAAACCCACCGGATGCGCTGCTTTGGCAATCCTTGGACAACCCGCGCCATTCTGGAGCGCTTTCCCGATTTGAAACTGACCTGCGACTTCAGCCACTGGGTTTGCGTCGCGGAACGGTTGCTTGAAGATTGCAATGAGATCATCAAACTCGCGGCAGCGCATTGCCACCACGTGCATGCTCGCGTCGGTTACGAGGAAGGCCCGCAAGTCCCCGATCCGCGCGCCCCGGAATGGCAGCGTCATCTTGCGGCACATGAAAGGTGGTGGGACATCGTCTGGTCCTCGCAACAGCAGCGTGGCTTTACCACCAGCACGCTCACTCCGGAATTCGGCCCCGCGCCGTATCTCCATGTTCTGCCTTACGCCCGAACACCCGTCTCGGACCTGGCTGACATCTGCGACTGGCAGGCCCGCCGCCAAGCCGACCGATTTGCCGGCCTCTTCGGCAAGAAAACGCCAGGCGAAGCCAGGTCCGCGTAAACTGCACGGTTCGCAGGCTGCCCACCCCTGCTCAGGATGCGTCTTCGTCTGTAACCGCATCCTTCTCCAAATCCGGCGCGCGGTTGCGTCACGACGACGGAGGATTTTTCGCGTGCATGCGCCGGGTCGCGTGCTAGAGTTCGTCATCATGCTGAAAGCCACGACAGAACGCTGCTTGGGCGCTGACGCCGCGGCGAAGGCGTGTGTTTCGTGAACCAATCAAACGAGGCCAACCATGATTACCACCGGCACCATCAGCGATATTCTGCGAACCAAGGGCAGCCACGTCTGGACCATCGCACCCGACGCGACGGTGTTTGACGCCATCAAACTGATGGACGAGAAAAACGTCGGCGCGCTTCTGGTGATGAAGGGAGAGACGTTGGCCGGCATCATCTCGGAGCGCGATTACACCCGGAAGGTGGCGCTCAAAGGTCGTTCCTCCAAGGACATCACCGTGAGCGAAATCCTATCGAGCCGCGTCCTCTCCGTGACATCGAACCACTCGGTCGAGGAATGCCTGCGTTTGATGACGGAGAATCACTTTCGCCATTTGCCCGTCGTGGAGAACAACAAGGTCTTGGGCATCGTCTCTATTGGCGACCTGGTGAATCACGTCATCAGCGAGCAGAGCAGCACCATCCAGCAGTTGCAAACCTACATCACCGGCCTGCCCGGCTGAGCCTTGTCTGTGGCGCAGGACACGCTCTCAGCCTGTCTCTTTGTTCGGCTGGGCTAATCCTTCTTGAACCACCTCTGGATCGGTCCGGGCAATCGTCTGAAGGTACGGCCGGAAATCTGATGACAGGAGAATGGTGGAGAGCCCCCAAGTTCATCTTCTTACCCTCAATGTTCATGCCCTTTCCACGCCACGGCCTGTGCGCGGCGAAGGTCACGCCTCGACCCGGCTGCTCTTGGCAATCGCCTCCGCGAAGAGGCTCAACACTTCGGCGCGGGCCAAGGCGCCCACGAGGCGCTTCTCGGCGCAGGTGTTCACCACCGGCACGTTCCGCTGCTCGCTGGCCAGCACCAGCGGCAGGGCGTCGAGCAACCGCTGGTTCGGCGTCACGCACGGTGGCGGCGGCGTCATCACGTCGAAGGCGATGATCGCCCGCAGTTCCTGGCCGGCGTTGAGAAATGGTTTGAGGTCGTGCAGCGACACCATGCCCACCAGGCGTTGCTCGCCATCCACCACTGGCAGGAAGTTGTTCGCGCTGGCGAGGAAGCGCTCGGCCATCTCCTGCAAGGTCGCGTTCTCGCGCACCGGCGGGACGGGCTCGCGCATGAGGTCGCCGACGGTACGTTCGGTGGCGGCGCCTTCCCGGGCGGTCTCGGCCGCAGCCGTCAGTCCGCGCAACCGGAGCGGTTCGGTATAGACTGATTCTTTGTGCAACCGGCTGGCGACGAGGATCGAAACCACGCACCCGAGCATCAGCGGCGGCATCATTGAGTAGTTCAGCGAAATCTCGAACACGAGGATCATCGCCAGCAACGGGGAGCGCGTGGTGGCCGACATCACGCTGCCCATGCCCACCAGCGCAAACGCGCTCGTGGGCAAATCCGACCAGCCCAGTTGGTGCAACGCCACGCCGAACGCCCCGCCCACACCCGCGCCCAGAAACAGTGTCGGCGTAAACACCCCGCCCACCGCGCCCGAACCGACCGTGGCGACCGTGGCCAGAAGTTTCGCCAGCAACAGTCCAACGACGATCACCAGCGCCCAGTCCTGCGCGGCCAGCCCTTCCTGCACCCAGGGCGCGGTGAGTTTGCCCCACTGCTCGTGCAAGAGCCGGTTCGTCACCACGTAGCCGTTGCCCCACACGCCGGGGAACGCGAGCGCGATCAGGCCCACCGCCAATCCGCCCAGCGCCAGCCGGCCGTAGATTGGCAGGGGCAACCGTCGAAAGCGGTCTTCCGCCGTGCGGATCATTTTCAGAAACACCGCGCCCGTCACGCCCGCAAAGGCGCCGAGCACAAGAAACCATGGAAGCTGCGTCAGGCTCGTGAAATCCAGTGGCGGCACGACGTACCACGGGCGGATGCCGAAAAAGCTGCGCGACACCACGCCGGCGACCACGGAGGAGACGACCAGCGGCGCGAACAGGTGCATCGAGAAATTGCCCAACACGATCAGCGCCGCGAAGACCGCGCCGGTGATGGGGGCGTTGTAGGCGGACGCGATGCCCGCCGCCGCCCCGCACGCGACCATCAGCCGCAACCGATAAGGCGGCCAGCGGCGCAGTTGTCCCCACTTGGAGGCCAGCATCGCCGCGAGTTGCGTGATGCCGCCTTCGCGGCCGATGGAGGCCCCCGAGCCAATGCTGACCAGCGACGACGCGACTTTCACGAGGTTGCTGCGGAATGGCAGCCGTCCATCGCCCGCCACGACCGCCTCCAGCAAGTTGGTCGAGCCTTGTTGCCCGACGAGCCGCAATCCCCAATGCAGGATCAGCCCGGCGAGCAATCCGCCCAACGCCGGCAGGAGGACGAGTTGGATCGGCCCCAGCATTTCCGCCACCTCGACCGGATCGCCGGGCTTGCGAAGGAAAAAGTGCTTCACCGACTCGGTGGCGAAGTAAAAGAAGAGGTTGACGAATCCACCGATGATGCCCACCCCGCCCGCCAGCACGAGGTGCCCGGCTTCTTCGGACAGCCACAAGCGCTCGCGCACGCGCAATGCGCGCCGCCAGTAACGCCGCAGCAGCGCCTCACCGTTGGCCACGGTGCGATTCGCCAGAAGCCGAATCGTTGACCAGAGTTGCACGCCGCCCAAGCTAACAGGCCAACCCTGAGGCCGCGAGTCCGTTTGCGGGCCAAGGCGAGCCGCTGCGGCCATGTGGGTGCTGCGAACGCAGCGACAAAGGCAAGCCAACTCCATCAACGGCCCGGTTGAGCCGGTTCGATCCGGAGGGATTAGCCCGGATGTTTCATCCCCAAACCGCCGGGTGAGGTCACCCGGCCTACAGGACCGGGGCCTTCGTGTTGTAGGCCGGGTGCCCTCACCCGGCGAAGGGTTGGGGATTCAATCGAAGTGTGAAACATCCGGGTCAAGCCCGGCAGGGAGAGGGGCTAGAGTTTGCGCGCCCGGAGGAATCCCGGCTTGGCACCCATCGTGACTTGGAAGGTGGCGACACCCCCAACTGGGATCGTCTGCGTGCTTATGGTGATCCATCCGCCGAGCAGATTGTCCGATGCTTCGATGGCGAACCTGTCGCCGACAGTGCCCTGAAGTCTCACCTCAAGCACGCCGCCGGGCAATCGGGTGTAGCCGATGAAACGAGCGCCGCCGCCGCTGCCGCCGCCGGTGGTCTTGATGGTGAAATCCACCGACTTTATCAGCCACGCGGCGAGCGTCATGTCGGCAATCGCGTTGGTCTTCCCATCCGTCATGCGTGAGTAAGTCAGCGTGGCCTCGTAGGTTTTGCCCGGCTTCAAGGTGTTGGCCGGGAGGGTGACGGAGGTGGCGGTTCGCGGCAGATCGCGAGGCACGCACGGGTCGGGCGCGCTCCAGCTCCAAAAGTTCATGGGGTCGGGATCCACGATACTGATCCCAATCGAGTCATTGGCGGTGGCGCCGGAGAAACCGTTCCATTGGATGGTGAAGTTGGCCGTGGGGTCCACCGCTTGGCAGGCCGCGTAGTTCTGGATTTCCGGCGTGGGCGGATAGCTGCCGGTGAGATTCACACTGGCGGAGGGCGAACCGCTGGCGCGGGTGAGTTGCAGGGTGTAGTTGCCCGCCGGGCGGGCGGTGTCGAGCGTGCTCTGCGAGGCATATTCCTCCATGTCGAGAAATGCCCGACCGAACATATTGGTCAGGGTCAGCAACGGTCCGCCGGGCACTTGCAGCTTGGCGGCGGTCACGGGGTTGTTGGTCGGAGAAGTAATCGAGCCCAGGAAGGTCGCCGGACGTTCGGGGTCGGGCACCGGCGCCGCCGCGCTGGTTTGCACAAAATACAGATGTTTCGTTGCACCGCCGTAACCCCGGCCGTCGTCTTCTGAAGTGCAGGGGTTGTTCGTGCTCCCGCCGGTGGTGAATCCGCCCACATACGTGTTTTCCGGCAGCGGGTTGCCCGCAAGATCCTTGAAGCTCTGCGGTTGACCGGAAGGGTTCAAGGTCCAAGTGATCACGGCGTTGGCCGGCAGGTCGCCGGAATAGGTGCAGGTGAGGCTGCGTCCGTCGCCGCTCCATGAATACAGGAAGTTGGCGGGAGTAAGATTAGCGCTCCAAGCGATGGACTGCGCGGCGGCCATTGGCTCGTTGAAGAGAAAGACAATCTGTGAACTGGTGGCCACGCCCGTGGCGCCGCCGGCGGGCACCGTGGAAACCAACTCGGGCGGGGTCGTGTCTCGGCCGCCGGAGCCCGCGGTCGTGGTCAACTCCACGGAAGTCGTCTTGAAATAGCCCGCCAGGCCGGTCGCGCCGGGGTAGCTGGTGGTATTCCGGGTAGTCACCTTGATGAACGTGAGCGTCACGCTATAGGTCGTTTCGGCGGCCAGCGTGTTGGCCGGGATGTTGACCGACGTGGCGGTGCCGGCCAGCGTGCCGCCGAAGGCTTGGTCCGCGCCATCCATTACGCGCACTTCAATGACATCGTTGGCCGTGCCACCCGTGAACGCCGACCAACTCAATGCGAAGGCCGCGCTGGGATTCACGCTCCCCAGCGCCGCGAAGTTCTGGAAGGTCGGCGTGTTGGGATAGACGTCGCCGGTGAGGCTCAGCGATACGTTCTTGTTGCCGTCGTGGGTAGTGGTCATGGACAAGGTGTAATCGCCATTCGGAAAGATGGCGTTGAGTTCCGCCGGTGTGAGGGCCGCCGGTAGTTCGAGCAGAAGCACGTTGGGATCGTCCTGCACCACGAGCGGGAACTCGTCGCGATCGGGCGGCGTGACGGCGGCTTCGGTGACCGCGCCGGCCGTGCTCATGCGCACGAAGCCGGTCAACTGGTAGAACACCCAGTCGCCACTGGGCGTGCCGGCTTCGGTCTGCGTGTATTTGGCCCCTTTGAGCGCACCGTATTGGGTGACGTCGGCGGCGTGAAGTCGTGGCGCCCCCAACAGGATCAGCCCGGTGAGGAATGCCAGCGTTGGAAGGATGGATCTGGTTGTCTTCATGGTTTCATTGATGTTGGTGGTGATGATTCCTCTGCAAAAGCCAGGACGCGGGTTCGGGTGGCATGAGGCGGAATCGGGCTGGAAATGCCGCCCCGTTCGTGAAGGTGAAACGGCTCGCTTACCCTCACGGCTAGGATGAAGGCAGCCGCGCCGAGATTCGTGGTGGTTTGAAAACGCCACTGTCATACCGCTCGCTCTTCAAAAGGCTCACCGGCAAGGCTCCTGCATACCCCTTGTCGGGTGGGTCTGCCGGGAATTAGACCAAACCCAGCCTCTTCTGTAAAACGCAGTTTTCCATATCCAGCAATTCTCATTATGGACCAGATAGGGACGCCGGGTCAGGTCACCGGCCTACAACCGGGCGGCTTCGTGCAGATGTCTGCCGGTTGCCCTCACCCGGCGGAGATTGACACCGTTATTCTGAGAATTGCTGCTCCATATCCTGATTCCCGGGGGCGAAAAGCTCCCGAGACGCGCAACACCCCTGCTTGCCAGGCGGCGTTGATCATCCGTGCTCCAGCACCCGTGCAAGCACGGCCTCATGCAACTTGCGCGCGGCTTCTCCGAAGCACACCAAGCGAACGTTCTTCATTTCAGGATGCGCCGCCAGGAATCCCCGGATTTCGCGGACCGCTATCCGCGCCGCGCGCTCCATTGGAAAGCCATACGCGCCGGTGCTGATGGAGGGAAAAGCCAGCGTGCCAAGGCCGTGCTGCACGGCCAGCGCCAGGGAGTTGCGGTAACAACTCGCCAGCAACTCGTCCTCGCCGTGGTCACCGCCATGCCAGACCGGGCCGACCGTATGGATCACGTATCTCGCCGGCAAACGATAGCCCCGGGTAATTTTCGCCTGACCGGTCGCGCACCCCCCGAGCGTGCGGCACTCGGCCAGCAACTCCGGTCCGGCGGCGCGGTGGATGGCGCCGTCCACCCCACCACCGCCGAGCAACGAGGTGTTCGCCGCGTTCACAATGGCGTCCACCGCTTGCCGTGTGATGTCGCCTTCCACGACCTGAATTCGTTCCGCCACGATTGGATTGCTCATTGATGACCTCGGCAGACCTTTACCAGAATCGGTGGCGTGGTTCAACCTCATGCGTCCTCCCAGCGCTGCCCTGCACATCCTTGGAACCTGACCGATGTCGTCGCATACCAAGCATCGCTGCCCGGCCTGTTTCGCGTTGGCCAGCACGGAGAAATGGTGCTATTGCTTCCTCCATGCGTTTCCGTTTCCTCGCTTTGATCCTGCTCGGCTGTGTGGCGCTCACTGCACCGGGTCGGTCTGAAACCTACGACCTCGTCATCCGCTGCGGCCGCGTGGCCGACGGCACTGGCAACCCGGCCTACTTCGCCGACGTGGCCATCCGGGACGGTCGGATTGCCGCACTGGGGCGGGTGGCCGGCGATGCCGCAGTCGAGATTGACGCCAAAGGCCTCATCGTGGCGCCAGGCTTCATTGACGTTCACACGCACGCGGACGAAATCGCCGAGCAACCGACGGCGGAGCACTTCCTGCGCATGGGCGTGACCACGGTTGTCGCGGGCAACTGTGGGGATTCGGCGCTGGATATTGCCAAGGCGTTTCGTGAAATCGAGGAGACGCGAGTTTGCATCAACTTCGCAACCTTGATCGGCCACGGCACAGTGCGCGGCAAGGCGATGGGAGGCTCGTTCAACCGGCCGCCCACCCGCGAGGAACTGGAGAAGATGCGCGGGATGGTCGAGCAGGCGATGAAGGACGGCGCGGTCGGCTTGTCCACCGGGCTGATCTACCCGCCCAGCGTGTATGGACAAACCGACGAGATTATTGAACTGGCCAAAGTGGTGGCGCGCCACGACGGCATTTACGCCACGCATCAGCGCAACGAAGGCACGGGGATCATCGGCTCGCTCGACGAGATCATCCGCATCGCACGCGAGGCGGGGATTCGCGCCGAAGTTTCCCACATCAAACTGGCGGGCGAGAAGGCCTGGGGGCGGGCTGACGAAGTCCTGGCGCACATCGAAAAGGCCCGAGCCGAGGGACTCGACATCACGCAGGACCAATACGCCTACACCGCGTCCAGCACCGGCTTGAGCCAACTCATCCCCGACGACGCGCTCGAAGGCGGGCGCGAGGAATTCAAGAAGCGGTTGGACGATCCGGCGCGGAAGACCAAGATCGTCGAAGGCATGCGGGCAAAGATCCACGACCGCGGGCGCGAGGATTACGCCTACGCCGTCATCGCCTCCTACCGGCATGACAAGTCTTACAACGGCCTGAACATTGTCGAGGCCGCCAGGAAGATGCGCGGCGCGGACACGCTCGACGACCAGATCGAAACGATCCTGGAGATTCAACGGAATGGCGGCGCTTCGGGTGTCTTTCACGGCATGAGCGAGGATGACCTGCAAACGTTCATGCGTCACCCGAACACGATGGTTGCCTGCGACAGCGGCTTGCGAAAACTCGGCGAAGGGGTGCCACACCCGCGCGGCTATGGTAACAACGCCCGCGTGCTCGCCCGTTACGTGCGCGAGTTGAAAGTGCTGCGGCTGGAAGACGCCATCCGCAAGATGACCAGTCTGCCCGCGACCACGTTCCGGATCGAGGGCCGGGGTTTGCTGCGCGAAGGCAACTGGGCGGACATCGTTGTATTTGACCCGGCAAAGGTCCGCGACGTCTCGACCTTCAACGACCCACACCATTACTCGGAAGGCTTTCATCACGTGTTGGTTAATGGCGTGCCGGTGATCAAGGACGGCCAACTCACAGATGCGCGGCCCGGCAAGGTCTTGCGGCACGGGGCAACCGGCCAGTAGTGTCGGCGAAGCGGTCTCCGCAGGTTTCGGGGCAGTGGAAAAAGAATGGCGCTGCCCGCCTGCGACAAAGGCGATCCACAACCCCAGCGCGCCGTCCAATCCGACGATAGTTGGCGCTTTTCAAATTCCACCTTGCCAGTGAACTCGGCGATTGGCCAACATCCTGTGGATTTGGGCAACCACCAACACGATGCGCACACTCGTCAAACAGGTTCTGGCCGCCACGGAAGCCATGGACTCCGTCACCGTCAAAGGCTGGATCCGTACCCGGCGTGACTCCAAAGGGTTTTCCTTCCTCGAACTCAACGACGGTTCCTGCCTCGCCAACATCCAGGTTGTCGTGGACGCCGGCACGCCGGGTTACGACCAGATCACGCACTTCCTGACCGGTGCGTCGGCAGTCGTGGAAGGCAAACTGGTCGCGTCGCCAGCGCAGGGCCAGAAGTGGGAGCTGCGCGCGACGAGGATTGAACTCGTTGGCGCGGCGGACGCGGCTTACCCCCTCCAAAAGAAGGGCCATACGCTGGAATTCCTGCGGACCATCGCCCACTTGCGTCCGCGCTCGAACCTGTTCGGCGCCGTGTTCCGCACGCGCAGCCGGCTGGCTTTTGCCGTTCACGAGTTCTTCCAAAGTCGCGACTTCGTCTATGTCCACACGCCGATCATCACGGCCAGCGATTGCGAGGGCGCGGGGGAGATGTTCCGCGTCACCACGCTCAAGGGCAAGCCGGACGAGAAACCGGAGACGGATTTCTTTGGTAAGCCCAGCTATCTGACCGTAAGTGGACAACTCGAAGCCGAGACGTTCGCCTGCGCGCTCTCGAATGTTTACACCTTCGGCCCGACGTTTCGCGC
>CAZJTM010000135.1:16375-17899 GCA_964548925.1 uncultured Verrucomicrobiota bacterium | reverse complement strand
CGGCGTGGGGTGTGTGGGCCCGCCCTTTTTTTCGTTGTGGTGCTTTCGGGGGGGGGCCCGCGCCCCCCCCGCCGCCACGCCAAAGTCTTTGGGTTCGACCGGCGCTCCTCCACGAGCATGGATCCAACTCAGGGAGGCGGGAACTTCAACCGGTTCTTACTTCGACGAATTCTCGCTGGATGCCGCCCGCCGAAACCTTGCAGAGGAAATAGCCTCTCTCCCGCGTGCCGTCGTGGTTGTCGCGGCTGATGGCGCAACACCGGTTGGTCGTCAACACGGTCCGCCCCACAACGCGCTCAGTGAAGCCGTGGAAATGGCCGTTGAACACGGCCACGAGGTTGAATTCCAGCAGGCGCGCAAGCACGGCGTCGGCGTTCAACGGTCGCATCCGCAAGCCATCGCCCAGCGGGAAGTGCGTGAACAGGACGGTTGGCTGCGCCCGTTCCAACTTGGGCAGCGTGGCATCCAGCCATTGGAGCGTGGGCGGCTGGACGAGGGTCAGCTCGTATTTCGTGCCCTCGCTGGAATCCAGCCCAATGAACCGCCAGCCGCGATGCTCGAAATGGTAGTTGAGCCGGCGCGGGAACAGCGCCTCATAAGGCCGCCGATCCGCGGGCCCGGCGTAATCGTGGTTGCCGATCACGGAATGAAACGGCAAGCCGAACGACCGCAATGCATCGCGCATCGCACCCAACTCGGCGGCGGTGCCGTGGTCGCTCAGATCGCCCACGACCAAGCAGAACTCCGGTTGGGGCTGGAGCGATTTGATGGACTGCGCCACGCGTTCAAACCACGGGCCGCACTGCGGGCTTTGGTAATGCGTGTCGTTCAGGGCCACGAACGAGAACGCCCCGCCCCGGCCATTGCCGGCAAAGCGGGCGCACCCGGGCCAAAGTCCGAGCGACAGCAGGGCGCCGGCACTGAGCCGCAGCCATTCGCGGCGTGAGGATCGAGATGCTTGGATGCAATCCATGGAGGGAGAATCTAGAGGGTTATTCTTGCGGTTCAAGGCAGTTGCTTCATTGCTGCATTCGGTTGGGTCACTCACGACCGCAAGCCCCAATCGCCAAACACCAAGTTCCAACGCATCTCCAAACTCCAAGCGCCCGACCCACTTCTTAGAGGCGTTGCAGAGAACCCTATGGATGCCCCAACGTTCGGATCATGCGCTCCAAGCGATCAACGCAAGGTCTTGCTGGTTTCGGCGCGGGTGATGAGCCAGGCGCGGCCTTGTTTCTGGAAGACCAGTTTCATTTCGAGGAAGACGTTCTCGGTCTGCGTCGGCACGCGGGCCTTCACGTTCAGAAAGACGTCGGCGCTCTGCCGGTCTGGGGCGAGGACGACCTTGATGTCGGGGAACTCAACCTTCGCGCCGTTCACGCTGTTCCGCCAACTCATCGCGCCTTGCCGCACCTCGTCCCGCCCGCGAGCCACGACGCGGCCCATGCCCAGGGCGTCCACGCGGACCTCCACATCGGGGCTGAGGAAGCCGCACAGGCGTTGAACCTCGGAAAGGGCGGTGAG
>CAZJTM010000135.1:0-16365 GCA_964548925.1 uncultured Verrucomicrobiota bacterium | reverse complement strand
CTTGGTTGGCCGGAAAGGTCACGAGGCTCTCGATCTCATGCAGCCGTTCGCGGATGACCTTCTCGGGACTGGGGAAGAGCACCCCCCAAAGCCAGACGCCCGCGCCGATCCCGGCGGCGAGCAGGAGAAGTCGCGGGAGGACTCTCATAGCAGCGGTTTGCCAACGATGAGGCGGCGAGCCATCGCGCCCTGCTCGTGCAACGCAGCGGGCATGCCGCGGTTGTCGCCCACGACGTAAAACTCGTCCGGCCCGAGGCGCTTGGGCGGCAAGTCCCAGTTACAATCGGTGCGGACGTAGGGCTCGTCGAGCGGTTGCCCGTCAATGTAGGCGCGACCGTGGCGGAACTCGATGGTTTCGCCGGGCAGGGCGATCACGCGCTTGAGATACATGACGTGGCGACCCGCCTCCAGCGCGAGGCAAACGACGTCGCCTCGCTGGGGGTCGCGCCAACGGTAGGCAAGGCGGTTGGCCAGGTTGAACTGCCGGTCGCGGTAGGTGGGCCACATGCTGATGCCTTCGATGCGAATGGGCAGGAGCACAAAACCAAAGACAAGATAGCTGATGCCGGCGAGAATGACGATGCGCCAAAGGGTGCGCCGAGGGTTACGCCCAATCGCTGCCCGCTTCAGCCAGTCGTGTGGCTGGCCGTTGAGGTTCGGGTCGCAAGCGGGATTGTGCATCATAAGGCGGAAGCAGTGTGAGAGAACCGAACCGCAGCGGGCAAGGGTGAATTCGGAATGTGAAGCCTGCAAGACAAACCGGGCGCCGGAACAAGTCCGGCGCCCGGCGGGGGAGAATGGAATCCGGCTACGGTTTCGCAGCGGCGTAATGGCGGGCCACTTCAGCCCAGTTCACCACGTTCCAGAAGGCCTTGAGATAATCGGCGCGCTTGTTCTGGTATTTGAGATAGTAGGCGTGTTCCCAAACGTCCACGCCGAGAATGGGCACGCCCTCGAAACCGGCGATGGCCTTGCCCATGAGCGGATTGTCCTGGTTGGCCGTGGAGACGATGTCCAACTTGCCGCCGTTCACGACAAGCCAGGCCCACCCGCTGCCGAACCGGCCCACGCCCGCCGCCTCAAACTTTGCCTTGAAGTCGTCGAAGCTGCCGAAGGTGGTTTGAATATCGGTTGCCAACTTGCCGCCCGGCGCGCCTCCGGCATTCGGGGCCATGATCTTCCAGAAGAAGGAGTGGTTCCAATGGCCGCCGCCATTGTTGCGCACCGGACCGCGGATGGCGTCCGGCACGGCGCCAAGGTCCTTGATGAGTTGATCCAACGTCCTGGCTTCCAAGGCGGCGTTGCCCGCGATGGCCTTGTTCAGATTGTCCACGTAAGCCTTGTGGTGCCGACCGTGGTGGATTTCCATCGTCGCCTTGTCAATGTGCGGTTCGAGGGCGTCGTGAGGATACGGCAGGAGAGGAAGTTCGTGTGGCATGATGTCTGGTTGTTTGTTCGTTATTAATGTGGGTCTGGTTTATCCAATACCAAAATCCCGGGTTACGGTTTCAATGGCGCAAACAAAGCACCGCGCGGGCAATAGTCAAGTGCGCGGGCACGTCCGGCCCATGCCGGTGGGCTCAAGCAGCGCAGTGGCACGGGCGACCAGTTGGGGGAAGCCACCGCAACTCAACGTGGCAGGAATTTGTCTTCGCAGGTCTCCGATCCTCCAACGCCACGAGTTATGGCCTCGGAGCAAAGGGGCGGCTTGCGTTCGCACAAGCCGCTTCTAAATTGGCCCTGTGAAGTTGCCCGCCGAAGTGCCGGTTATGACGCTGCCGCATGCGACCCTGTTCCCGCAGGCGATGCTGCCGCTTTACATCTTCGAGCCGCGCTACCGGCAAATGCTCAAGGACGTGTTGAACGCGAACCGCATGTTCGCCGTCGCGATGCAGAAGCCCGGCTGCCTGCGGGAGAAGCCCGCCACTGTGGCCGGCTTGGGGGTGGTTCGGGTTTCCGTGGGCCACAAGGATGGCACTTCGCATCTCGTCCTGCAGGGCCTCACCCGCGTCGAGTTGCGGGAGACGCTGCGCTACAAACCCTATCGCGTTCAGCGCATTCAGGTCCTTGAAACCCCGCCGGCAACCGGCGTCGCGGTGGAGGCGCTGGTGCTGAAGGTGCGCGAGTTGTTGGCCGAACGGCTCAAGCTGGGGCTGCCGCTGCCTTTTCCGACGATGAGGGCAAAGGACTGCGAGGAGGACGCGGCGACGTGTTGCTCGGAAATGGCGGCCCGGGAAATTCTCGATTACGTGGGCGCCCTGCGGAATCCCGAACACATCGCGGACCTGGTCAGTTGCGCGTTGCTGCGTGGGGCCGACCGGCGGCAATCCATCTTGGAAACGCTCGACCTCGAAACGCGGTTGCGGCGATTGGTGCTTTTCCTGCGGGCGGAAATCAAGGAACATGGCGGCGACAAACATGAATGACACCCATCCTTTGGAAACCGGCGCGGACGCCCCTTCCCATGAGGACTGGCAGGCGGCCTTGTTCGCACAACTGGTGCTGCAGCAAACCAACCTCGCCCTGATGTTGTTGGGCAAGATGCCCAACCCGCAGACCGGCGAAACCACCCGCGATCTGGACGCGGCGCGGCTGTTCATTGACCAACTGGAAATGATTGAGGCCAAGACCAAGGGCAATCTTTCCCGTGAGGAAAGCCGCTTGCTCCAGCAGAGCCTTATGACCTTGCGGTTGGCCTTTGTCGAAGCCGTGGGGTCGCCCGCGCAGCCCGCCGGCCCAGCCTCAGAGACAAAGCCGCAAGCCACTCCTGCAAGCCACCCCCCGTCCTCGGAAACAACCGGGGCGGCCACGGCGGAAGAATCCCCCAAGCGATTCTCGAAGAAGTACTGACGGGCGCCGATTATTTCTTGTCGCCCGGTTTTGCCGTGGCGGCAGTGTCACGCTCGGGAAGCTTCAGCTTCGCGTCGAGGATCTCGACGTTGGCCTCCTTCATCAGCTTCTCAAAGTAATCCGGCAGTCGTTCCTGGATGGCCTGCTGGGTGAGGACCTCTTTGACGCGGTCCGACACCTTGGCCAGTTCGATCATCTTGGCGGGAGTCTTCTCCAGCATCTTAACGACGTGATAGCCCACGACGGTGGTGATCACGTCGCTGATCTGGTTCTCACTCAGGGAGAAGGCGGCAGCCACGAATTCAGGCGGCAATTGGCGACTGCCGCGATCAAATGTGATCTCGCCCCCGGAGTCCTTCACGCTGGCGTCCTCGGAGAATTCCTTCACCAGCTTGACAAAATCCTCTCCCGCCCGGGCGCGTTTGACAACTTCCTCGGCCAGCTTGCGCTTGGTCTCCTTTTGCGCCTCGGGTAACGGCAGGCGCGTGTTCAAGTCCAGCGTCGCGAACAGAATGTGGCTGATACGGACTTGCTCCGGCTGTTCGAATCGCGCGGGATTCTCGTCATAGAACTTCTTCACATCGTCGTCGGTGACGGTGACCTTGATCTCGCGGTCCAAGATCGTGCGGGCGATCGCCGCGTCAATGATCTCGGCCTTCCAGCTTTCGAAGGTGCGCCCGATGGCCTTGGCTTGCCGGGCGACATTCTCCTCCGAACCCGCGCGCTCGATCTCGGCCTTGATGCGTTGCTCGCCGAGTTCCTTCCCCTTTTCCCGATCCGCGTCGGTGGCGATGGTCAGGAGCAGGCGCAGCCGGATCAACTCTTCCAACAACTGCGGCTCCAAGCGCTCCATTTCCAACGGCGAGACGGTCTGCCCGCGCGCGGCCATTGCGCCCTTGAAGGTGATGACCGAGGCGTCCAGTTGGCTGCGTTTCACCTCGAAACCCTTGCCCTTGGCGACGACCGGATCGCCGAACAGGGCCGCGAGCCGGTCCGCGGGCTTGGCCGAGGGCGCGTTGGTTTCGGCGCCGGCGACGGGAGTGGCTGCGCCGGCCAGAAGCCCCGCGCAGAGAAAACCGATGGTGTATCTGATCATGGAAGTGGGTATGAGGTGGTATCGGTCAAAGCTGAATGACATGGACGTTGCGGATGTCGGGATCGCGTTCGAGTTGATCGAGCACGCCTTGCGGCGGGACGCTGTCGAGATTCAGCACCGTCAGCGCGTGACCTCCGGCTTGGTCGCGGCTCAGGCTCATGCTCGCAATGTTGACTTGGTGCTGGCTCAAGAGGGTGCCCAGGTATCCGACAATCCCGGGCCGGTCTTTGTTCGTCAGCAAAAGCATTGTCCCAGTGATAGGCATCTCCACCGGGGTGCTGTAAAGCCGCACGATGCGCGGGTTGTTCGGCGAGCCGAAGAAGGTGCCGCCGGCCGAAATCACCTTTTCCGCGCCATTGAACGCTTGGACATGCAACCATTCGTTGAACGTCACCGGTTCGTTCGAGCGCTTCTCCTCAACGGTCAGCCCCAGGGTGGCCGCAATGCCGCGAACATTGATGTTGTTCAAGTCCTTCACCGCGGCGCGCGAGAGGAAGCCCAACAAGATGGCGCGGGTCACGGGGTCAATGTTCGGCAGTTCCTGGGCCTTGCCGCCATAGGTGATGTGGAGGCGATCCACCTGCGCGGGCGCGAGTTGCGCCAGCAGCTTGCCCAACTTCTCGCCCAGCGTCATGTACGGCTTGACCTGCGCGTAAGTCTTCGCGTCGAGGAACGGCAGGTTCACGGCGTTGCGCACCTCGCCGGTGAGCAGGTAAGACGTGAGCACCTCGGCGACTTCGATGCCGCACTTCTCCTGGGCCTCGGCCGTGCTCGCGCCCAAGTGCGGCGTCAACGTGATGCCCGGATGCTTGCGGAAGGGATGTTCCGCAGGCAGCGGTTCTTCCGCGAACACGTCCAGCGCTGCCGCCGCCACGCTGCCGGCGTCCAGCGCGGCGAGCAGGTCGTTCTCAACAATGATCTCCCCCCGCGCGCAGTTCACGATGCGCACGCCGGGTTTCATCTTTGAGAAGGCCGCCGCGTTCAGCATGCCGCGCGTCAATTCCGTGACGGGCATGTGAACCGTGATGAAATCGGCGGTCTGATACACGTCGTCCAAATCCGCGGCCAGTTCGATGCCCAGCGCCTTGGCGCGGGTTTCGGTCAGGAACGGATCGTAGCCGACGACTTTCATGTTGAAGGCGAGGGCGCGCTTGGCCACTTCGCTGCCGATGCGGCCCATGCCGAGCACGCCGAGGGTCTTGCCGGCCAGTTCAACGCCGGCGAACTGTTTTCGATCCCACTTGCCGGCCACCATCGAGCCGCAGGCTTGCGGGACTTTGCGCGCCAGCGCCAGGATCATGGCGAAGGAAAGCTCGGCAGTGGACACGGTGTTGCCGCCAGGGGTGTTCATGACCACCACCCCGCGCTGCGTGGCGGCTTCCACATCCACGTTGTCCACGCCCACGCCGGCGCGGCCCACCACGCGGAGTTTCGGCGCGGCCTCGATGACCTTGCGGGTTACCTTGGTTTCCGAGCGCACAAGCAGGGCGGTGGCGTCCGCCACCAGAGGCAGCAATTCCGCCTCGGACAGCCGTTTGGGCAGCACGACGACGCGAAATTCGGCCCGCTGCTGAAGCAGTGCCACGCCTTTCGGCGAAATCGGATCGCAAACCAGAATCTTCATAAAGGAGTGGTGAGTGTAGGGGAGGCAGCGGGACGGGTCAAACACGCTTCCTGCCGAAACGAAACAGTGGCTCACCGGAATCTGCAGGTCGGGACTCCAGAAGCCGCCCGGCGGTTGGCCTGCGGACCCCGGTGCTCAATTTTCAAGCAACTTTGCATCACGTCAGGGCTGACAGGCCACCCGGCAGGTGTAGCCTGACTTCACTGCCCGACACGCGTGGGAGCATGCCTTTCGTGGCCGGGCAAAAACGCAAATCAGCACGCATGAAATCAACGCACTTCGGATTGATTGCAAAGCGGGATTCAGCGGCCTCCGCTTCGGCCTTCACCCTGATTGAATTGCTGGTGGTCATCGCGATCATCGCGATCTTGGCGGGAATGTTGTTACCCGCCCTGGGCCGCGCCAAGGAGCGGGCCAGGAGATCATCCTGCGCCAACCACTTGAAGCAGATCGGCTACGGCATCACCATTTACAGCAACGACAACGGCGACAAGATTCCGCCCGCGCAATTGAAGGACACCGACAACGACGCCGTGGACCGGGCCTACAATCTCTATGAAGGAAGCGTGAACTCGGCCGGGGCGCGGAATCTCGGGTACCTATTGGACTCCAGGACCATTGCCGACGGCAAGATCTTCTATTGTCTGAGCGGCGTCACGCTGAAGGCCGGCGCGGAACCCTACTTGGTGGAACGCAGTTACGAGACGTACCTCGACAAGGCGACGGGCCGCTGGCCGGTGTTCAACGGCAATGACCGCATCCGCGCGGGGTACTCCTATTTCCCGCAATCGAGCACGAAGTTGTTGTCCACGCGCACGGTGCCGTCAAAGCCGGCCTTCAACCCGCTCGGCTTCGCAACCAAATCGTCGGAGCTCACATCGAAATACGCGATTGCCTCCGATTTGCTATACCGGCTGGACATGATCACTCATCGTTCGGGGCTCAAGCAGGGCCTCGCAGTCAACGCGCTTTTCGGCGACATGCACGTCCGCCTCCAGACAGACCAGGCTTTCTTCAGCCAGTCCACCCTCTGGACGAGCACCAAGAACGGACAGACCGGCGGCGGCGGAATCGAGGACAAGGGCGATAATTTCCGTTGGCTCATCATGAACTTCAGGCCGTGACCGGGCATCACCGCGCGCCTTCGCCGGCTTACTGCGCGGCGTCCTTCTTTCACAGAATCTGCCATCCTCAACCCCGTTCCGAGGCCACGGTCACGCTCGACCGAGAGCCTGCTTGTCGTTGTCTGCGGTCATCGAGGCAACTGCATCCGGAGGCTCGTTGTAGAAACCGAAGGCGGAATTCAAACCGTTGACGGTCACTCCCGATGGCGTATGTTGGCGCGGCTAAAACAACCGCGGGGACGCGGTATTTGGGACGCAAGTTTGTGCTACTGGAAACTCGAACAGCAAACATTCCGGTCCAGATCGTCGAGATCTGGCAACGACTGGTGGATTCCATTTCCGTCCTTCTTGCCGTGCCGAGTATGATGATCAACCGGCTGGAGCCGCCGGATTTGGAGGTGTTTCGCTCCAATGTGAGCCCCAACAATCCTTTCCCGTCCGGAACGCGGATGCCCATGCTGGGCGTGTATTGTGAAACCGCCGCGCGCAAGCGCCAGCGGATTCAGGTCGTGGACGCCCGCAAGGATCCGGAGTGGGCCGAATCCCCGACCGCGAAAGCCGGCATCTTTGCCTATCTGGGCTTTCCGGTGTTCTGGCCCGACGGCAAGGTTTTCGGCACCATTTGCGCGGTGGACACCAAGGAAAACCGCTGGGTTTCCCCTTCGGAGAACCTGCTCCACACCATCAAGGATGCGGTCGAAGCCCATCTTGCTCTGGTCGCGACCCTGGAGGAACTCCACCAGAAGAACCAGGAATTGGAACGCACCCTCAGCGAGGTCAAAACACTCCAGGGACTTCTGCCCATCTGTGCCGCTTGCAAGAAGATTCGGGACGACAAGGGGTACTGGAACCAAATCGAGAAGTACATCACCGAACGGTCCGAGGCGCAGTTCAGTCACTCCATCTGCCCGGACTGCGCCCGGCGGCTTTACCCTGACTACGTTTAGCCGCGCGTTGCCGGTCTTGGTTCTCAACTGCCCGGGTGCGCCCGATCATGGGATCGTTATCGCGCGAGAGTCGAGCGTTGCCTGTGGGCGACGGAGCGTTCTGCGCGTTCTTCCATCAGCAGATTCTTCTTTCCCGACATACTTTGGTTTGTTAAGAAAGTCTCCAGACATGCTGTGCCGTGTGAAAAGGCTGTGCGATGGAAGCCAGATCGGGTGCGCCTTGCCACCCGTCGCCTGGCATGTTTGTGCGGAACGTGTCGCCGCTCCTGGAGGTTTCGCCCGATGATTGTCGTGCCCTCGGAGATGGGCCGGATGAACAAGCTCGCGCTGCTGACGCGGGTGCAGCGGATGGGCGTCGCTTCGCGGGCGGACCTGGCCAAATCGCTGGGCCTAAGTCAACCGACCTGTGGGAAAATTGTGGATGATCTCCTGCACCAAGGTGTGCTGGAAGAAGCCGAGCTTTCCAATGGGCGCGACGGTGAGCCGCGGCAGGGCGGCAGGCCAAAGCTGGGACGGCCCGGTCGCACGGTGCGGCTGAATCGCAGCGAACCGCGTTTCATTGGCATCCAACTGGGCGTCACGCACACAAGTTTGACACCACTGGCCTTGGGGGTTTCCGGAGAGGACGCCTGGCAGGCGACTTTTCCCACGCCGAATTCAGCCGCAGGGTGGGTGCGTGAACTGACTCGTGCGGCAAAGCAATTCAATTTCAAACCGCTTGCCGGCGTCCTAGTAAGTGTGCCCGGCATCCTGGACGAACCAGGAGGTCGCGTGCTTTTCTCCCCGAATTTGCATTGGACGGAGCGGGTGGATTTGAGCGAACAAGTCGCGAAGGTCTGGAAAGCGCCCGTGGTCTTGGTGCAGGAGGAACGGGCTTTGGCGCTGGGACATCAATACGTCACCCCGGAGCGCGAGGACTTTCTGCTGGTGGATTTTGGCGACGGGGTGGGCGGCGCGGTGCTGGTGGCCGGGCGGTTGCAGGCAAATCCGCTCCCGATCTCCGGCGAATTGGGCCACACCCCGGTCCACGGCAACACCCGGCCCTGTGGATGTGGCGCCGTGGGCTGCCTCGAAACTCTGGTTTCGACGCGCGGCTTGATCGAGAGCTACGCCGAAGCGCGCGGCATGCCCCATCCCACATGGGCCGAGGTGAGAACCGGCATCGGTCGAAGCGGAGTGGAGCCCTGGCTTGCCCACTCATTGGAAGCCGCCGCAGTGATTCTCGCCGGCGCCCTGAACGTCATCGGTCTGCGCCACGTCGTTTTGACCGGCGCCCTGACGGAGTTGCCTCTGGTGGCTTTGCAGTATCTCACGCACGCCATTCAACGCGGCGCCCTGTGGGCGCGTTTCGGAGAAGTGGAAGTTGAAACCGCGCCGCGCCGCCGCACCGCGGGCTTGGTGGCGGTGGGCATCGAGCGTCTGGTCCTATCCGCGCCTGCGGATCCCTGCTGATAAACAAGAATCTGAACCGACCGATCCATTGGAACAAACAACGCACTCAAACATCATGATCAACCTCAAGAAACTCGAAGTTTGGTTCGTCACCGGCAGCCAGCATCTCTACGGCCCGGAAACGCTCAAACAGGTCGCCAAGCATTCACAGGAAATCACCAAGGCGCTCAATGCCGCCGCCGCCATTCCCGTGAAACTGGTTTTCAAACCGGTGATGACCACGCCGGACGACATCTCCGCGCTCTGCCAGGAGGCGAACAACGTGCCGGAGTGCATCGGCCTCATCACTTGGTGCCACACGTTCTCGCCGTCGAAAATGTGGATCAACGGACTCAAGTTGCTGCGCAAGCCGATTTGCCACCTGCACACGCAGTTCAACCAGGACATCCCTTGGGCCACGATTGACATGGATTTCATGAACCTGAACCAGGCGGCGCACGGCGATCGCGAGCACGGCTTCATCATGAGCCGCATGCGCCTGAGCCGGAAAGTCGTCGTGGGTTTCTGGCAGGAGGCGGACGTGCAGGCGAAGCTCGGCGCGTGGACGCGGGCGGCGGCGGCGTGGGCGGATTGGCAGGGCGCGAAGTTCTGCCGGTTCGGCGACAACATGCGCGAGGTCGCGGTCACCGAAGGCGACAAGGTCGCCGCGCAAATGAAGTTCGGTTTTGCCGTGAATGGCTACGGCGTGGGCGACCTCGTCCAACGCGTGAACGCCGTCACCCCCGCCGCCATCAGCAAGCTCGTTCAGGAATACGAGGACACTTACGAGGTGGCGGTTGACTTGCGCAAGGGCGGCGCACGGCACGAATCGGTCCGCGAGGCGGCAAAGATCGAACTGGGCCTTCGCGCGTTCCTGAAGGAAGGCGGCTTCAAAGGCTTCACTACCACGTTCGAGGATCTGCACGGTTTGGTGCAGCTCCCCGGCATTTCCGCCCAACGCCTGATGGCCGACGGCTACGGGTTCGGCGCGGAAGGTGATTGGAAGACTGCGGCGCTGCTCCGCACGATGAAAGTCATGGCCAGCGGCCTGCCCGGCGGCACGTCCTTCATGGAGGATTACACATACCACCTCAATCCGGGCGGTAAGAAAGTCCTCGGCGCACACATGCTGGAAATCTGTCCGACCATTGCCGATGGCAAACCGTCGTTGCAGGTGCATCCGCTCGGCATCGGCGGCAAGGCCGATCCGGCGCGGCTCGTCTTCAACACGCCTGCTGGACCGGGCCTCAACGCCAGCTTGATTGACATGGGCAACCGCTTCCGCCTGCTCGTGAACGAGGTGGATGTCGTCGCGCCCGAACAGCCGATGCCGAAGCTGCCGGTTGCCCAAGCGCTTTGGGTGCCAAAGCCGAATTTTGCCGACGCCTGTGCCGCGTGGATTCATGCCGGCGGCGCGCATCACACCGGCTTCAGCCAGGCCGTGACGACCGAGATGCTCGAAGACTTCGCCACGATCGCGGGCATCGAGCTCGTGGTCATTGACGCCGATACCAAACTCCGCCAGTTCCGGCAGGAGTTGGGTTGGAACGAAGTGGCGTACGGGCTGAAGAACGGGTTTGTGGCGTGAGCCTTCAAATCATATGGTCGCAGCACGTCTCAACATTATGCTCTCCAAGCATAATGTTTGACTGGCATCAAGTTCCGCCTTTACGCTCTGTCTCATGGCGCTTGATTTTGTCAACCGTGATGCCGAACTGAAGGAGTTGGAGGCGGCTGCGGCCAAAGGTGGTCTGCTGGCCGTTTACGGTCGGCGCCGCGTCGGAAAGACACGCTTGCTTGTTGAGTGGCTCACGCAAAGACAGGGCTGGTACAGCCAGGCCATCGAAGGTCCCGTGGACTTGCAGGTGCAGCAGGTTTTTGAAGACTTGCGCAGCCGCCTCGACACCGCGGTGACGCCGAAGACTTGGACCGAGATGTTTGACTTGCTGCGCGTCCAACGCCAGCCGTGGACGCTCTGCCTCGATGAATTTCCCTATCTGGTCGCCGCCGACCGCACGCTGCCCAGCCGCCTGCAACGCTGGCTGGATCACGATCTGCCCGCCCGTTGCACGTTGATTCTGGCCGGCTCCAGCACACGGATGATGCACAGCCTGTTCCTGCATCGGGCGGCGCCGTTGTTCGGTCGCGCCCGAAAACTCCTGCACATCGAACCCATGAGCTACAGCGCGTTCTGTGCTGCCTGCCGCCTGAGGGCCGGCGACATGGAATCGTTCCGAAGATTCTCCCTCGTTGGCGGCGTGCCGAAATACTGGGAGTTCGTCGAGCCCCGGCAATCGGCGGTGGAACTGGCGGAGGCGCTCTACTTCGACTTCGCGCCTTACATGGAGCAGGAGCCGCAACGCCTGTTGCGCGACGAAGGCGTGAGCGGTTTGAGCGCGCTGGCTGTGCTGGAGGCCATCGGACGCGGCGCCGATCGCCCCTCGGAAATCGCTGCCCGACTCGCCACGGCGCAGACGAACCTCTCGCGCGTCTTCCAACAACTCTCGGACGCATCTGTGCTTGCGCGTGAACTGCCGTTCGGCGAGAGCCTGCGCTCCACAAAGCGGATTCTCTATCGCATCCAAGACCCCTCGTTGCGCTTCTGGTTCCGGGTCTATTCCCCGCAACAATCGCTCTGGCGAACGCTGCCCGCACCCCACCGCGCCAGGTTGGTCCACGAACACGCCGCCACGGTCTTCGAGGATTTCTGCCGGCTGCGGTATCCGGGCGCGCGACGCTACTGGGACGGCGATGTGGAACTGGACCTGGTCGCGCCCGCCCCGGACAAGCGCAAGGCTCTGATCGTGGCGGAAGTAAAATGGCGCAAGCTGTCGGCGGCGGAACGCGCAGACGCGCTGCGCCAATTGCAGGGCAAATGGACACGCTGCCGACTGGCAAGAAAACACGCGGAGGTCCAATTCAAGGTGCTGGAGGCGGGGGTGTTGGAGGAGGACGAGATCAAGGCATGAGCAGCTTGCTGGCGAGTATTCCATGAATCTGCCATCCGAGTCGCGTGTGTCCTGCTTGATGGTTCCATCCGATGTGCGGGAGGTGCTGATCCCCCGACAGCCGCTTGGTTGTTCAAGGCTGTATTCGATCCAGTCGCGTGATGGCGGCTGGGTGTGCGCAGTTGAACTCGAAGAGCAGAACTCGCTGTTTATCAGGACCCACCGGATACGATTCGGCTGTGGCCCTGAGCGCATGATCGCCGAGATGCCTCTCAACAGTCTGAATTTCGACTTCCGGACTTCAACCGGTGAGCCGCGAGGCCGGGCGCGGGAGGTCACTTTTTCCGTGATGGGGAAATCGCGAGTCGAAGACGCTGATGGCCAGCTCTTGGGGTTTCTGGTTTCCAGACTCACCTCCACCGATTTCCTCGGGCCGGACGGCAATTGTCTTGGCATGGCGACGCGAGAGATGCCAAGCGGCTTGCCGGTATTCCTCCGGCCCGCCCGGGCTCACTTGGTGGACCGATTCGTCTGGAAGCGTTGCGGTGGCGAACCCCTTGATGTGCGGATGATCTATGGCTACGTGTGCATCCTGATTGCATCTGAATTCAACCGAAGCTGAGATGACAACGAGCGATCAAACTAGAATCTAGATTGCAATAAACCCGTTGAATTTGAGTTCAAGCGTCGAATTCGCAACACCAACAATCCAATGAAAACGAAATATACCATCGGACTGGACTACGGCACGAACTCGGTTCGCGCCCTCATCGTCAACACGGCTAACGGCAAGGAAGTCGGCACCGCCGTCTGGGGCTACGAAACCGGCACGGCCGGCGTGATCCTCTCGCGTGACCCGAACCTCGCCCGGCAAAACCCCGCAGACTACATCAAGGGCGCCGAGATCACGATCAAGAAGGCGCTGGCTGCCGCGAAGAAGAACGTGCGCGGCTTCAAGTCCGAGCAGGTCGTCGGCATCGGCGTGGACACCACGGGCAGCACGCCGTTGCCGGTGGACGCCAACGGCCAGCCGCTCGCGTTCCAGAAGAAGTTCGCCAAGAACCCCGCCGCGATGGCCTGGCTCTGGAAGGATCACACCGGCGTGGCCGAGGCCGCTGAGATCACCGCGCTCGCCAAGAAGCTCCGCCCGCAATACCTCGCCAAGTGCGGCGGCACGTATTCCAGCGAATGGTTCTTTAGCAAGATTCTCCACTGCCTGCGCACCGCGCCGGAGGTTTTCGACGCCGCCTACACGTGGGTCGAGTGCGCCGATTACATCCCCGCCGCGCTCACCGGCACGGAACATCCGGACAAGCTGACCGTGGGCGTTTGCGCCGCCGGCCACAAAGCGATGTACAACGACAACTGGGGCGGCTACCCGGACGCGGAATTCCTCGGCCAGCTCGATCCCAAGCTCGGCGAATTGCGCGCGCGGCTGCGTCCGAAGGCGCACACGATTGATCGCGCGGTCGGCGGCCTCACGGCGAATTGGGCGAAGCGCACTGGTTTGCCCGCGGGCATTCCCGTGGCGGTCGGCGCGTTCGACGCGCATCTCGGCGGCGTGGGCAGCGGCATCGCACCGGGCGCGCTCGTGAAGATCATCGGCACGAGCACCTGCGACATGATGGTTGTACCCTTGGGTGGTAGTGGCACGGGCGTCTCGCCTGTGGGGGGCATTGACAGGCAGGATGCCTGTCCCACTACGGAGCCGCTGGCGGACATCCCAGGCCTGTGCGGCATCGTCAACGGCAGCATCCTGCCGGGCTTCTTCGGTCTCGAAGCCGGCCAATCGGCGGTGGGCGACATCTTCAACTGGTTCGTGAACTACATCCAGCCCGGCGGCAAGGCGGGCACGCACGAAGCGCTCACGGCGGACGCGGCCAAGCTCAAGCCCGGTGAGAGCGGCCTGCTCGCGCTGGATTGGAACAACGGCAACCGCACCATCCTCGTGGACCAGCGCCTTACCGGCCTGCTGCTCGGGCAAACGCTTTACACCACGCCGGCAGAAATTTACCGGGCGTTGATCGAAGCGACGGCGTTTGGCGCGCTGACGATCATCAACCGCTTCGAGGAATACGGCGTGAAGGTCGAGCAAATCATCAACTGCGGCGGCATCGCGGAAAAGAACCCGGTGGTCATGCAGATTTACGCTGACGTCACCGGTCGCCCGATGAAGGTGAGCCGCTCCGCGCAAACCTGCGCCTTGGGCGCCGCCATCGCCGGCGCTGTCGTGGCCGGTGCACACAAGGATTACGCCTCGGCGCAGAAAGCGATGACCGGTCTCAAGCCGCGCATCTTCAAACCGAACCCGAAGGCGCATGCGGTTTACCAACACCTCTATCCGCTCTACCGCAAACTCCACGACGCCCTCGGCACAACCGAGTGGACGGGCAATCTGTCGGATGTGATGAAGAAGCTGATTGAGCTTCGCACCGCCGCGAGAAACGCGTGACAGCGTGGCGGCGCTCGGCAGAGCGCCGCGACGAAGTATCGAAAGCAGCCACCATGAAAACCACATTCTCAACATATACCGTGTTAGCTGTTGTCGCGCTGAGTTACGCTACCGCCTTGGCTCAAGACTCCACTCCCGCTAACCGCCTCGTGATCCACGCCGATCAGGGCAAGCAGACCATCAACCGGAACATTTACGGACATTTCTCCGAACACCTCGGGCGCTGCATTTACGAGGGCATCTGGGTGGGCGAGGACAGTGCCATCCCGAACACGCGCGGCATCCGCAACGACGTGGTGGCGGCGCTCAAGCAGATCAAAGTGCCGGTGCTGCGCTGGCCGGGCGGCTGTTTCGCCGATGAGTATCATTGGAAGGACGGCATCGGCCCGCGCGAGAAGCGGCCCGCAATGATCAACACGCACTGGGGCGGCGTGGTGGAGAACAACCACTTCGGCACGCACGAGTTCCTGGACCTGGTCGAGCAGCTCGGGTGCGACGCTTACATCTGCGGCAATGTCGGCAGCGGCACGCCGCAGGAGATGATGGAGTGGGTGGAGTACATCACGTCCGATGCGCAATCGCCGATGGCGAATCTTCGTCGCCAGAACGGGCGCGACAAGCCGTGGAAGCTCGCCTACTTCGGCGTGGGCAACGAGAGCTGGGGTTGCGGCGGCAACATGCGGCCGGAGTTCTACGCGGACAATTACCGGCGGTTCAATACATTCGTGAAGAACTACCCGGGCAACCGGATTTATCGCATCGCCTGCGGCGCAGACTCGTTCAACTACAATTGGACCGAGGTGCTGATGGGCCAGGCGGCGCGGCAGATGAACGGCCTCTCGCTCCACTACTACACCGTGCTGCGTGGCAATTGGCAGGACAAAGGCTCGGCGACGAAGTTCGAGGAGGCGGATTGGCACAACACGATGTTTCAGGCGACGAAGATGGAGGAGTTGGTGACGAAGCACGGCGCGATCATGGATAAGGCCGATCCGCAGAAGCGCGTCGGGATGATCGTGGACGAATGGGGCACGTGGCACAACGTCGAGCCCGGCACGCAGGGCGGCTTCCTTTACCAGCAGAACTCGCTGCGCGATGCGCTGGTCGCCGGCCTCACGCTGAACATCTTCAACCAGCATTGCGACCGCGTGAAGATGGCGAACATCGCCCAGACCATCAACGTGCTCCAGGCGATGATCCTTACGGACAAGGAGAAGATGCTGGTCACGCCGACCTACTACGTCTTTGAGATGTACACCGTGCATCACGACGCCACGCTGCTGCCGACGGACCTGACGTGTGCGGACTATGTGAGGGGCGATGACAAAGTCCCCGGCCTCAGCGTGTCGGTGTCGCGGGACAAGGCGGGCGTCATCCATGTCTCGCTCTGCAACCTGAATCCAAACGCGGCGGCAGAAGTGACTTGCGAATTGCAGGGCACGAAACGGCAGAACATTTCCGGTCGCGTGGTGACGGCGGACGCGATGCAGGCGCACAACACCTTCGACAAACCGGAGACCGTGAAGCCCGCAGCGTTTGGCGACTGCAAGGTGACGGACGGCGGTTTCACGGCGAAGCTGCCGGCGAAGTCGGTCGTGGTGCTGGAGTTGAAGTGAGCGCTTGCTTGCGACGCCGATGCGACCAAAGCGTCGAGTGTCCGCGCTGCTTCTTTGTCCCCTGCTTCTTTCGCTGTCACCGTACCCGCCGTGCCCGCCAAGCAGAAAGGCGCAAAACTGTCTGGTTTTGCCTTAAGGTTTCGCCGCTGCGAGAAACGCCAGACTTTGTTCCGGCACCTTGACTGCGCGCAAGTCGCGTCGGAACCGAACCTCAAATGCAGTTGTTCTGCATATCCCCTTCCCTCTAGTCTCTGATAGCGTTACTCTGTCGGCATGA
>CAZJTM010000134.1:0-18135 GCA_964548925.1 uncultured Verrucomicrobiota bacterium | reverse complement strand
ACAGCTCATCAAACCCACTACCAGAGCACCGCTTCGAGTCTAACGCCGGACACTACGTAAACGTCGAAACCGGCATTTCCAAGTATACGGCCACCCAAAGTGAAGTCGCCTTCAGCGCGACGGGGCGTCGCAGCCACAGCGCGCACCAACTGCATGGATACGGCTTAGTTCAACTCAATCACCCGCACGCTGGCAGCGAACGCGGGATCCGGCGACACACGGAGCTTCAGTCCGCTGGTCGTCGTCAGGTTGCGGAGAGTCACCCGCTCGGTCAGCCGGTAGGGAAATGGGCGGGCCGCCGTGGACGACGTCCCGCCGTCGGGGTCGGTGAATAGGTAGGGGCCCGCGTAATCTTTGGGGTGCTGTCGGTCGTCGATGATGAGGCCGTCAATGATGATCTCCCGCGGCATGAAGCAGGGATAGCCGAAGTCGTGTTGCCCGTCGTTGCCCGCGTTGAGCAGGTAGGGCTGGACCGGCGCGCCGCACGCGGGAATCCAGCGGCTGTTGCGGATCACGATGTTGCCTTCCCAGGTGCTGCCGTAGTCGCCGCGCAGGTTGATCAGGGACCGGCCGTTCAGCGTGGAGTCCTCGACCGTCAACGTGCCCCGGCCGATGGCGTTGAGCCCGGCATGGCCCAGCGTGCAGCCGCGGATCGTGTAAGTGCCGGAAACGCCCTGGTGGGTATCCATGCGGGAGAGCGTGCAGTTCTCCAGCAGGATGTTTTTGCAGAAGTTGGCCCCGGTGACGCCCCAGCGGGTGGCGTCGCAGATGTTGTCCATGCGACAGCCGATCATCGTGAAGTTGACCACCTCGTTCGCGCTCAGATCGTAAGAGCCCATGCTCACAGGCTTGCCGGCGGCGCCGATGGTCGAGTAGGTCTTGTGGCCCGTGACGAAGCAGTCGCGCAGCGTGACGTTGGCGCAACTGCTTACCGCGAGGAACCCGGCGTAGGGATGGCCAACATCCGTCTCGCCCACGACGTGATGGGTCAGGCCCACGACGGTGGTGTTCGAGCGGTGAATGGCGATGTTCCGCGACCAGTAATTGTAACCCTTGGCTTGTTTCATCCGGTTGGCGGTGGTGGTGAAGACCCCGCCTTTGAGGATCAACGGCCGCTCGTCCAAGGGGCGGGCTTCGACGCGCGTGATCGTGTCGTAGTCCCAGTCAATGGCGCCCTCGATGGTGCCGTCCCGGCGCAGGATGAAGCAATCGCGCTGGATCGAACCGTTGTTCTGGTTGAGGCCGCGGCGGATGTAGCGTCGCTGGCGGTCATTCTCCACCCGCACCCAGCAGTCGCGAGGCGGTTTCACGTCGAGACACCGCTGGTCGCGGGTCAGCCGCGGGATGGACAGCATCACGGGCTCAAGCAGCGAGCGGACGGCGAAGAGCGACGCACGGTGGTTTTCGACATCGGTATCGTCAATGATGAACCGCGCCGTGCCCCAGTCGGTGTCAGTGGCAATGATGGCAGTGAGTGCCCGGCGACCGAGGTGATAGGTGGCTCCGGGCCTGGCCTGGACCGACAGGCCGTGGGCATTGGCGAACGCGTGCGCCTCGACGATGGCCGGCAGGTCGTCAGCCACGCCGTCGCCGACCGCACCGAACG
This sequence comes from uncultured Verrucomicrobiota bacterium, assembly GCA_964548925.1. Classification (GTDB taxonomy): domain Bacteria; phylum Verrucomicrobiota; class Verrucomicrobiia; order Limisphaerales; family MWDV01; genus MWDV01. Next base: position 16,529 of record CAZJTM010000134.1, on the reverse strand, counting down.
CCTCATAGCTGACCGGACGATTGGTGGACACCGTGCGCTTTGCCTCCGCAGCGAAGCCAGTGGCCGGACCCGCAGCCCCCCCGAGGAGGACGAGCAGCAGAACGGAAAGCAGCACCATGCCAGGCTCTATTCTGCTCAGGGGAGCAGCACTTCGGTTGCGGATGGCAATAAGTGTCATACGATTGACGGACGGGATCATGCCCTTTCCAACCGGGCGCGTCAGGTGGAAGTTTCAGCATCGTTGCGTCAGGCCAGTCACGGGCAGTAATCGCTGATTGACGGCAGCCCCGGACACAGCCTAAATCGTCAGGTAACGATGAACACAAACCAACTCAACCGGCGGCAATTCCTGGGCACCACCGCAGCCTTGGCCAGCGCCGCAATCTTCAATCCCCGTAACCTCTTCGCGGCCGAAAAGCCCAAACGCACCGCAGCGGACCAAGTCGCACTGGGCAAGACCGGCCTTAAGTGTAGCCGTCTGGGCTTCGGCGCCGGCAGCAACAGCGGCAACGTCCAACGCGAGCTGGGCCAGGAGGCGTTCAATCGGCTCATCCGCTACGCCTACGACCAGGGCATTACGTACATAGACTGCGCCCAGAGCTACCGGACCTTCGATTGGATCGGTGCTGCCATCAAAGGCCTGCCCCGCGAAAAGCTCTTCCTGCAGTCCAAGATTGGCGGCACACCGGAAAACGTGCTGGCCGCCATTGACAACCACCGCAAGGTCTATGACACCGACTACATTGACTCGATGCTGGTCCACTGCATGGTCAAGGACGGTTGGACGGACGCGATGAAGCGCGTGCTGGACGGCTTCAATGAGGCCAAGGAAAAGAAGTGGATTCGCGCCAAGGGCGTTTCGTGCCACAGCCTGCCAGCCCTCCGGACCGCCGCCGCCTCGGATTGGACCGAGATTCATCTCGTCCGCGTGAATCCGCAGGGAGCCCACATGGACACCCCCGCCGAGACCTGGAATGCCACAAGCGATGAAACTCACGTCAGCGCGGTGATGAAAGAAATCAAGACCATGCACGCGAAAGGTCACGGCGTGATCGGCATGAAGCTTGTCGGCGACGGCGATTTCAAGAACCCCGATGACCGCGAGAAGGCGATGCGCTTTGCGATGGCGCAACCGGAGATTGACTGTGTGGTGATCGGCTTCAAGAGCACGGACGAGATTGACGAGGCGATCCAGCGCATGAACCGCGCGCTGGCGGCCGGGTGATTCATCTGCGTCAACTTGCAGTCCGCTTCGAGTTGATCCGCAGCGCGCCGAAAAACGAATTGGTCGGCTGATGCCCATGCAAATCCCATCGAGACTTTGCGTTTGGCTGGGCTTCATCCTGCTGAGCGCCCTCAACACTCCGGCCGGGCAGTCACGGCAACCCGCGCCCAAAATGACGTTCCTGGACAACGGCGAAGTGCGCATTGGGATGGACCTGGCCTTGGGAGGCGCGGTGACCTTCATTTCCAGCAAGGACCATCCGGGCAACATCATCAACAGCGCGGACCTCGGCCGCCAAATCCAGATGTCGCATTACTCCGGCCCGTGGCCCTACGAGGTTGGCGACAAGAAACCCCATCGTGCGTGGGCCGGCTTGGGCTGGAATCCGATTCAAACGGGCGACTGCTACAACAATCCTTCGGAAGTGGTCGAGCACCGGAACGACGGGAAGCAAATCTACATCAAGTGCATTCCCAAACAGTGGCCGCTGGACAACGTCCCCGGAGACTGCCTTTTTGAAACGTGGACGCGCCTCGAAGGTCCCGTCATTCACATGCGCTACCGCTGCACCAACCAGCGCTCAGACAAGACGGCCTACCGGCCCTGTCCGCAGGAACTGCCGGCCGTCTATACGATCTCCAAGCTCTCGCGCTTGATGACTTATACGGGCGACATGCCTTTTACGCAGGACACACTGACGCAGGTCACGAACGATTGGAGGAAGCCCTGGCCGTGGACGCGGTTTGTGGCGACGGAACGCTGGGCTGCCCTCGTGGACGACCGCGATTGGGGCTTGGGTGTATTCAAGGACGACGGTGGGGAGTATCATGGAGGGATTCACGGCGACGCCCGATCAGACGATCCCAAGGATGGTTCGACGGCGTATGTGGCCCCGATCCACGTCGAGAACTTCGACCACAACATTGTTTACGAACACCGCACCGCATTCGTCGTCGGCAGCCTGGCCGAAATCCGCAAGCGCTGCAACGCGATGGCCACCCGGACGCCGCCCGCCTGGCGCTTTGTCACGGATCGACAGCACTGGACGATGCGCAATGCCACAGATGGCGGTTTCCCTCTGAGCGGAGAGTGGCGAATCAAGTTCGGCGCGGGCAAGCCACACCTGGCCAGCGCCATTCAGTGCTGGCGTGCGGAAACTGCCCCATCAATGGACTTGGAGGTCGCGTACCAGGGGCAAGCTGCAACTGCACGGATCTTCTGGAGGCTTCTTGACGATGACAAGTTCGACATAAGCAAAAGCCTGACCGTGGAGTTGAAGCCTGACGGCAAGTTTCACACCTACCATCTCGACCTCGCCTCGTCGCCTGAATATCGAGGTCTCCTCACCGGCGTGGCCATCGAGCCAGCCGCTCAACCGCGCCCCGGGGACGAGATGGCCCTTCGGTCCATCGTGCTCTCGTCAGCCCGGAGATGAACTCTGCCGGGCACTGAGGGGACATTGTCGGATGGCAGAAGTCCTTCTCTTCACAGCTCATCAAGGATGACTCTACGCTTCGGTGCGCCGCCCGCGACATCCGCCCGGAAGACTTCGCGGCATTTCATTTCAGGGTGGATTTTCCCAGGGTTCTTCGCTGGCCGAACTCGGTCAGCAGCGCACTCCTGCGCCCCGGGCTCGCGACTGACCCGTTGAGCAAATCCGGCTCGCGCTTTGGCTTCTCTGTGAGCGCGCCATGCCACCCAATGCAGACGCGCCACCGTCTCAGCGGATTGTTCGGCAGAAGCGAACTCTGGCTTGCCGAAGCAGCCGATGCACCTCCCGAATGTGGGCGTGGTCGCGCGTCTCAATGGTGCAAAAGACGTTCACAGTCGAGACATCCGCCCCGGCGAACGCGCGGTCATGCGTCACCTCCTTGATGCTGGCGCCAGCGTCAGCAAGCAACCGCGCGAGTCTGGCCAAGCCGCCCGGCCGGTCGCTGATGGAGGCCGTGAAGCGCGTCAGCCGGCCATCGGCCACCAAGCCTTTCTCGATCACACGATCCAGGATGTTCGGGTCAATGTTCCCGCCACACAGCGCCAGCACCACGCACTTGCCGCGGAGGTGTGGCAACTTGCCGGACAAACAGGCTGCCAGCGGGGTCGCGCCCGCGCCTTCGACGACGGTCTTCTCCAACTCCAAAATGCGCAGGATCGCCAGCGCGATTTCGTCTTCACTAACACGGACCACTTCGTCCACGCACTTCCGCGCGATGGCAAACGAGTTCGCGCCGATCTGCGGCACGGCCAAACCGTCGGCGAGCGTCGTCGCGCCGGCGATCTTGACCGGCCGCCCCGCGCGCAGAGCCTTGGTCAGGGTCGGCGCACGGAACGATTCCACGCCGACGATGCGCACCTTGGGTCGCCTGGCTTTGATGGCCGCCGACACGCCGGCAATCAGGCCGCCGCCACCGATGGGCACGATGACCGCCTCCACGTCGCGGACTTGCTCCAGAATTTCCAGCCCCATCGTGCCCTGGCCGGCGATAATCGCCGGATCGTCGTAACCGTGGATGTACTTGAAGCCGTGCTCCCGGCTCAAGCGATCCGCTTCCTCGCGCGCGGCGGCAAACGTGTCGCCGTGCAGAATGACCCGCGCCCCGAGCCGGCGGCAGGTGCTGCTCTTGATCAACGGCGCGAAGAGCGGCATTACAACGGTGACAGGAATGTCAAGTTGTGCGCCGTGATAGGCCAGGCCGAGCGCATGGTTGCCGGCGGACGCCGCAATGACGCCGCGGCGGCGCTGGTCGGGCGTCAGTTGAAGCAGGGCGTTCCGCGCGCCGCGTTCCTTGAAGCTCCCGGTGCGCTGGAGGTTGTCGAGCTTGCAGCAGATGCGCATGCCGGTCAGCTCGGACAACGCCGCCGACTCGATGCAAGGCGAAACGAGCACACCGCCGGCAATCCGTCGCCGGGCTTGCTCGATCTCACGGAGGAGTGGTTTCATGGGGCAAAGCTGTGGCTCAGGAAGCCGGCACAAAGAAGACTCGATCCACCCAAACGGCTTGAGTCGTCTGGTCCGCGCCCGGCGCAATCCAGACCTGACAATCCGGCGTCATGTCCACCGTGCCGAGCAAGTGGGAACGATAGCCTTGGCCGATTTGATCCAGCTTCACACTCAGGCTGGCGGGCGACTTGCGCGTCTTCTCGTCATAGACACCAGCGGTGAAAGCCACAGCATCGGGCTTCACGCCGGACGTGGGTTCAACGCGCACGACGGCATAGACCTGCCAGCGCCCCGTACGCACCTTCTCCGGCAAGCTGCCGCCTACGAAGGCGCAAGCCCACTCCTTGTGGCTGCCGGGCATCCAGACGGCGCGGGTATCGGACGCGACCGCATCGAATCGGACCTCGGCCCATTCACCCGGATTTGCGAGCCACGCGATGCCATCTTGAACGTCCACGGCTTTTTGCCAGACGCCGCGTTCCACATCCGTGGGTGGTTTGGGCTTGGCCGCGCGCTTCGGAGGTGACGAGCCGAAATCGCGCTTCGGCGGGTCCTGGGCAAAAGCTTCCAAAAACTTGTCCACCGTCAGCCCGGACTCTCGCATCGGGTGAACGACTGTCCACGGCTTGCCGGGCACTCCTTTGGCAACGGTGCGGAATTCCTCCGCCACCGCTTTGCGCGACTCCGGCAACGGCCAAGCCAAGCCTTGTTCCCAAGCGGCATGGCGGAGCAACTCCCATTCACGCAGGAAGGCGAAACGCACCGGTAGATGGCTCAATCGCACGCGGGCCGTGAGTTCCGAATCGTTGGCCACGGCCCTCTCCGCTTCCTGCCAAAACCGCTCCGCTTCGATCAGCACCTTCGCTGTGCGATGCGGGGCGTTCTGTCGCGTGAAGCAGCCGAGGTAAAAGCCTTTCGACGCCTCGTGCATGAGCTGGAGGTAGCGCCCGATGGGTCTTGCCGCCGCCTTGCCGTAGTAGCCTTCGAGGAATTCGTTGATGAGCGCGCGGTCATCTTGCTGCGGATTCCAGAGGAGTTGCGCCAGCACCCACGCGCGCAGTTCGCCCATCTCGTTGCCGTAGCCTTGATACGCGCCTTGCTCGAAGACGCCGCGCACACCGTATTTCTGGAAGATGCGCACGTTTGCGCCCAGCGTGAACCAATTCGGATGCGGCATCAGGTAAGCGGCGAAGTCCGTGGTGTAATCCCAGATGTAGAGCCGCCGGCAAATCTTTGACCAGCCTTCGAGATCGGCGAGGAACGCGGCGTTCGACGAATGATCCAGCGGCTCGCGGAAGTTGCACTCGATGCTGCAGAGCCGGACGATGACGTTGGGCCGGGGCTGGATCGTCTTCGGCGGCTTGCGTGTGTATTGGTAGGCGAACGTGTCCACCGCCACGCGCGGGAACTCGGGCTCGATTTTCTCGGCGATGTAATTCACAAACGCGAGCATGCTGCCGGATGGGCCGCCCTCGGCGTCGTCAATTGCCTTGCAGTCCGGGCACTGACACTGGCCGTGCCAGTCGTTTTGCGTCACCGAAATGATGCTGGCGTCCGGCGATTCGCGCAGCCACTCCTTCACGCGCCCGACGACAAAGTCCCGCAGTTCCGGATTCGAGAGGCAAAGCTGGGCGTGATCGTGCGTGCGCTTGCCGTTGATGAGGCTGTACCACTCGGGATGCGTGGCGAAGTGCTGCTCCGGCGGCACGAGTGGATAGAACGTGTGAGCAAAACCCTTGTAGCGAATGCAGCCGCCCCACTCAGCGGGAATGCGGTGGTTCTCGCCGTTCGCGAAGTTGCGCGTCTTCCAGAGCGGATCAAAGCCCTGATACCAGAACGGCTCGCGATACTCGAAGGGCGGCTGGACGCGGACGTTCAGTTCGGAAATGCGCAGCGTGGCACGGTGCGGAATGTTCGTGGCCCACGGCGTCCACCAACGCACGCCGCACTGGTCCTGGAGAAAGCGGTCCACGGCGTAGATCGTGCCGCGCGGCCTGCCGCCCGCGAGCAACAGGTGGTCGCCTTTCGTGCGGATGACGAACTCCTCGTCGCCGAGCTTGGCGAAATCAACCTCTGGGAACAGCTTCGCCGCCAGTGCGCCCTGCCCGACGATGATGGCGTTCTTCGGTGCTTCGGTGGCGTTGGTCTGAACCTCGAAACGCGCACCGGTGATCTGGTTCAGGTGTGAAACGAGTTCAGTGACCGCATGCTGCTCTGGGGCTGTGGCCCCGGCCAGCTGGAGGACGATGCAGCGCGGCTTGCCGCCACTTGCTAGAGTAAGGCTGGCGCTCGCGGTCGGCGCACACACAGAAATGCTGGCGCAGAGGGTGAGAGACTGCAGGATCGTGGTTTTCATTTGGACCTGACCTTTTTCCGGGGCGGTTTGCTCACACGGTAGGGCGTCGGCTTTTCGTGCAAGACCAGGGCATCTTCTTCGATCGCTGGGGCGTGAACACACTCGAAGTCGGTCGTTGAGAATAGGTTCTGGTTTTCGTCCAGAATCCGGCGCGCGGCCATTCGGCAGTAATCAGGATCAATCTCAATGCCCAGGCTGTTACGTTCCCATTTCATCGCGGCCAGCATGGTCGTGCCACTCCCACAAAACGGGTCGAGCACCGTATCGCCGTGGAAAGAGAACATCCGTACAAGCCGTGTGGCCAGTTCCAGAGGGAACGGTGCAGGGTGTTCCTTCGTCGAGGCTCCAGTGAGTGTCCAAATCTGCCGAAACCACTCGTTGAAATCGTCCTTTGGAATCATGCTGAGCCGGCGCTGTTCTTCGGTCGGCTGGCGGTAGCCGCCGGGCTTGCGCTGCATCAGGATAAATTCGATGTCGTTCTTAACGATGGCGTTCGGCTCGTAAGGCTTGCCGAGGAACTTGCTGCTGGTGTTCGCCTCGAAGACGGCGTTGGAAATCTTGTGCCAGATGATTGGATTCAAATTGTCGAAACCGAGCTTCCGGCAGAGCACACAGATGTCCGCGTGCAGTGGCACGACGACGTGTCGGCCATGCTCGCGTCGCGACAGGCAGACGTCGCCCACCACGCAAACAAGCCGCCCGCCCGGCACCAGCACGCGATAGCACTCGGCCCAGACTTTCCGGAGGTCCTCCAGAAACTCTTCGTAGTCCTCGATGTGCCCCATTTGCCCCGGACGCTCATTGTAGCGCTTCAGCCTCCAGTAGGGCGGCGACGTGACTGCGAGGTGGACGGATTCGTCCGCGATGTACGGAAAGCTCCGCGCGTCGCCTTGGAAGAGGCGGTGCGTCGTCGGCGTACCGTTGCTTTCAGGATGCTTCATCAGTTTAATCGCGATAGGCGGCAACGTGCGCAGCCAGCGATTTCGCGAACTGGAGAGAGGTTAAGTCCTCGGCGACTTCGGTGAAAGCTCCCTTCAACCCAGTCTTGGGTTCGGACAGCAGGAACGCCGAGGCGTTGTAGTGCCGCTCTCGAACGAGTTTCCGGCAGAACAGCTCATAGCGTTTGGCGTAGGAGGCATTCACGAATTCCGGGAACACCTTGAAATGCGGTTCCTTCACCTTCACCGGACGGCGCGATGCCTCGCGGTCTTCCAGCAGAAACACGTAGCCGAGCCAAGGGCGGATCGTCTTGTTGAACGCGCCCTCGCGATACGCCGTCCATAAGTCCAGTGCGCTGCCCATCGCCTCCTCGGTGCGATTGTTGAAGTTGTTGCCGAACGATGGCCCGACCTGCGACTTCGCTTCCAGGGCAAGAATGAGCTGACCATCCCGAACCACCAACAGGTCCCACTCCTTGGTTGGACGGAAGAAGCCAGGTAATTCAAGCGCCGCATTGTGAAAGATGTGCTCTTCCTGAATCCCTGCTTCCACGATCAGTTCCCGGAACAAGGAGATGAAACCATCCATCTGCGCGCCGCCTGTGACAGCGCTACGCGCTCCTTGATCGCGCGTGCCGGCGGAGCCTTGCTTGACTGACTGACGGCGACGTGTGGACCAATAGACAGCGACAGCTTTGCTAACGCGTGTTTCGAGGTGCGACAGGGGTGGGTTCATCATTTCGGCTTGATAGGCGGTAACTTGATTCTTGGCATGGGAGGAACGGGTTTGTCTCTCGGGTCCCCCAATTCCCAGTTTGCCAACTCCCAAACCTTGTCATATGGCATGCGCTGCTCGATTCCCCTCTGCATCCATGCTTCGTGCAATGGCAGCCATTCTTTGAGCCGAATGGCTTTCTCTCCTTTTCCGCGCTCGTAGTAGAACCATATTCCATACCTCTCAGACAAGAGCTTCAGCCCCTCCGCAAAGAGCGATCGCTGCCGTGGCCGCCTCCAACAGCCGCTACCCGCCAACTTGTGCAATCGGGCGCAGACGCGTTCGTAGGCGTCTTCTTTTCTCAATACGACTTCATCCCAAAGAAGATGTTCGATACCCGAACACCAACTGGCGGCATAGCGGGATTCAGAATACTCCCGTACAGCCGCACACATCAGTTCTCCAACGGCTGTTTGTTGCTTGGAAAGGGCTGTTGCCTCCGGACGGCGTCTGGTTTTAGCGAGCTTCTTCACGATTTGATCAATTGGTTTCTGTTGTTCGAGCAAGCGGTTAGCTAGGTCCAACGACAGCCAGACCGCGCCAAACGCCTCGTGGACCACAGCCCATATAGCTGCTTGTTCCCGCGTCAACCCACGAGGTGGGCGGGGGTCAATTCCAATCCAGCGTCGTGACATAGTCTTTAGGTCGTCTCGGCAATCGTCCTCGTGCCATTGGCTGCTGCACAGACAAGGACCGTGCTTTCTGGCTGAGCGAGCGCCATGCGCAATTCCCGGCCAGAACCTACCAAAGCTAGTTCCACCGTCCAACGCTCAGTCATGTTGCCTAAGCCAATCACACTTTCGGCAGCTCCCACGGTTTGCGGCGCGGGCGGTCGAGCAGTTTGTTCGCGTCGTCGTCGCCGATGAACTGCTCCTGCTCGGACGACCATTTCAACTTCCGACCCGTCTTGATGGCGATGTTGGCGAGGTGGCAGACCGTCGAGACGCGATGGCCGATGTCCACAGGGAAATACGGATCCTGGCGGCTCTTCACGCACTGGAGGAAGTCATCGTGTTCGCCGTTCGGGTTCGTGTAGAGATGCAGTTCCTCCGGGCCGATCTTGGAATTTAGGATTTCCGGCGAGCTGGCTTCGACCGGGCCGCGCCAACCGGTGTTTCCGACCCAGCCGTCCGTGCCGATGAACTTGATGCTCGGGTTGCCGGGTTTGCAGGTCATCACCACGCCGTTCGCATAACGATAGGTGACGTCGTAGTCCTTGACCGTGTTGTAGAGGCCGCCCTCCCAAAACGTTCCTGTGCCCTCCACCTCCACCGGCCCGCTGCGCTCGGTGTCGTTGGCCCATTGCGCCGTGTCGAACAGGTGCGCGCCCCAATCGCAGATGATCCCACCGGAGTAATCCTGGATCCAGCGGAAGTTGAAATGGACCCGGTCGGGCGTGTAGGGCGCGTAGGGTGCGGGCCCGAGCCACATTTCGTAATCCAGCTCCGGCGGGACGGGTTGCGGTGTGGGATCGCCGGGCTTGTCCGGCTGCTTGGGCAGGATCACCTCGATACGCTGGAGCCTGCCAATGCGGCCATTGCGCACGAGTTCGGCCATCCGGTGGTACTCCGGCACAGCGCGATCCTCGGTGCTGGTCTGGAAAACCTTCTTATGTTTGCGGACGGCTTGGACGAGCAGCTTACCCTCGTTGATGGTGAGCGTGGGCTTTTCGCACTGCACGTCTTTGCCGGCTTGAATCGCCAGCAGGCTGATCAACGTATGCCAGTGATCCGGCGTGGAAATCATCACCGCGTCAATGTCCTTCCGGGCCAGCACCTCACGGAAATCTTTCGTCGCGAAACAGTCTTCGTTCTTGTAGCGGTCGTTGATCGTCTCGGATGCGCGGAACAGATGCCGGCTGTCCACGTCGCACGCAGCCACCACCTGCGCGTCCTTGTGCCGGAGAAACGGCCCGAGATTCCACCCCACACCGTGGCTGCCCGTGCCGATAAAACCGACCGTGATGCGATTGCTCGGCGCGGTCTGGCCGTCGAGGCCGAGAACAGAGGAGGGAACAACCTGCGGCGCGGCGGCGAGGACAAGCGCGGCGGAGGTGCGTTTGAGGAAGAGGCGGCGGGAGAGGGGCGCGAAGGTGTTCATCGTGGCTCTGGTTTTCAACGGCGGCCTCACCGTAAACGGGGGATAGGATATCGTCAATCCGCCGCTCTATGTCAAAACCGTCGTACGCCGCCAACCGCTCGTCGAACTGACCACCGGAAACCAAAATCAGATTTCGTGTCGCTGGCTTTATGCCGGTGGTGACTTCGCCGCTTTGATCCAGGCGATTTCCAACCGGAACGGCCTGGCTTGCTTTTCCGAAATCAAGAAGCCGACGGAGACAATTTGAGCGGCGTCCAAGGGCGGCTCGCCCGCGAGCAAACGGCCACGGAAGCTGGGCACGAAATCTTTGAGCCGCAGCCGGTGCTCCTCCCACTCGCCCGGCTTCATGGCAAACGTCACCTGGTAGATGGCGCTGTCTAAGCTCCTCTCTGTGCGCACCGTGAACTTGTAGCGCCGCCCGTCCCCGCTCGCATTCCCCTCAGTTGGCTACGGATTTGGGCGACAGTGGCTCCCTTCGCGCTTGATGACCAATGACGGCGTGACCAAACATTCATTGGCCGACGACACTGAAACGAACACCCGCCCGGGTTTCACCACTCCCGCCGAGTCGCGGCGGAGCGTTACACGGTTCTGCCGACGGTGGGCCGAGACGGTTGCATCCGAGCGCCTCAGGTGACAACCAGTTCACTCCAGCCATTCACATTTTGGACCAGATAAGGTCGCCGGGTGAGGGCGTCCGGCCTACAATGGGGCGGTTTCGTGCGGAGGTGGGTCGGGTGTGCCCTCACGGGGGAGATTGACCCCGTTGAAACGAGAATTGCTGATGTTCACTCGAGGTATTGCGCGGGGGCCGCTCGTTCGCCACAATCAACCAAGTTCTTATGAAAACAACTGGAAGCAACGCCGTGCCTGAAAACGCGCCGCACGGCAAACGCCGCACATCGCTTGTAAGAACCAGCCGCCTCGCGCTGGCATCGCTGCTGATCGTCAACGCCTGGCCCGCGCTGGCCGACCGGTTGACCACTTCGGTGGCACTCACCGATTATCTCACTTACGGAATCAGTCCGCTCGATGGCCCGCGGGGTTACGGCATCGAGGCCGGCGGCATCTCCAATATCGTCTCGGCGGGTCTGCTGTACCGCGGGGATTACGTCCCCGGACAGTGGGGTTACTGGACTTACAGCGAGTACGGCACCACGGCACGATATGATCCAGTCCAAACCGGCATCATGGGTGGTTTGGCTGCGAAATTGGATCCAGCGGGGATGCCTCTTTCTCCGGGTGGAATGAGCGGGATGGTTATTGCATCGGGCGGCAATCCGCCTCGCATCAAATTCTTGAGTGTGCCGGGCACCCTGCGCCAGTCCGGGCTGGCAACTCTTTGGGTGCTCCATTCCTGGAGCGACCCGTCACCTTGGGCGGGAACAACACCACCGGGCGGACCGGGTTGGGGCGGTTACACATGGGAGCCACGCTTTTGGGGCTACAGCAGCGCGCTGATCTTGGAACATGCCACCTCGCCGGCCCCGCAGGTGCGGGGTGCGGGCAACGGTGATTTCCAAACCGGCGATCTGGAGGGCTGGACGTCTTTTGCGCCGGACACGGGCAGCGTGCAAATCGTCACTTTCCCGGCCGGCTCGACCAATTTCGCCGCGCAACTCACCACCCGCCGGTTGGCCGCGATCACGCAACTGACCTTGGAAGGCGTTGATCTGGGCTTCCTCGAATTCGATTACTTGTTTCTGACGAATCGTGGTCGTTTGGAGGTCAGTCTCGGTGGCTACACGCTCGGGGTCATTCAGGCCGCGGACCCCGTGACGAACACGATGCAACACGCGCGCCTGCCCGTGCCGGCGGCGGTGAATCGGGCGTGGGAGCCGCTCGTGTTTGAGCTCACCGGGGATGCCGGCGAACAAGTGTTGCTGGACAACGTGGGCTGGCTTTCCGCCTTGCGCATCCTGCAAGTCGGCGCGCCGCAGACGGTGAGCAACGCCCAGGTCCTTCCGCTGGAAATCCAGTGCCTGACCAACGAGTCGTGTTACGTGCAAGTCGCGCCCACGCTCACCGGCCCCTGGCAGGCGCTGGTCACGCCCTTCCCGGTCACGGCCGACCCGATGAATGTGCCCGTGCCGATCCTCGCCGGTTGGCCGCGGGCCTTCTATCGCCTGGGCCTTTGGCAGGAATTGAAACTGGTGAGCTTGCCGCAGAACTCCACCGCGTTTGCCGGGGTCGCCGATGGATCACTGAGCGTCACGCCCAGCGGCACGGGGCCGTTCAGCTATCAATGGCGGCGCGGCGGAACCAACCTCCCGGGACAGACCAGCGCCACGCTCAACTTGCTCAACCCACAGGCGGCCGATGCCGGCAACTACACAGTCATCATCACCGATGCGGCCGGCGTTTCCATAACCAGCGCGCCGCCGGCGACGCTGGAAGTACAGCCGTTTGCTGCTCCCGAAGGATGGTGGCCGGGGGACGGGCACTATCTCGACCTCGCGCCCGGTGGGATTCCCGTGGTTCCGGAAGGTGGGCCGCTGTTTGGGGAGGGAAAAGTGGGTCAGGGCTTCGTGTTTAGCGGCAACGAGCGGGGATTCGTGAGTGCAATGTTCCCCTTCCATCAACCGGGGGACGCGAGCCTGGTCTGCTGGTTACGTCCGGATTCGAGCGGCAACCAAAGTGTTATCTGGACGCGACCGGATTCCACCGACGTGAACCGCTTCAATTTCAGTCTGCATGATGGTTCGTTCTGGTGCGATTACCGCAGCCCCAACGGCAGTCTCCAATTTGAATTTGGCGTGCCTGTGGCGGGTGGCGTTTGGACGATGGTCGCGGTGGTTCGGGCTGGCAACACCTATTCGATTTGCACCAACGGTGTCCTTGCCACGCAGACAACGGATGCCGCGCCGGATTTGCCCACGGCAGCGGGTTGGCAAATGTCGGGGCGGTCCGGATTTATGTTCCAGGGAGGGTTGGACGAAGTCATGCTCTTCAGCCGCGCCCTGTCCGCCGCCGAGGTTCGTGCGTTACACGCGGCCGGCGGCGCGGGACTGCATCGCTGATTGACGATCCTTCGCGCGCCGCATAGTGCCATCGCCTATGTGGGAGTGAGCAATGCGCCGATGACCGTGCTCGCCGCCGGCCCCGCGCCATGCTAAACGCGGGTGAACTTGGTCGTCGCGTCTTCCTGGCCGCAATCGGCGGCGGACGGGTTGATTAATGAAGTCGCCACCTACAACCGCGCCCTCAAAGTCGGCGAAATCGCCGGCATCCATGTCGCTGGCAGTGCGGGCGTCTGTCGGCCATAAACAATCCGGTTCGCTGTGAATCCAGCAGAGGACACGCGAGCCGCTTTCAAACGCGGGCGTGATCGCGCCGTCCAAGAGTTGTTGCCACGCGGCCAGGAAGCCGCCGACGGGCGCGCGCCACCGCGCTGTGTTCAGCCTCCCTTCCTGCGATGACAGCTTATCAGGAATTGGAACTCGCAGCCCGAACTGCGGCCGGCGATCTCGCCTCCAGGAACTTCTTCAACTCTCTGGCCGCCTTGCCGCCAAAACCGGGCACCTCGGCCAGTTGCTCAACGCTCGCCAGACGCAGCCGTTGGACCGAGCCGAACTTCTTCAACAACGCCGCCTTGCGCGCTTCGCCAATGCCAGGGAACTCGTCCAAGAGGCTCTCGGATATCTTCCGCAGGCGCAGTTGCGCGTTGTACGAATTGGCGACGCGATGCGACTCGTCGCGGATGCGCTGGAGCAACTTCAGCGCGGGATGATCCAGCCCCAGCCGCAACGGTTCGCTGTGGCCCGGGCGGTAGATCTCCTCGAACTCTTTCGCCAAGCCAATGACCGGCAGGTCCGGCAAACCCAGTTTGGCAAGTTCCTCGCAGGCCGCGCCGAGTTGCCCCTTGCCGCCGTCAACCAGGATCAGGTTCGGCAGGGAGGAGGAAGAAGAGCGGAGCGCGGAGGGTGTTGGTTTGCCGCAGCGCACACACTCGCTGGTTTCGTCCACCACCTTCTGCAGTTCCTGCGGGATCGCCTCGCCTCCCTCGTTTCGATTTCGGATTTCAGATTTCGGATTTCGGATTTCGCCCAAAAGGCGGGTGTAACGCCGCCGCACCGCCTCGGCCATGCAGGCGAAGTCGTCCTGGCCTTCCACCGCCTTGATTTGCATCCGCCGGTAATTCGCGCGGTCCGGTCGCCCGTTCCGGAAGCTGACGACACTCGCGACCTTGAGCGTGCCGCTGATGTTCGAGATGTCGAAGCCTTCGATGCGTTGCGGCGGGGCCGGCAAGCCGAGCGCTTCGCCGAGTGCCGCCAAATCGCGCTCCGGATCAATTGCCAGTGGCAGGGTGTAGGGCACGCGCTCGAACTTTTCCTCCTTGCGCGTGGTGCGCTTCAGCGCCGTCAGCAAGTCGCGCATCTGCGCGGCACGCTCGTAGTTCTGCTCGGCGGCGGCCAGCTTCATCTCGGTCTCCAGTTGTTCCTGCATCCCGGCGCATTGGCCTTCGAGGAAATCGCATGCGGCACGGACCTGTTCGAGGTATTGCTCGCGCGTCACGTTGCCGATGCACGGCGCGGTGCAATGCTTCAGATGCGCATAGAGGCAATGCTTGTAGTCGGCCTCACCCGGCGTAAGCGGGCGGCAGCCGCGCAGGTTGAACTCATGCCGCGCCAGGTGCAGCACGCGGCGGAGTGACAGGGAGTCCGCAAACGGCCCGTAGTAACGCGCGCCGTCGTCGGTGCGCAGGCGCGTGAACGTGAACCGTGGGATCGGGTCGTTTAGGTTCACCTTGACCATCAGGAAGCGTTTGTCGTCGCGGAAGCTGACGTTGTATTTCGGGTGGAACTCCTTGATGAGCTTGCCTTCAAGCAACAGCGCTTCCGGCTCGCTCTTGACGACATGCACGTCGAAGTCGTGGATTGTGTCCACCAGCGCGCGGAACTTGAGGTCCCAGCCCATGCGGCGGGAAGGCTGAAAATACTGGCTCACGCGCTTGCGGAGGTCGCGCGCCTTGCCGACATAAATGACCGTGCCGAACCGGTCCTTCATCAGGTAAATGCCGGGCCGGTGCGGCAGTTCGCCGAGCTTGGTTCGGACGGGGACTCTTTCAGCCATCGCCCTACAGTAATGGTGCAGTGTCAGGGTGGCAACTTGGTAGCTCGGCTCGCCAACAGCGCCTGCGGCCCCCGCAGCGCGTCTTCACTCGAATCCCAAATGAAACGCCCGACCAGATTCATCCACGAACTGCTGGTGGGCGTGAAATGCAGCACCGTGCGGTCATCCCGACATTGCTTTTGGCGTCGGGCATTTTGCGATTGGAGCCAACTCTTCATCTTGGGTGCTTTGTGAATGCCATAGTTGTCGATAATCAGGTGCAGATTCAGCTCGGGTGAATTCTCGGTATCTGCCAACGGATGGAAAGGACCGAAGCACGGGGGTAACGGGGCGTGGGACTTGGGTATGACGTGGCCGTGCGGAGCCTCCTCGCCATCCGTTGGTGGATAGCTTTCATCGAAACCCTCGCCCTTCATCCGGAAGTCGAAGTAACCCCACGACGCGCGTTCGCCCACAGCGGCGATGAAGTTGTTCTTCGGTTGGTCGAACTCGAAGTGGTCGTCTTCCTTGAAGAGTGTCGGCTTGGGCGTGTAACCCGGCACAGCGCAGGTCTGGCGGACCATCTCGGCGATGCGGTCGGGGTTCGACACGCCGTTGCCGTGGAGGAGCAGGAAGTCCAAGGCACGCACCACGTTTTCCTTGGGGATGGTTCCGCCACCGTAGGAAGTGCCGGCCAGGAGCCGTCGCCCGCCCGCCTGCATCACCTTCACGCGCTCGATCAGTTAATGGACGCGCGGGGCGCAGGATGGCGTGATCATAGCGCACGTTGCACTCGTTGGTGACCTCGATGAGGACGTTCCGCCACCGTCAACGTCCCGCTTCGCGTCCCCGTCGTCAGCTCGTTGAGATTGTTCACGCCAAATGTCTGCACGAAGGCGTTGTTCGTCCGGTAATTGAGGTTCCCGGCGGCATCATACGTGTAACCCATCTGCTCCAACGCCCGGCTCGTCCCGCCCGATTCCTTGCCCTTCGCCGTCTTCAACTGCCCGAGGCCGTCATAGGTCTAATCCACGTAGTTGCGCGTCGTGAACACCTGCTGCGTCCGCTGATTGCCCGGGTTGTAACCGTGGGTGTAGCCGTCCAGCAGCGTCCCGCCCGACGTGAAGAGTTTCGTGAAGAGCAAC
>CAZJTM010000133.1:0-18225 GCA_964548925.1 uncultured Verrucomicrobiota bacterium | reverse complement strand
GACTCCGTCACCAAGTCCAAGTTCGACAACCTTTACGGCTGCCGCGAATCGCTGGCCGACGGCATCAAGCGGGCCACCGATGTGATGATCGCCGGCAAGGTCGCGGTCGTCTGCGGCTACGGCGACGTCGGCAAGGGCAGCGCCCACTCGCTCCGCGGCTTTGGAGCACGCGTCATCGTCACCGAAATTGACCCCATCAACGCGTTGCAAGCAGCCATGGAAGGCTTCGAGGTCACCACGGTCGAAGACACCCTCGGCACGGGCGACATCTACGTGACGACCACCGGCAATTGCGACGTCATCACGCTTGAGCACATCCTCAGGATGAAGGACCAAGCGATCGTGTGTAACATCGGCCACTTCGACAACGAGATTCAAGTGGACCGGCTCAACACGTTGAAGGGCGTGAAGAAAATCAATGTGAAGCCGCAGTATGACAAATACGTGTTGCCGAACGGCCGCACGATTTATCTGCTGGCCGAAGGCCGCCTCGTGAACCTCGGCTGCGCCACCGGTCATCCGAGTTTCGTGATGAGCAACAGCTTCACCAACCAATGCCTCGCGCAATTGGACCTGTGGAAGAACAAGGATACGAACAAGGTTGGCGTGTATCGCCTGCCCAAGAAGCTGGACGAAGAAGTCGCCCGCCTGCACCTCGAACGCATCGGCGTGAAGCTGACCAAGCTCACCAAAAAACAAGCCGACTATCTCGGCGTGCCGGTTGAAGGGCCATACAAGTCCGAGCACTACCGCTACTGAGCGAATTCAATATCTGAAGACACGAAAGGCGAACGGGAAACCGTTGGCCTTTTTCAGCGAAAGTGCAGCGGCTTTAGCTCGCGTCAGTCTTTTACCTCTAACAACTCCCCCAGCAAGAGCGTGACGTAATCTCGGATTCTTCGGACCTCATCCTGTGAGCTTGCCACATGAACGCGCACGGATGATTGCGTGTAAACCGAGCGCACAAACTTGCCGATTGAATCTTCGACAACCGCAAGTGCATCCGTGAATGCCTTCGACTGAGAATCCTTCGGATGGCGCGCTCGGAGAATGAACACGGTTTTCTGCCTCATTGTTGGCCCTTTTGTTTCCGGCTCGAGTTTGAAGCCGGGTTGCTTCGTCACTTCCGAGTCCGGGGCTAACATGTCGAGCAATTCGCGAAGTGATTCCCGAAACTCCACAGCAGTTCCTCGCCAGGATCT
Organism: uncultured Verrucomicrobiota bacterium; assembly: GCA_964548925.1. Taxonomy (GTDB): domain Bacteria; phylum Verrucomicrobiota; class Verrucomicrobiia; order Limisphaerales; family MWDV01; genus MWDV01. The sequence continues at coordinate 17,023 of CAZJTM010000133.1, read as the reverse complement.
TCTGCCTCCCGCCTTGAGATCGGTCAGCCCTTGTTCGTAAGCGTCCGCAGCGGCTGGATTTATTTTTCTGAGGCTTTCAAGGATTCGCATCTGGCGAGGCTCAAACGGTGTGAGCAATGGCGGATGGCCGAGAGAGTTCAAAGAGCGGAGCTCGATTTCCGAGATAGCTCGTTTTGACGCACTCAAACAACGCCGGTAATCATCAACGTTGGTGCGGCGCTGACTATAGCGCAACAAGTCCTGCATCAAGCCGTCCAGCCTGGCCAGTTCTTGTTCACCTGAAACAGAGGCAAGCAACGCCGGCCGTGACCGTTCAAAGTATGCTCGGACGAAATCGCGGACACTCTCTTTGGTTTCGGCTGAGTTTACGTGGAGTGCTTTGATTTTCCGCAAACTCCGCTCAACCGATTCCAAAGCTTTGCTGACCTCCTGGATATGGTCGCTCATCGCAATTGACCGCAACTCTGGCAGCAGTTTGTTACTGCCTGCGCTTCGACTTCTTGTCCACCTGCTTGCGAGGCTTTCTCGGTTTTACCGGTCGTGACTCTGTTCCAGTGCGCGGGAGATTATGGGCGACCAAATTGTATCCGACAGGATTCAGCCGGTATTTGCCATCGCCGAGACTGTCGAAGTAGCCCGCGTTTTTTGCATTCGGAAGGAGCTGCCGAGGCGCTTTCGGCAGAGGATAGAATGGCTTAAAGAATTTGACCATGTCCTCGAAAGTTACATGAGCTTGACGCTCTTTTGGCGGCGCAAGCTCTGATAGATAATAGGCCACCAGCGCGGCCATCTCGTTCGCTGATGAGGGCTGCTTTTCTTCCTTAAGCGATTTGATGTCCGGCACACGAATAGTTTGCGCAGCATCTTGGCCACCCGGCGACGCAGAAGCTTGCAAGGATGACGCGCCTGTTCTCTCAGCAGCAGGCAATCCAATTTTGAGGTGTTCACATGCTGCTCGGATGGCTGTCTGTCGGCTGCTTTCGTCGAGCGTTTCAAGAGCTTGGATGAGTTCATCAATCGCCTGACCAAGACTCTTCTGTTTTCCAGCGGGAATATCCATGGGTCATGCCTTTCGTTTTGATTTGTTAAGCGAACTCGCGGTTCTCACGCGGTAAGCGCCTACTCTTTCCGCCAGCACCAACACCCCTTGCGACGGCGTTGCCGGTTTATGGACGTTGCCATTGCGCGGCGTTGGTTGCGCGACTTGGAAAACGTCGCGGCGCAGGTCAGCGGTTTTGCCGTGGAGAATCGCGGCGTGGGCCGCTTTGAGTTCGACGTCGGTCGCGGCGTCAGCAAAAAAGCGGAAGGAGGATGCGGCGAGGTAATCGAGGCGTTCCTCAAAGGCGAGCCATTTGCGACCTTCGCATTCGGCGACGTGGCCGGTGGTGTTTGAGCCGGCAAAAATGTCCAGCACGAGGTCGCCTGGTTCAGTGAGGAAGCGGATGAAAAACTCCGGCAGCTTCGCAGGGAAGCGGGCGGGATGGCCTTTCACGCCGACGGTTTTGCAGCCGCGCAGGTAGCTGCCGTTGGATTCGGAATTCGAGATTTGCAGGAGGTTGGGCGGAATCGCGCCGCCATTGTCTTTGGCGAAGGCTTTGCCAATGTCGTGGCCGGACGGGCGTTTCTTGGGCGTGTAAAAACCTTCCGGGTCTTCGAGCAGTTTCTTCATCCGTTCGCTGTATTCGGCGAGCACCTTGGAGACGTTGGCCTTGGGCGAGCGGGTTTTGCCGAACCACCAGACGGTGTTGACTGCGTCCTTCGCGCGGAGCTTGCGTTTGTTGACCCATTCGATGGGGCTGGGCAGCTTGGACGGGTTGAACCAGTAGAAATCTTCGGCGAGGTGGAAGCCGAGTTCGTCGCAAAAATGGATCGGGACGCGGAAGTTGTAGAGACTGCGCGTGGGCGAGCCGGGTTCGTAAGCGCCGCCGAGGTCGAGGACAAAGCTGCCGTCGTCCTTGAGCTTGCGATGGACGAGCCGGGCGAAGTTTGCAAGCCACGTGACGTATTCGTGCTGGGCTTTGTTGCCGTATTCCTTTTCGCGCTGGAGGGCAAACGGCGGGCTGGTGAGAACGAGGTTGACGCTGGAATCCGGCAGCGCGGCGAGCAGGTCAAGCGAGTCGCCGCAATACGCCGCCCCCCAGTTGGTGAGGTAGGCGGGCGTCTGTTGTTCCAGAGTCATGCGCTACTTTAAGGCTGTAGCCGTAAAGTCGTCAACTTCGGTAGTCTGCCACCGTTGAAAACCAAGCCATCAGCTCGCCGCATTTTCGCCGAAAACCTGCGCAAGGCAAGGCTGGCGAAAGGGCTTTCGCAGGAAGACTTGGCGGAACTGGCGAACTTGCATCGCACTTACGTCGGCTCTGTGGAGCGGGCGGAACGGAATGTCTCGATAGATAACATGGAACGGCTGGCGGCGGCGGTGGAAATGTCGCTGCCTTCGTTGTTACAGGAGGGAAAGCGATGAAACCGCACCCGGACAAAACGGAACTTGACCGGTTGTTTCCCTACATCCGGGAGTATCAGGCGCTCGCTTCAAAGCACGGCATTGGCGACATTTTCCAAGACAACGGTGGCAAGCTGCTGCAATTGCTTCTGATCACCGGCCTCAAGGGAATCGGCAGCCGCGAGGGGAACGATGCCCGCGATGAGGAGGGCCGTGAATACGAGTTGAAGTCGGTGAACACGCTTCTGACGCAGAGTTTCTCAACGCACCACCACATGAATCCAACTATTCTCGCCAAGTATCGTCAAGTGGATTGGGTGTTCGCCGTTTACCAAGGTATTGAGTTGCAGGCGATTTACCGGATGAAACCGGGTGGGCTTGAGCCTTACTTCACAAAGTGGGAAACCAAGTGGCATGAGTCGGGTGGGAAGGACATAAACAACCCGAAGATTCCAGTGAAGTTCGTTGTCGAACGGGGTGAACTGGTTTATCGGAAGTCAGGGGATTGACCGCTTTTGCGTTCCATGCGTTCTGTGGCGGCAATTCCTTTCGCGCCATTGGCGTGGTTCGCGGTTTTCTGCGCGACTCCACGCCGTTGCGTTGAAGTGATTCGCCTGTTCGGCCCACGCACGTTGTCCGCGTGATGCCCGCCTGCAAGCTGGACTCACGAACCGGTCCTTAATCGAACGTCGTGGCGCGTTCGATTGGAAGTGTTGCCCGAGCGAAAAACATTTTTCCCAAAGCACCTCACCCCGGCCCTCTCCCGAGCGCGGAGAGGGAGGAAGTTTTTGAAATCATCCAGTCACCACGCTCGAAGACACGCCCGGCATCGGCGACAACTACGTGACGACCACCGGCAATTGCGACGTCATTACGCTCGAGCACATCCTCAAAATGAAGGACCAAGCGATCGTGTGTAACATCGGCCACTTCGACAACGAGATCCAAGTGGACCGCCTGAACACCCTGAAAAGTGTGGAGAAAATCAATGTCAAGCCGCAGTATGACAAATACGTGTTGCCCAACGGCCGCACGATTTATCTGCTGGCCGAAGGCCGTCTCGTGAACCTCGGCTGCGCCACCGGGCATCCGAGCTTCGTGATGAGCAACAGCTTTACCAACCAGTGCCTCGCGCAGATGGACCTCTGGGCCAACCGTGAGACGAACAAGATCGGTGTCTATCGCCTGCCCAAGAAGCTGGACGAAGAAGTCGCCCGCCTGCACCTCGACCGCATCGGCGTGAAGCTCACCAAGCTGACCCAGAAACAAGCGGATTACCTCGGGGTGCCGATCGAAGGTCCCTACAAGGCCGAGCACTACCGTTATTGAGCAGCATGGCGGCGACCGGTGGACCGCCGCGATTTTTGGCCGCGCTCTTACGCGCAGTTGCGGAGACTTGAAAGGCGAACGGTTTCCCGTTCGCCTTTTTGGTCTCAACCAAAAGCCGGCTAGCCACATTCGATCCTTAGGACTGGCTTGCAGCCGGTCTCCGCATTTTGACTGATCTCGCGCTCCTGGGTTACATACCGTCGAGCCTTCGACTCCGGGCAGCAGAATTGAACCGCTCAAGTTCGCAAAAAGCTGGAGGCGGCTGTATGCGCCCGTCCCACGGAATGCAGGTGCGACATGAGTGGGGTTCAGGGCTTGATGACCACCCGCAGGTTTTCGCTCCCCCGCTCCAGCAGGTCAAGCGTTTCGTTGATAGCCCTCGCCTCCAGCGGCACAGTGCGGGTCACCACATCTGCAAGCCGAAGCTTGCCGTTGCGAGCGAACTTCAGGAGCAACGGGATTTCCTGCGCCAGATGGTCGGACACGCCGATTATTTCCGCTTCCCGGTTGATCAGTTGCTGGTAGGGGGAAATCCGCGTGGGCTCATCGCCAATCCCCACGACGGCCACGCGCCCCTGGATGGCGAGGGCGCGGACAGCGGCTTCGAGCGTGGCGGGCGTGCCGACGAGATCGAGGGCCACGTCCACGCCGCAGCCCTGAGTGAGGCCGAGGAGTTGGGAGGCGGGATCGTCCTGCCGGGCATCCACGGGTTGCGCGCCGAGCTGGGCGGCGAGCTGAAGCTTGGCGGGGTGCAGGTCCACGCCGAACACGGTGTCCGCACCAAGCGCACGGGCAAGTTGGATGGCCGACGCGCCGAGTCCCCCGCAGCCGAAGATGGCGACGGCTTCGCCGGGTTTGAGCCGGGCCTTCAACAGCGCGTGCAGCGACGTGGCCGAGGAACACATCATGATCGCGCCGTGTTCAAAGGAGATTTCGGCCGGTAATCGGAACAGGCTGCGCGCCGGCACGGTGATGAACTCGGCGTAGCCGCCGTCGCGGTGTTTGCCGATCATCTTGCCGGAGACGCAGAATTGTTCCTGGCCGCGGTCGCACCAAGTGCAGTGCCCGCAGGTAGCCATGTAGTGAACACACACGCGGTCGCCCGAAACAAAGCCGCCACTCCCCTGCTCCACCACACCAGCGATCTCATGACCGGGTGTGAGAGGCAGCGGTTCAACGCGGGAACGCCCTGCTCGATAATGAGCGTCCGAATGGCGGATGCCAGCGGCACGCACGCGGACGAGCGCTTCGCCGGGTACGGGCTGCGGCGTTGGGAGGTCGCAGTTTTCCAGTGGACGCCCGGGGGCGAGGAGTCGGACAGCTTTCATTGGCACAGACTCTCGCCGATGGCCACCGTCCGGCTCAAGCAAAAGCCGCAGCGAGCACCGCACTTCTCTTGAATCCCGCGCTGTAGCCGTCATTCCGATATCGCTTGGGGAAGAAGCGGAACACTCGCAGGGGCACCATCTTGTGGGGACGCGGTACGAGCGAGAAGTTCCCGCAGCCCCCACCGTTGTAAGGACAGACACTCCAGTTTCAGTTCCCCCGCCGAAAGTCGTCGCCGACGAGGAGAGTGGCCCGTCGCCCTGTCATCCCACGACCGAGGATCACCGGGCAGGCGTGTGCGACTTGTCACTCGGCGTGCATGAGTCATATTGTCCGCCAATGAGCCCTGTTCTTGACCCCTTTGGCCGGTGGACTTCTTGCTCCCATGGGTAAGGTCCCCGATCCATTTCGCGAGGCGCGGAGGAAGAACGCCACGCTCCAGTGCCCGTTCCAGGGCGAACCGATTCCCATGATCCTGCGCCACGCCGATGTGCGCGAGGCGGCAAGAGACTGGAGGACGTTCAGTTCCGACGCGCCGTTTCGCGTGCCCATTCCCTCCGAAGAAGAGGTGCGCACGATGCGGCAGTTGCCCATCGAGACCAACCCACCCGAGCACACGGACTATCGCGCCATCGTCGAACCGTTCTTTCAGCGCGCCAAGCTGCCCGAGGTGATCGCCCAGGTGGAGGCGTTGATCAGAGGAAAGCTATCCGAGGCGCTGGGCCGCGAGTCCATCGAGGTCGTGAATGAGTTCGCTCTGCCCGTGCAGTCGCGCGCACTCACTTACCTGCTCAACGTGCCGGAGTCGGAGGCGGACACGTGGATTGGCTGGGGCATTCACGTGTTCAAAGTCACCGGCGGCACATTCAAGAAAGGCATCGTGCTGGAAGACTACCTGCATGCACAGTTCGACCGAGCGGAGGCGAATCCCGGCGATGACTTCTTCAGCGCGCTGACGAAAGCCACGTATCGCGGGCGGCGGCTGACCCGCGAGGAGATGATGGGTTTTGGCAACCTGACATTCGCCGGTGGGCGCGACACGATCATCCATAGCATCTCCTCCATCATCGCTTACCTCGGTCGCCACCCGGAGGCCCTCGAATACTTGCGGGAAGATCCGAAGCGCATCCTCCACGCGAGCGAGGAGTTCTTCCGTGTCTTCATGCCGCTGACGCACATCGGCCGGGTGTGCCCGGTGGACACGCATGTCCATGGCGTGCAAGTGAAGAACCACGCCCTTTGGGCGTGGTTCTTTATTTACCTCATCGCCTCCCACGCAATCCGCTTGGAATCAAACACTGGCCCCTCAGTACAAGTGCGCTGATATTCCCAAACACCGTCCGTCAGGATTGGAATCACACACGCCAAGCAGACGCCCACGCCGCAGCACATGTGTTCGTCCATCGAAAGCTCGGCGGGCACGTGGAAGTCGGAGGCAATCTTGCCCACCGCATGCAGCATGGGGGTTGGCCCGCAGGCGAACAGCTTGCGGCCAGTCCGCTCGCGGTTGAGTTCGATCAACAAGGATTGCGTTACCAGCCCCCGTTGACCGTGACTGCCGTCCTCGGTGGTCACGCGCACGTCCCACCCCAGCGCCCGGAACTCCGACTCGCACAAAATGTCCGCCCGGCGCCGCCCGCCCACGAAGACCACACCCTTCTGCGGGGAGCGCTGGGCCAGCAAATACAGCGCGGCCATGCCGTAGCCGCCGGCGACCAACAAAGGCATCTCGACGCCCGGCGTGGGAATGGTAAACCCGCGCCCGAGCGGTCCGATCGCGCTCAATTCCTCGCCGGGAGACATGCGCGCAAGAGCCTCGGTGCCTTTGCCCACGATCTTGTAGAGAATCGAGAAGGTGTCCGAGGCAACCTGGAAAATGCTGAATGGGCGGCGCAGCAGCGCGTCCTTCAACGATGGAATACGGAGGTGGGCAAACTGCCCGGGTTGGACGAGCGGTGCGATATGTGGCGCACGCACCACCAGACGGAAATACGCGTCAGTGTCGCGCACGTTGGAAATGATTTCTACGGTCTGCTCAACCATTGCTACCGCTGAGCATGGAAGGCTGGCGAAGGGCTGTCAACGTTAGCCACCGGAAGACGACGCTCGGCAACGACAACCGAAAAAGCCGCAGGCACGGGTAAAGGTCTCGATCTCGATCTTCATCCTGATTTCAATCGTCCCGTGACGGCTCGCTTCAACCCGCATCACACAATTGGGATAGGGGAAACTAACTCACACTGCGAATGCACACCGACTGACAGCAATTCTGACGCGTGGATTCTCTTCACCCGTCGAGTGAAGGGCTCGTCATGCTTAAGCCCTTGGCCTCTGTGTCCAACGGTGTCCAGCCGTGGTTGAACTGCGGTCTCTGGTTTCAAAGGTGTTTTCGAGATTGCATTGCAAGGGCGAACCTCGGCATTTACTCGGCGTTATGAAGATTCTGTTCATCGGTGGCACGGGCAATATCTCCTCCGAGTGCGCCACGCTGCTGCACCAGCGCGGGGACGAAGTCTGGGTTTTGACCCGCGGGCGGAGTGTTGTGCCGCCCCAATATCAGGCCATCCGCGCCGACCGCCAGGATCCCACCGCCCTGCGGGCTGCCTTGAACCGCGTGCGACCCGAGGTGGTCATCAACTTCCTCGGCTTTGACCTGCCCGACGTGCAGACTGACTACGCGTTGTTCAAGAGCGTGGTGCGGCAATACCTCTTCATCAGTTCCGCCACCGTCTATGCCAAGCCGCCCCGCCGGTTGCCCCTCACGGAGGACGCGCCACTGGGCAATCCCGCGTGGGATTACGCGCAGAAGAAGCTTCAGTGCGAACAGTGGCTGCTCCAGCGCCGGATCGAGGACGGTTTCCCTGTGACCATCGTCCGGCCTTCCCACACCTACTCGAAGAGCTGGATCCCCAACGTGGTTTCCAGCGCGGGCTATGCCTTTGCCGCGCGGTTGGAACGAGGCGCGCCGGTATTCGTGCCCGACGATGGCGAGAATCCCTGGACGCTCACCGCCGCGAGCGACTTTGCCGCCGGCTTCTGCGGGCTGGTGGGCAACGCCGCGGCGATTGGCGAGGCGTTTCACATCACCAGCGATGAGGTGCTGACGTGGAATCAAATCTACGCCGAGATCGCTGCCGCTGTGGGTTTGACATCTGCGGACATCGTGAAGGTGCCCACCGACTTCATCTGCGAAGTCGCGCCGCAAATCGCCGGCAACCTGAAAGGCGACAAAGCGCATCCGGGCGTCTTCGACAACACAAAGATCAAACGCTTCGTCTCCGGTTTTCATTGCCGCAAACCGTTCCACGCGGGCATCCGCGAGTCGGTGGCCTGGTTGCGGGCGCACCCGGAGCAGCAGAACCTCAACTCGAAGGTGGACGCCGTGAGCGACCAGGTCATCGCGGCTTGGCGGGCAAACCTCGGGAGTTGACTGAGCGTCTTTGACTGGCTTGGAATCCTTTAGCGTCCGGAAGTCTCCCGGGTGGACAAGTCCCTCGTGGTTCTCTACTCTGCGGGCGCGTCGCGATTTCGTTCGCGACGGCAACCAGTGAACATGCCATGAAACTGAAACACGCAATTGAATTCGTTTGTCTCTCCCTTCTGACCGCAACTTTTGTCGCGCAAGCCCAATCGGACGGCGTCATCCAACCGTTCAACGGCAAGAACCTCGATGGTTGGAAGGCCAGAACTGAAGGCAGTGCCCGGAGCCAGTGGAAGGTGGGCTCGGCCAAACCTGATCCTTCCGACCCCAAGAAGCTGGCGGTCACGCCGGACGGAAACCAGTTGATCAACCACACGGCGGCCCACGGCCAGAGTCTCGATCTTTACAGCGAAGCGCTGCATGGCGATGCCATCATCACTTTGGAAGTGATGGTGCCCAAGGAATCCAACAGCGGCATCTACGTCATGGGCGAATACGAGGTGCAGGTGCTCGATAGTTTTGGGCGGGACGCGAATCCCGGCCCAGGAGACATGGGCGCGATTTATGGCGCGCAGCCGCCCCAAAAACCGAAATACAAGGCTCCGGGCGAATGGAACGCGTACGAGATTCACTGGTTGGCACCCAGGTTCGATGCCGCCGGCAAAAAGACCGCCAACGCGAAGTTCCTCAAAGTCATCCTCAACGGCGTGACCATCCACGAAGACGTCGAAATGAAAGGGCCGACTCCCGGCGGTGTGGACGGCAAGGAAAAGGCGCGTGGACCACTGATGTTCCAAGGCAACCACGGCCCGGTCGCTTACCGCAATATCAAGATCGCACCGCTGAAGTAAGCGACACGGCAGAATGTTAACGCCGTTTCGCTTGGAAACGACCGCCGCCCCTCGTTCCGAAGATCGTCTCGGTCGCCCAATAACCTGTGTAGTTGTTCGGCCAGAGCGTGCCGCCGGGGACCATCCCGCAATCGCGACACCCCGGCGGCCAGAACAGGGACAATTGCGCGGATCGGATGTCAAGCGTCCCTTCCAGTTCTCCCGCACCCAAGTACAAGCCCAACTCCCCAGTTTGATTCGTCGCCGCTCCGGCGTATCCGATGTCCTTCCACCCGGACACGCGTAGGATCGGCGGGTTCGTGCTCAGTGTCGTAACTGAGGCGACGCCAAGTCGGCCTGTGAACACGAGGTTGTCGTTCGTGTCGAACCCACCGCAATCCCACGTGCCAAGCGGATCGGGGAGCAACCAGGCCACGCGATAAAACACCGGGGCATCGGAGTGCGGAGTCTGGACCGTGACGCGATTGGTTTCCGCCAAGACCAGATTCAGGTTGGTGAAGCCCTCGAACGGGTGCCAAGGACCGCTGGGGACGCCTGACCACTCAACATGATAGGCGCCCGCGTGAGCGGCATTCGTCCACGTGAGTTCGCTCCCCGGGATGAACTTGGTGATGCGCAATTGAGCCACCGCAGCAGTCTGAACCAGCACCGTGACGGCGAGAAGCAACAGAGATTCTTTCATAACACTTCCTCCAATAAGATCGGCAGCAACCTGCGCCCGTCCTCCGTGGAAGTCAAGCATCCCGGATGACCCAAGCGGGAACCACGGCGCATTTCAATTACTTGCAGGGTCGCACGGATCACCGGCCCATCACGTTGGGCAACCTGTCCGGTGAGATGGGGAGCGTCGCTCTTGGGAAGGGAATCAGCCGATGGCCGCGGCGACGTTTCTTGGCATTCCGATCGGCAGGCTGCCAGCCGGGACCGGCAAGTTGCCTCTGCTCCCCTGCAAGAAACCGAGACGAGCCAGCGGAATCATCACCACGCTGCCGCGGTTGGAGGGCTCACTTCTCCAGTTCCTGTTCCAGTTCCGGATCAATGCGCCGCAACCAGCGGCTTTGCAGCCAAACCAGCGGAAGGGCGATGGTGAGCGCCGCGCTGAGCATCAGGAAAAAGTGACGGCCAACGCTCGGCGCCCCGGGGACTTCATCCACCCCGCCGATGCGCAGCGTCACGGTACCGTTCGCTTGCTCGACCCGCCCTTTGACAATGTAGCGGCCCGGCGTCGGGTGGCCGAAACTGATTCGCGCACCGGTCTCCACCGGCCCGACATAAACCGGTTCCTGTCCCTCCGCGCCCACGCTGATCCAAACTCGTGCCGTCTTCGACGCGGCCAGCAACCGCGGATAGAAGCGCTGGCGCGGCTCGGCCACCTCGAAGGTTTGCTGCCATTCCCGGCCCGGCTCTCCGTTGGCAGGGCTGACCGTCTTTTCAAAATAGGGAGTCACGTGCCGCGGTTCACTCGGGCCTTGTAGCCAGCCGAAATAAACCAAGCCTGCCACGGCCAGAAGCCACACCGGAATCGTCAGTATTCGCGGCCACGTGCGCGGCGACGAGGGTCGCGGCGTCACTGACGGTTCAAGCGAGGTCTCATCTGGAAAGCTCGCAGCGGCCTCTGCCTGCGCGGCTGATCGGGGCGTCTTCAATTCTGCGATGGCCAGTTGCAGCAGTTTGATCTCGCGCACCGTGGCGATCTTTCCATGCATGGTCCAGTACCAGAGCTTCATCAGCACCGTCCCCTCGAACAGGATCAAAATGATGATGCCCAGCAGGAGGCACTGCTTCAGATCGGTTGTCGCGTGGAACATCGCGAACAAGATGAGAATGAGCAGCGTCATTGCGCCGAGGTACGCGGTCATCAGGCGGAAAAAGCCCTTCTGCTTACGCGCATAGGTTTCGACGATGCGGCGGTTGAGCGACGCCAGTTCTGTAGCGGGAATGGGTTGGGTGCGGCTGAGTGCGTTCTTCAGTTCGAGGTCAATGGGGTCCATAATCTTTCTCCATGATTTGTCGCAGTTGTTGACGGGCGTGGAAGAGCCGCGACTTGACCGTGCCGTCCGGCAACGACAGCACGTCGGCAATCTCTCCCACCGAAAAATCTTCGAGATACATCAGGGCCAGCACCGTCCGGCTTTCCGGCGGTAACCGCCGAAACGCCGCGTCAATATCCGCGCGTTGGGCGTTCGGCGGTTCGCCGGCGGCAGCAGTCTCGGCCTGCTGCTGCACCGCCTCGACGAACCGCTCCTGGGTCGCATTCCGTCGCCAGTGATCCTGGCACTTGTGGCTGGCGACGCGGAAGAGCCACGCTCGGAAGCGGGTCACGTCTTTCAGCGTCACAAGCCCACGGATGACCACCAGCCACGTTTCCTGCACGACGTCCTGCGCGGCGGCCCAGTTGCCCGTGAGCCGGTAGGCGTAGTTCAACAGCGGCTGTTGCCACCGGCGGACCAGCCCATCAAACCCCGCCACGTCGCCCTGCTGACATTGCAGGACCAACAAGTCGTCGTGTAAATGACCGGTGTCTTCCATCTGCTCTCAAACCAAAGTCGTTTGAAGCAGCGGCTCGGTTCAATCCTTTTTGGCTCATGGCAGGTTTCCGGGAGGCGGCGAAAGGGAAGAGGCAACAGGGCACGGCAGGACGATCCCGAAGGGATTCAACGTGAATAGCCGTGGGTGTAACCCTCGGAGCTACCGTCCATCCACCGTCCGGCCCTGACCGGGCCGCACCGGCTTGCCGGGTTTCCCCTTCGACCTAGATAGGGTCGGGCTCATCCAATCCAGGCCGTTCTCCAGGTTGGCATCCAGAGCTATTCGCGCAATGCCCCACCTACCAGCACCGCACGCGGTAGAAGCGAGCACCGGTTTGGGGGGTGGGGTCCGAGAGCGTTTGAATGCCGCCGTTGCCGGGCACGAGAGGTAGCGCCTGCCAATTCGTTTCTGTCAGCGAGTTCTTGTACTCCAAGGCATAGACACGGCCATTAAGCGTCGGGACTTGCAGGCTGAAGTTGGTACTGGTGCGCGTGGGGTTGGCGGCAATGGATTGCGTCACTGGTGGGCCGTCACCCACCAATGCGAGAGCATGACCGCCTCCACACGCTATTGCCACCACGTTGCTCAGGCCAAGTGGAAAACCGACCTCGCTGTACTCTTGGCCGTACGTGTTGGTGCCCCACATGGCCATGGTGCCGTCGGCACGCAACGCAAGACTCTTGTATATCCCTGCCGCCACCGCCACCACATTGGATAAGTCCGTCGGCACATTCGTTTGTCCATTGCTGTTATCGCCCCACGCGACCACATGGCCATCGGCCTGTAGCGCGAGAGTGTGGTAGGTATCCGATGACAAGGCGATGACGTTACTCAATCCCACCGGCATGTTCGTGATGCCCCAGTGGAAGAGATCCTCGCCCCAGACGACCACCGTGCCGTCGGCCCGCAACACCAGACTGTGAAGGAAGCCCCCATCTGCAGCCACGAGATTAGTCAAACCTGCTGGGACCTTACGCGTGTTGCCCCAGGCGACCACCGTACCATCTGCTCGCACGGCCAGACTCTGGATAGACCCAGCCGCAACCGCCACCACATGGCTCAACCCTGCTGGAACGAGCGACTGCCCACGATTTTGGCCGCCTGAGTTGTTGTTTGTGCCGGCCCCCCATGCGGCGACGGTGCCATCGTCCCGCAACGCCAGACAATGAGACTGCCCCGCAGCTATCGCCACAACGTTGCTTAGGCCCGAAGGAACATTGAGCTGACCATACGAGTTCTCACCCCATGCGACCACACTGCCATCGGCCCGCAGTCCGACGCTGAAGGACGATCCAGCCGAAACCGCCACCACGTTGGTCGCGCTGGCAGGCACATCCGCCTGTCCGACATGATTCAGACCCCACGCGGCCACCCGCGTGATCGCCAGGGGGGCGACTGAGCTCGTCACCGCGCCGTATGCGTTGGTCACGGTCACCCAGTACTCTCCGACATCCCCATCGCTGAATTCCACGAACGGCAGCGCCGCGTTGGTTGCCCCCACCACTTGTGTTCCATCCTTCATCCACTGGCAAACGAGCGGCTCGGATCCCCGCACGCCCACTCCAAAATCCAGTCTCCGCCCTCTCAGAGCGCCTTGCGATTTGGGTTGGCTGGTGATGATCGGCATGGAGGGCGCGACGGTAAGCGTCACCACCCGGCTCGTCACGGCTCCAAAGTCATTGGTGACGATGACTTGGTAATCCCCTTCATGGCTGGCTTGCACGTTCGCGACCGTGAAGGTGTCATTGCTGGTGACGGCCAGAGTGGTTCCATTCCTTAGCCACAGATTAGCCAAGGGCGGCGTGCCAAACGCCTGCACCTTGAAAGTGGCGGTCAAACCGGCAGCGAGGTTGGTCCCGTTTGGTTGGACCTGAATCTCCGGCGCCGTTCCGCCGGGCGTGAAACTCACCTCATCCAGCCACCCCGCGTCCTGGCCGCTGTTCGTCAGGTCGTCCTTGGCGTACTCCCAGCGCAAGGTGTGAGTCCCTGCCCCCAGACACACCAGACGTCGCTCCCAGTCCACTTCGCCTGCGATGGCCGCCACCTGGACTCCATCCATGAAGCACTTCAGGAAGTCATACCCCACCTCCGAGGATACCTTCCACCAGAAGGACAGCAGCCCCGGTCCCGTCAGTTCGGTTTGAATCCAAGTCGTCTGGTTGTTGGTAATGCCCCCGGAGCGAGCCGCGTATGCGCCGTCATGGGTGACACTGTCATGCACGAGCCATGGCTTCGTGCCACCGGTGGTCCACGTGAGATTGGTGTTCAACGCGGTGGCCAGCGGTGGCCAGAAGGTCAGGCGCGCGACCGCACTGGTCACGGAGCCGCTCGCATTGCTTACCACGACGGAATAGTCGGCCGCGTCGTTGGTTTGCACGTCGGTCAGCAAGAGCGTCGGGGTGCTGGCGCCAGACACCTGCCCGCCATCCAGGAGATTCGTCCCATTCGCACGCCACTGGTAGCTGAGGGGCGGAGCACCAATAGCGTCCACCCGGAATAGCTCAGCATCGCCCGGATGGGCGATCCGGCTTAGCGGCTGCTGGACGATGGTTGGGGATGGAGAGCCTGTCAGTGCCAGGCTGACATTCAGGGCCGCTGCTACTCGCACGATGTTGCTCAGGCTCACAGGCACATTGGTTTGGCTGCCAGTTCCCCACGCGACCAACCGCCCATCTGTCCGCAAGGCGAGACTGTGATACATGCCTGTTGCAACTGCCGCCACGTTACTGAGTCCCGCAGGCACCTGGATGGCCACGCTGGCAGTCCCCCAGGCGACCACGGTACCGCCTGTTTGCAGCGCCAAACCATGGTTTTGCCCTGCCGCAACAGCAACCGCGTTGCTCAAGCCGGATGGCACATTACACTGGTTGTATCTGTTGTCTCCCCATGCCCGGACCCGGCCTTCAGCAGTCAGAGCTACATTGAAATTAAGTCCAGCAGCTATGGCCACGACGTTGCTTAAACCTGCCGGCACGTTCGTCTGGCCATAGTAATTGTCACCCCAACCGACCACCTGGCCATCTGCCGTCAATGCGAGGCTATGATTTCCGCCCGCTGCAACCGCGATCACATTGCTCAACCCGGTTGGCACCATTGTTCGGCCATCCGAGTTCTTGCCCCAAGCCCGGACCAGGCCTTCGGCAGTCAGAGCCAGGCTGTGATCGCCTCCAGCCGCAATCGCCACCACGTTGCTAAGATCCGTGGGTATCGTCCTCTGCGAGTACGTATTGTCACCCCAGCCAACAACGGAACCATTGGCACGGAGCGCCAGGCAGTGCCGGCCACCGGTCGCCACACTCACCACGTTACTGAGGCCGGGCGGCAGCGTCGTCTGGCCATAGGTGTTGTCACCCCACGCGACGACTTGTCCCGTTGCCTGGTTGTGGACCAGCAAACCTGCCAAGGCGATGGCTGCAAATACGGTTCTTCTCATTTGATGCTCCTTGTCTCTTGGTGCTCGCATGACGTTTCTCAATCGCAGAACTCCGCCGCCCCGAGCCATGCGAGCGCAAGACCGGCGGGTTGCCTCCAACACGCGAGGGGGTTCTCAGCAATGCGCAACCATGCGCAAGCAACCAGACAGGGCGGCTCTTGGACTTCAGCTTCCGCGAATGGGCCATGGCCCATTCGCCCCCACCGCCCGATGCGTGAACCCGTACTCGGCTTCAGCAACATGCCAAGGGTCTATCTGGTCGTGCATGCCTCTGTAAAGAGCGAAATCTAGGCCTCTCCGCCAACACGCGGCCCAGCCGCTTGATGCCTTCCTCGATCTTCTCCGGCGTGGCGTTGGAGAAGTTCAGGCGCATCGTGTTTCGGCCTTGGCCGTCCAGGTGGAAATCATCGCCGGGAACAAAGGCGACGTTGTGTGCCAATGCCCGCTTCAAGAGCGCGCTCGCGTCAATATGCGGCGGCAGCGTGACGAAAAGAAACAAGCCGCCGTCAGGTCGGGTCCATTGGGCTTCCGCCGGGAAATGCGTGGCCAAGGCGGCGAGCATGGTGGCCCGCCGCCGTCCGTATTCCGCGCGCAATCGCGGAAGCTGGCGCTCCAGCACTCCGTTCTGCAAGAGCTCCAGGACGACGTGCTGGCAGAGCGTGCTGGTGTGGAGATCGGCGGCCTGCTTGGCCTGCACCAGCTTGTCAATCACCGCTGCTGGCGCAATCACCCAACCGACGCGCAAGCCCGGCGCGAGCACCTTGGAAAACGTGCCGAGTTGAATGACGCGGGTTTCGAGAGCCCCGCCTGCTCCGTTGGCCGCATCCAGTTCGAGCAAGGACGGCAGCGGTTCTCCCGCGTAGCGAAGCTCGCCGTAGGGATCGTCCTCAACGAGGATTGTGCCCGAGCCGCGAAGCTCGTCCAACAGCCGGCGCCGACGCACCAAAGTGAGCGTTGCGCCCTGCGGGTTCTGAAAGTTCGGCACGAGGTAAACGAGCTTGGCGCGCGGCCCCGCCAGCGCTGGAAGTTCATCCACGCATGCACCGTCGCCGTCAGAGCACAGCGGCACAAACGCAGGCTGCTGAGGCCGCCATGCGGAAAGCATCGCGAGGTAGGTCGGGTTCTCGACAAGCACGCGATCTCCGGCATCGAGGAACACCTTGCCGATCAAATCCAGCCCCTGCTGCGAGCCGGTCACGATCGTCACGTTCTCGCGCCGGATTTGGCAGTGCGGACGTGAAAACCGGGCGGCGACCCAGTCGCGCAAGCCGGCGATGCCTTCGGTTTCGCCGTATTGGAGCGCCTGCTCGCCAAAGCGCGCCAGGACCGCGGCGGTGGCGCGGGCGACTTCCTCGATCGGAAACAACTCGGGCGCGGGGATGCCGCCCCCGAATGAAATCATGCCCGGCTGGGCGGTGACCTTGAGCAACTCGCGCACGGTCGAGCGGCGCATCTGGGCGGTGCGTTGGGCGAATAGAGGTTGCCAATTCATCCCGGCAGCGTAGCCGTTCGCGCAAAACCGCAGCCAATACTTCTTTGTTCGCCTAGCCATCGCATTCCGGTATGGTTCGGCCCATGGAACTGCGGCAACTGCGGTACTTCGTTGGCGTCGCGCGCGAACTGAACTTCACGCGGGCCGCGGCGAAATTGCGCGTGGCCCAACCGGCGCTCAGCCGGCAAATCCGCCAACTCGA
>CAZJTM010000132.1:0-18240 GCA_964548925.1 uncultured Verrucomicrobiota bacterium | reverse complement strand
CCGCTATCTGGGCGGCGAGCTATACCTTTCCGCCCGACGAGAGTGGCGGAAAGGCCTACAAGATTTACGCGCCGCCCACCGACCCCGATCCCTATGGCTTGATGAACGCCCGGGCGGGAAGCTTCCGGGCGAGCCCAGTTTACACTGGGCGCTTTTCGGTCGGCGCAGACTTGCTGGCGTGGAACGCCATCTGGCGACAGGAGGCGGGCTTGTTTTTCAACTTCCAGGACATTGGCTTGGGGACCTCCGATGGTTACACCGCCACTTATTCGTCCGGGTATCGCCAATTGTACATCAGCCTGATCAACAACGAGAGCGACACCACGGTGGCCGAGCTGGGCACGGGCGCCATCGTGCTGGACCCGACGCATCGCTATCGGTTGGAGGTCAGTTCCCACGACAGCTACACTTTCTTGTTCCAACTCTTTGACAAGGCGGAGCCCCACAGCCCGTGGGCGTCCGCGATTGGTCAGGACTTCAGCTACAACGCCGGCGTTTGCGGCCTGTTTGTCTTCCAGCAGGATTATCCGTCGGCCACACAGGGAGCGGAGGCCACCTTTGACAACTATGCCGCCAGCACTCCCGCGGCGGGTAGCATGTTGGCCGTTGTCACCGATCTTTCCCCGCCTCCCGCCGGGAAGGCGACCGCCATCTATCCGACCGTGACCGTGGGCATTTTGGACCGGGATACCATGGTGGATCACGCCTCGATCCTGCTCGCGCTCGACGGCGTCTGGATTCCCAACGCTTCCCTGACCATTGATACCTTGGTCCACAAACCAACCAACCCGGGCGCGTATCCTCGGGATTTCGGCGGCGCCACCGTCACCTATCCCATTCCCACGCTGCTGCCGTGGGGTAGCAAGCACACGAACACCATCGCCTTTGCCGACAACTTGGGCAATTGGCAGACGAATGTTTGGACCTGGACCTCGGCCTACCCGCTCTTGTTCGCCAGCAACAGCCTGCCCGTGGGCAGCCTGACCGTGCGCGGTTTCGACGTGCGCATGGCGCAGAGCGATAATGGCGACGTGAATCTCGACAACAGCCTGGCCCGGGCGCTCCAGCAACTCGCTATCCCGCCGCAAATCACGGTGGACCGCGCCGCGACTGGCCTCGTGCAGACGCTGGATTGGATCAAGACCGCCGAGCCTCCGGCCAACGTGCCGGGGTTGTGCGCCGGCAGTTGGAGGAACATCGCCGTCGAATCCACCGCTTACGTGGAACTGACGTCCGGCGTCCACCGCTTTCACGTCAACACGGACGACGGCGCCGGGTTCTACTCGGGCGCCAGTCTGGCCGACCCCTGCGCGCAAGTGTTGTGGGAGAAGTCCAGTGGCACCGCGAACGCCACGTTTGAATTCGTTGCTGAAGCCACGGGCCTGTATCCGCTCCGTTGCCTGTGGCAGGAAACCGGCGGCAGCGCCGTGTTCCATCTCCATTCGGTGGACCTGAACGATCTCACCGAAGTCATCGTCAATGACCCGACGAACCCTGCCGGCGTGGTCAAGGTCTGGTATCCGCTCACCTGTCAATCGTCCGCGGCTGTGACCGGGCCTTACACCGTCGTGGCTGGGGCGGCAAACGCGGTTAACACTGTGGACCTCGTCGGAACCGACTGCGCTCCAACCGTGGTGGGCTCGATGATCACAGGCGGCAAATTCACGGTGCCGGTTTCCGACCAGGCGCGCTTCTATCGCCTGGATGGGCCGCGCGCCACTCGCATCACAAATGTCCAGCGGACGGGGGCGTTTCTCGAAATCACGTATCAAATCCAGTAGTCACCGATATGCACGAGCGCCTCAGAGCCACTGTGGTGGAGTGCGCCACCTCCGCCGGGCGCCTGCTGCTCCAGTACTTTGGCAAGGTGCGGGACATTCTGGTGAAGGAAAGCCAGAGCAGCGTCGTCACCGAGGCGGACGTGGCGGCGGAGCAATTGATTCTGCGACGGATCCAGGACCAGTTTCCCGACCACAACATCATCGCGGAGGAAACTGGTTTTCAAGATCGTGGCGCGGCGTTCACCTGGGTGGTGGACCCGCTGGACGGGACCTCGAACTTCGCGGCGGGATTGCCCTGGTTCGGAGTGATGGTCAGTGTGCTGGAGGAGGGCTCGCCCATTCTGGCCGCGATGTATCTTCCCACCGAGGACCGACTGTATTTCGCCGAACGCGGTTGTGGGACGTTCCGCAACGGATCGCCGGTGTGCGTCACGTCTGAGACCCGATGGTCGCACCTGTTGTGCGCGTATGGCTTGGATCCGTCGCCTGACGTGGAACGGGTGCGGCGGCAGGGGGTGCTGCTCGGGAGCTTGGTGCAACTCGCCCGAAACGTCCGGGCGACGAACAGCCTGGTGGATTTCGTCGGCACCATTGATGGTCGCTTGGGCGCGTGCGTGAACTTCAACACGAAGGTCTGGGATATCGCGGCCCCCGCGTTGTTGCTCCCGGAGGCTGGTGGTCAACTGACGGACCTGCGCGGGGAGCCAGTCAGGTTCACGATCAAGCCGGAAAGTGTTCAGCGGAGCTACGCGGTGGTGGGCGGGAGTCCACCGCTGTGCCGGCAAGTGCTGGAGTTGGTCGCTTCGAGCGGTCTGGCCTGAGCGGCCTGCCTGCGCCAACGTCGCCAAGTTGGCTTTGCCATTGGCATCTGGCGGCGGTGGCAACCGACGGATCTCCTGCAAAGCAATCGCGCACGGTTCCGGAAACCTTGCTGACAGGTTTTCGGCCTTCAGGTAAAACCAGCGCATGCTGAAGTCTGAAGCGGGAACGCCGCCCTCCCGGGTCGGGATGCGCGAATACACCAGGTGGGAAACTGCCGCCGCCAACACGCCGTACGCCGCCATGATCGTGCTCGGCGCGGTCACAATCGCGTGGGGATTCCATCTGGCGCCGTGGGCTGTGGCTGGGGCGCTGACCTATGCGGCGTATGGCGTGGGCGGCGCGGTGTGGATCATGGTCTTTGTGTGTCCCTACTGTGCCTACTACGGGACGCGCGGTTGTCCCTGTGGTTACGGCACGATCGCTGCCAAACTCGTGGCAAAGGGCGACCGGGAATGTTTCGCGCAGAAGTTCAAGCGTCACATCCCGGTGATCGTGCTGCTCTGGATCGTTCCGGTGGTGGTTGGCGTCCTGGCGCTGATGCAATCCTTCAACGGCGGGCTGC
The DNA here is from genome assembly GCA_964548925.1 of uncultured Verrucomicrobiota bacterium. Taxonomy (GTDB): domain Bacteria; phylum Verrucomicrobiota; class Verrucomicrobiia; order Limisphaerales; family MWDV01; genus MWDV01. The sequence continues at coordinate 15,075 of CAZJTM010000132.1, read as the reverse complement.
TCGGTGTGGTTGGTGCGTTCGCGTTGAATTCCTACATCGTGCTTCCGCTCCTGGCCAAGCGGCACAGTTGCGGCGATTGCCCGCAGCGCGACGGCTGCCCTTGGATGCCGGCGAAGAAGAACTGAGGCGGCTTCCGTTGGCGTTGGTCCACGTCCCCGGCGCACGCATCCACGGATCGGCTTGCGGCATCGCCGGTCTTGCTTCCGACGCGGTTCTTCTGCTTAATCCCGGGCCAGCGAAATGAGTTCAGCAAAGCGAAAGACCGACGCCGCCCAACCGGAATTGCCCATGACCGGCACGCCGCCCGTTGCCCCTGGGGAAGACACGCCGGCGACAGCGCAGACCGTCGCGCCCCGAGGCAACGGCGAGACGCATGTGCTCGCGGAGGAAATGCCCGCCGCGACGGCCCATCGCTCGTTTGACCCCAAGCGGCTCGAACCCGGCCTGCACACCCGCGTGGACCGCGGCTTCCTGGACTACGCCAGTTACGTCATCCGGGACCGCGCGATTCCGAACTTGGCGGACGGCTTGAAGCCGGTGCAGCGGCGCATCCTGTGGGCGCTCCATCGCACCGACGATGGCCGGTTCACCAAGGTCGCCAATGTGGTCGGCGACACGATGAAGTTCCATCCGCACGGCGACGCCTCGATCGGCGACGCGCTGGTGGTGCTGGCCAACAAGCGTTACCTCATCGAGGGCCAGGGCAATTACGGCAACCTTTACACTGGCGATCCCGCCGCCGCGCCGCGTTACATCGAGTGCCGGCTGACGGAACTGGCGCGCACGGAGGTCTTCAACGACGAGATCACCGAGTTTGTGCCCAGCTACGACGGCCGCAACAAAGAACCCGTCACGTTGCCGAGCAAGTTGCCGCTCACGCTCATGCTCGGCACAGAGGGCATCGCGGTGGGGCTAAGCGCCCGGATTCTGCCGCACAATTTCCCCGAGTTGCTGGAAGCCCAGATCGCGATCCTCAAGAAACAGCCGTTCAAGTGCCTGCCCGATTTCCCGACTGGCGGCCTCATGGACGCGCGCGATTACCAGGATGGCAAGGGCAGCGTGAAGGTCCGCGCCCGCATCAAGGCGCGCGATGATTCCACCGTCGTCATCACCGAAATTCCGCCCACGACCACGACCGAGTCGCTCATGGCGTCCATCGAGGACGCGACCAAGAAGGGCAAACTCAAGGTGAAGTCGGTGAACGATTTCACGTCGGAGAGCGTCGAGATCGAGGTGAAGTGTCCGGCGGGGGTGGAGGCCGAGAAGATGGTGGATGCGCTCTACGCCTTCACGGATTGCGAGGTGACCATCGCCAGCCGCATCGTCGTCATCAAAGACAACCGCCCCGTCGAGTTGACCGTGAGCGAGGTGTTGCGCGAGAACACGGACCAACTGGTCGTCATCCTCAAGCGGGAACTGGAACTGCGCGAGCAGAAGCTCCAGGACGAACTGCATTACCGCACGCTGGAGCGCATTTTCATCGAGGAGCGCATTTACAAGGCGATTGAGAAGTGCAAGACGAGCGAGGCGATTGTGACGGCGGTCCGCGAGGGTTTCAAACCGTTCCAGAAGCAACTGGTGCGCGACCTCGTGGAGACCGACGTGGAGCGCTTGTTGCAGGTCCGCATCCGCCGGATTTCGTTGTTCGACATCGCCCAGCACCGCGAGGAGATGGAAAAGGTGAGGGCCGACCTGGCCGAAACGCGGAAGAACCTGAAGAACCTGACGAAGTACGTCATCGGTCACCTGGAGGGCCTGCTGGCCAAGTATCGCGACCAGTTTCCGCGCCTGACCACCAAGAGCAGCCGCCATGAGGAGGTGGACGTGAAGGCGGCGGCGTTCAAGGCATTCAAAGTCAGCTACGACCGCGAGAGCGGTTATGTGGGCTACAAGGTCAGCGGCGAGGAATTCAAGATCGAATGCACGAAGTTCGACAAGGTCCTGCTCGTGTTCAAGGATGGCACGTACAAGGTCACGGAACTGCCCGAAAAGATGTTTGTGGGGCCGGAACTGTTCTACTGCGGCCTGCCGGATCGCGAACGGGTCTTTACTTGTGCCTACACCGACCGCAATGCCAGCTATCTGAAACGCTTCAAGTTTGGCGGCACGATCTTGAACAAGGCCTACCTCTGCATCCCTGAGAAATCGCGCATTTTGTTTTTCGCGCCGGACACGCCGCCGGTCCTTTACATCCGCTACAAACCCGCGCCGCACCAGAAGATCAGCCAGCAGACCTGCGACCCAAGCGAGATTGACGTGAAGAGCCCCAAAACGCGCGGCCGACAAATCTCGATCAAAGACATTTCCTCCGTCACCGCCGAACCCACGCGCGGCTGGGATCCGGAGGCTACGACCACCAAAGTGATGTTTGCCTGAGACGCTCAGGTTGTCCATGCCCAGCGAATCCGAGCCGACGAACAATGCCCCGACGCCCCAGCGGTCACGTCTGCTGAAGGTCATCGCGTGCGAGATCGCCTTCCGCGAGATTTGCCACCTCGCGGCGCGCTCGCCGAATCTGCATGATTTGGAATTCCTCACGCAGGGCCACCACGACGTGCCGAACCGCGGCCGGGAGGAGGTCCAGAAGCGGATTGATGCTGTTCCGAACGGCAAGTACGAAGGCATCCTCGTCGGCTATGGTTTGTGCAGCAGCATTCTCACCGGGCTGCGGGCGACCCACCTGCCATTGGTGGTGCCGCGCGCCCACGACTGCATCACGTTCTTCCTCGGTTCAAAGGAACGCTACCAACGGTGTTTCACGGACCGGCCGGGCACGTATTACTACACCTCAGGTTGGCTGGAGTGTGCCCGGCGCCGCGGCCTCACGGCGGGGCAAACGGGCGGCTTGTTGCCGCTGCAAGCTGTGAATACCACGCAGGCCGCCTACGCGCAGTGGGTCGCCAAGTACGGCGAGGAAAAAGCCAAGTATCTGCTTGAAGCCATGGGCGAATGGACGGCCAATTATACGCACGGCGCGCTGATTGATTTTGATTTCACCCAGCCGCTGAACTTGCGTCCGCAAGTCGAGCAAATCTGCGCGGACCGCGGCTGGCAGTTTGAGGAAATTGCCGGCGACCTGGGGTTGCTCCGGCGCTGGCTGGACGGAGATTGGAGCGAGCGCGACTTTCTTATCGTGCGCCCCGGCCAAAGAATTGCGCCGAGTTACGACGATCGCATCATTGTTGCCGAACCGGAGGCGCCGTGCCCAACGCTGTCCGGTGGACGTGCTTGACCAAACGAGAGCTGCTTTCCAACGATGCGGCGCCTCCGCGGACGGCCAGGCTGATCGGTTCAAGAAGCGCGCGATCACCAAGAGCACGAGTTCGCATTGCCTTTTTTCTTGCCCGGGCGTTGAGGCTCCCGCCAGACTCGCCCCGGGTCGCAAAACGAGGCGACCGGACTCATATTCTATTCATGATCTATTCATGAGCGAGACAGCCATCAAACGATCCGACGAGTTTCTAAAGATCGCTGACCAGTTCAAACTGGGCGTGCTGACGACCGAATCGTCGCATCCGGTTACAGCCAACCTGAGCGAGATCGCCAAAGCGGACCTTGCGGCCGGCCTTCGCCTGCTGCTGGACGTGGATGACGACGTCGTCCGCAAGTACCGCGAGTTTGCGCTGTCGAACCGGCCGCGCCAGATCGCCGACACGCTCCGGCAAGCGTTGCAAGGCGGCGGGAAGGTCTTCTTCACCGGCTGCGGTTCGACGGGCCGGTTGAGCATCCAGCTTGTTTCCATCTGGCGCGATTTCTGGCAGCAACAAGCGGCGTTGCAACGCCAAGCCGGTCAATCGTCGAAACGGATTGACGAGGCAATGATTCGACGATGCAATGACTTCGAGAATCGCGCCTTCCCGGTGATGGCGGGTGGCGACTTCGCGCTCATCAAGGCGGTCGAGGGCTTCGAGGATTTTACCGACTTTGGGAAGAAGCAGATTGGCGACCTTGGCGTCAGCAACCGGGATATTGTGTTCGCCATTACCGAGGGCGGAGAGACTTCGTTCGTCATTGGAACGGCGTGGAAAGGTGTCGAAGTCGGCGCGAAGGTGTTTTTCGTCTATAACAACCCGGATCACCTCCTTTGCGAGCATGTCCAGCGCAGCCGCGAGGTGATCCAAGACGCGCGCATCGAGAAAATCAACCTCACCACCGGCGCGATGGGCATCACCGGTTCGACCCGCATGCAGGCCACGAGCATCCAACTCGCCGTGCTGCTCACGGTGCTGGAGATCGTCGTTCGCGACCTGATGAACGAGCTTCGGCCGGCCGGCAGCGGCGCGCTGGATTCAGCCGCCGTGCCGGGGCAGTTTCTGGCCAAGCTGGAAGAAATGCATGCCACCCTGAAGTCGCCGGAGGTGCTGCTGCAATTGGCGAAGCTCGTGGCAATGGAGGAAGCCGTCTATCGCGCCGGCCGCAAGAACAACTATTTCGCCGACCGTGTGGGGATTGACCTGCTCACGGACACGACGGAGCGCTCGCCGACCTACTGCACGCCGCCCTTTCGCAAGTTCGACGATTCCTCGGCGACCGAGTCTTGGGCGTTCCTCTATGTGCCCTACAAGGATTCTTCGAACGCCTGGGAGCGCATCTGCAGACGCACCCCCAGATGCGTTGAATGGACCGAGGCCGAGGTCCGCGCGCTCGTGCCCGAGGACAAGTTCGCCCGCACGCTGGAAATCATCCGGAAAATCAGCTACCCGGAGTTGATGCGGTTCCGCATTGGACTGGACGGCCTCAAGAACCGGCCGCTCGGCCCCGGAGACAGTGCGGTGGGTCTGGTGATCGAGGCTGAGAAGAAATCGCTGCTCAAGCCCGACGGTTTCGTTCACAAACAGCTTGATGCGGCGAGGTTGGCCGGCGCGAGAACGGGATTGATCTTCTTGGGAAGTTCGGTCGCGCTCTTGGAAGCGGGGACGTTCTTGGCGCACTGGAATTCCGAATGCACCGCCGTGCTCGTCCCCGTGCCGGAGACCGATTTGTTGCTCAACGGGGTGATGCGCGTCGGCTTGAAGCTGCTGCTGAACACGCTTTCCACCTGCACGATGGTTCGGTTGGGCCGCGTGATGGGCAACTACATGATCTGGGTCGTGCCCAGCAACCTGAAGCTGATTGACCGCGCCACGCGCTATATCCAGCGCCTCACGAACCTCAGCTACGAGGAAGCGAACCGGCTGCTGTTCGAGGTTATTGAATACGTCGAGCCGCGCATGAAAGCCGACCAAGCCTACCCGCCGGTCGTCGGTCTGGCCGTGATGCGGGTGCGCCACGGCCTCGACAACGCCGCAGCCGAAAAGCGGCTTTACGCGGAATTGGGAAAGTAGCAATTCCCTGCGGGAAAACCTTCAGAGCTTGCCAAGGAACTGGAGCGCATTCCGCCGTGCCAAAGCCATGATCGTGCCCTGTGGATTCACGCCCGGCGCGGTGCAGAGGAGACTCCCGTCGTTGATCCACAGGTTGGTTTGGCCATGCACGCGACCGAACGAATCCGTGGCGCAGCGCTTCCGGTCCTCGCCCATGGGACAGGAGCAGAACAAATGAATCGTCATCAGATTGCCCGTGCCGCTGGCCAGGTGCTCCGGAATTCGCTTCAAGTCCGCTTGGCCGCGCAACGGTGAACTGCCCGCGACGCAGGGGAAAACGGTTTCCGCTCCAGCCGCGAACAGCGCTTCCGCCAGCTTCCGCCAGCCGTCCGCCAGATCGCGCCGGTCCTTCTCCGAAATCGTGTAGCGCACCAGCGGATCGCGGAAGCCCGGCAGCGTCCGCACCGTGCCGTGGCCCTCGCCGGTGATCATTGCGTAGTAATTCGCCATGCGCGTCCAGTCGCGCACAACCGTCGCCGCCGCGTCCGGATGATCCAGCAACCCCAGCGCGAGATAGGCCGGCGTGCTGATCGAGCAGCCGAAGCTCAACCGCGGCGCAAACTCCTTCACCTGATGCACCGGCACTCCCATCGTCGCGGCATTCACCACTTCCGGGAACCTCGCCACGAGCTTCAACGTCGGATGCAGGCGCAACGAATTGCCGACGTGGTGCGTGATGCCGCTGCGCCGCAGCAGGGCCGGGGTTTGCACAGCCCCGGCGCAGAGGAAGACCGTCGCCGCCTGGACGCGAAGCAGCGTGTCACCCGCTTGCCGCCCTTCGAGTATCCAACCCTTGCCCTCGCGCCAAAGCCGCGTTACTCGCGTCCCGGCGCACAGCTTGCCGCCCGCCTTCAGGAAGCGAGGGACGAACGTCTCGGTCATGGATTGCCGCGTGCCGGACGGTGTGACCTCCGTCAGAAAACGGTTGGTCGCATCCTTGCCGCTGTCCTTCAGTCCCGCCAACTCCCGTTGCCGGCTGCCTGCCTCGGCGTAGCGAAACCAGCGCGGCACTTCGAGTGAATGCCAGCCCAGCTTACCGGCGCCCTCGTGCAGCTTCAGCGAGGCCGCCGGCGCCGGGCCCGGAAGCGGTGAGACGGACACGTCGCGCTCGTTTGCTTCAAAGTGCGGCAGCAGATCCTTCTCGGTCAGGGCTTCGACAAGGAATTCGCGCCGCCAGCGAGCCAGCACTTCCGGTGGCGTCCGGTGATAAAGCCCGCTGTTGATCTCGCTGCCACCGCCCACACAGCGGCCTTCCACGTAGGCGATCTTGTCCGCGCCGAGGGCGACCGTCAGCCCGCCGTTGCGGTATTTCTGCTCCATTTCCAACCGCGAGAACGCGGGGCAAGAAGTGAGTGGAAGAAACGGGCCTTCCTCGATCAACAGCACGTCGCGCCCCGCTTCCGCCAACAGGCAAGCCGTGACCGCGCCTCCCGGGCCGGAGCCCACCACGGCGATTTCGCAGCGCAACGCCCCTCCGGCATGTTGTCCGAAAGGCTGAAGAGAGTCGGCCAGCGGGATGCCGGTGGCAGGTTCGTTCGTCAGCCGGTCGTAAAGCGCCAACGTGGCAAGACTTTCGTGGAAGCGCAGCAAATCGCGTTGGACGCCCAGCCGGCCCGCCTTCCAAGCGAGGATCTGCCGTCGCCGTTGCTCCGGGGTCTGTGCATGAAAGCGTTTTCCTTGGACCAAGCCAGCGAGATCGAAGCCCAGCGTTGCCGCCAACATTGGCACCTGCAGGTAGTCGGTCATGCGCGCATGCTGGCGGAGGATGAACTGTGTGACGTCGTTGGGCGGCGGTGAGAAGGTGGCCGCGAGGCCACCGGCGCAGGCACTCGTCCCTGCCGCATGTCGCTCGGCCAGGGAATAGGCCAGCGCCGACACCGTGTCGTGAAACCAATGCTCCAGGAACTTGCTCATAGCGCCGCTACCCCGTCGCCAGCCACAAGACGAGCAACGTCAGCGCGCCGACGCCGTAGCTCACCCAATCTTTGATCGCAAAGACGACCGGGTCGTCGTTCATGGCGCCGCGATGTGCGATCAACCACACGCGGCTCACCCAGAAAAGCAGAAGCGGGCACGCCAGCAGCAAAAGCGTGGGATGCGCGTAGAGCGCGCGCACGTCCTGGCTGTTGACGTAAAGCGCGAGCACCAGCGCCGCCAGCCAGCCGCTGCCCGTGCCCAGCGTGGCGACCAGCTCCAAGTCGGCAGCCACGTAGCCGCGCCCGGCGGCATTGACGTGATTGCGCTCGCGGAGGCCCTGAAGCTCCCGGAAGCGCTTCACCAGCGCGAGGCTGAGAAAGATGAACAGGGCGAACATGAGCAGCCACGCCGAATAGGGAATGCCCGTCGCCTCGTGCCCCGCCACCAAGCGAATGATGTAGAAGCCCGCCAGCAGGAAGACATCGAGGAGCACGACCTGCTTCAGCTTCCATGAATACGCAAGCGTGAGAACCGCATAGGCCGCCAACACCGCCAGGAGGCGAAGCGAAACACCCGCGCCCACGCCGAAGCCGGCTGCAAAAAGCGCCGGCACCAGCGCCAGTCCGATCGGCAGCGGGAGCGTGCCGGCGGCGAACGGGCGCACCCGCCGCGTCGGATGCGCGCGGTCGTGGTCGAGGTCCAGCAGATCGTTGAGCACATACACGGCCGAGGAACAGAGCGCAAACGCCACCGCTGCCCCGAGCGCTGGCTTCAAATACGCCAACTCGAACAAGTGATGCGACGTCAGCAACGGCACGAACACAATCAGACTCTTGAGCCATTGGTGGGGGCGCAGCGCTTTCACCAACGCGCGCAAGTGCGAAGACTGGCAATCGAATGTGGCCCCGACGTTGGTTATCGCCGCCGCGCGCCGGACCAGTGATGGGCTGCCATTAACGACTACCGCGGCCCGTCCGCAAGGCCACGTCCCGAGGTCCACGGCAGAGTTGCCCGCGTAGTCGAATCCGCCCCGGCCAAAGCGCTCGGCCAGCTTCCGGCCTTTCGTCGCGCCGCGCAGATTGGTCTGGCCGTCGCTGGCCAGGACTTCCGAGAACAGGCCCACGTGATCCGCCACGCGTTTGGCGGGGCCGGCATCCGAAGCCGTAACGAGTACGAGTTGTCGCCCCGCGGCGTGTTCGGCCCGCAGGAATGCCAGGAACGACTCCGACCACGGCAGGTTCTCGACCGGCACTTCGACGCGTCGCGCCAGTTGCTGCTTCAAGAACGCCCGTCCGCGGCACCACCACGCGAGCACGGCGAACAGATACAGGGGATTCCGTCGCAACGCGCGCACGAGACTTTCCCAAAGCATGTCGGTGCGGATCAGCGTCCCGTCGAGGTCCACGCAAAGCGGGACGGCGGCGGGTTGGGCGGTGGTCGGCGTCGTGGGCATCCGGTTACGTCGGGCCGGACAGTAGCGAACGGCGTTGGCGGTTGACAAGCCCAACTGGTTTGGAAAGCTGTGGCTGACGATGCTAAAAACCCTGCGCCACCGCCCCGAAGCCGTGTTTGCGCTTGTGCTTCTGTGGAAGGCGGCGTTGCTTGTCTTCACGGCGCAGCCGATTCCCGCCAACGACTCGTTCTTCTACGACGGTGCGGTGGTGAACTTGCTGGTTCAGGGGCGGTACTGCAATCCCGCCATCGCGAATGCGTTGCCCATTTCCGGCCACGAGATCTTCTCCGCGTACCCACCGCTCTACCAGTTGACGCTACTGGGCTGGATGCGTGTAGCTGGCCCATCGGTGCTTTCGGCCATGTGGCTGCACTTCCTGCTTTTCGCGCTCTACGCGGCGCTGGTGCTGGCGACACTGCGCGAGTTGCGCATTCCCGTCCTGGCCACGCACTTGGCCGGGCTGTTCTTGCTGGGACTGACGTTTCACGACCGGCCGGATTCGCTGGCGCACGTTCTCGGCATGGCGGCCATCTATGCGGTGGCGCGAGCTCTTCGTCCCCCTTCCGAGCTTGCTGCGGCTGGCTCGGAAGAAACCCCACGGTCGCGTCTGGACACGGGGAATGATGCCTGTGGGCGTGAGGCAACAACTCGCTGGCACTGGCTGGCTGCCGCCGGCGTGATTTTCTGTCTGGGCACCAGCCTGCAAATCGGTGGCGTGTACTTTCTGCTGATCTGGCTGATGATCCTGCTCTGCTGGCGGCTGCCCGCAAGCTGGCTGTCGCTCGGAGTCCCGTCTGGAGCCGGCTTGAGCCGCACACCGCGCCAGGAGCTGGAGATGCGAATTCACCCTGCCCGCTACAATCCGTTTCCGGGAGGTTTCCCGTGGCCTGCCCTGGTGGTGATGAGCCTCGTGCCTGTAGCGTTGGCCCTTGGGGTGAAGTATCTATGGCCCCAACTCTGGGCCGGCTTTCAAGAACACGCGCAACAAACTCCCTCGCTGACGGCCTGGCGAAAGCCGGAGTTGACGGAAGTGATCAAGATCCTCCGTACCGTTCCCGGCCTGCTGGTCGCGCTGGCGCTGGTGACCTTCAGCGTGCTTGCAGTCTTTCGCCGGCGGGACCGAGTGTCAGCGCTGACACAACTGGACATGAGGCAGCAAGCTGTCTTGCTCGCGGGTTGTGTGGCGGCGGCCGCAGTGCTGGTGGGAGCGCTGTTCTTTCTGACCGCGAACATCGTGTTGATCACCGCCTACCTCCAGCCGCTCGTGGTCGGACTCTTTCTGGCGTTGTGGACCAGCGCGGTCACATTACGGCGGAAGACGGTCGTGCTGAACCTCGGGTTCGGGCTTGCGGTGCTGCTCGCCTCGACGCGCGCCATCGGCCTGACGACCATCGGCTGGATTTGTGCGCGCGACGTGAGCCGCGGCGAGGCGTTGACGGCAGTCGCGCGCGAACTGGCCGTGACACCCAACGGTTCGCCCGTCGCAGTGTCCGCGGCCTACCTTTACGATGCCTGGCCGGAAGCCCGCCGGCTCCAGTTGTTGCACACGGACTGGCTCGGTCCGGCGGTGAAAGGCAAGCCGAACGCGGAAATGGACGCGCTGCGCGCCGTGAAGCCGGCGCGGCTGATCTTGACGCAGTTCGACTACCACCGGCGCTACGCGCGGGTGCTGGGGCAATTGCAGTCCGCGTCGAGTCAGGTGGGAGTGCGGGTCGAGAATCTCGCCCGCGTGCGACCGCCCGACGCCTCGCCGCGCTGGCAGCGCGTGGTGCAACACGTTTCGTGGGCGCCGGTCCTCGTGACGCTGGAATGGGACGAGCCGACGCGTTGATGCCGCGCCCAAACCGCTTGATCGAAGCAAAGGGTGGAGTTGCTTGGGAACCACCGATCGGTTGGCGCAATTCCATTGCGTGTCACGCTTGATTTGATTCCCCGAGTCTGGCCAGTTCGCGGACACGTTCGAGGATCACTTCCACCATCAACGGTTCGGTGCCCACCGCCCGGGCACACCAAACGCGCTTGCCGTGCCGCTCGGTTGGATTGCGCCAGGCCGGCTGACCGGCGGCGAGGCGCTGCTTCACGAGAGGTCCCGGTTCGCCCAGCAGAACGGGAATGTCCTCCCGCACGTGCAGGCCGTCGCTGATAAAGAACGGCACGATGACGAGCTGCCGCGTGGCAGCCAGCGCGTAGCAGTCGCTGATGCGCGGGGTTTCCTCCAGGAACACCGCGTGGACGGCGGCGTAGCAATTCAGGGCGCGGATCAACTCCACGTGGCGCTCGACGTTCCTCCGCGAGTTGTCGCTCCGCTCAGTGCCGTGTCCCGCCACGAACAGCGTGGTGTCCACCGGCTTGGGCGGGCAGGGGAAGGGGAACCGCGTTACGACTTCGTTGGCCCGAGCCAAGAGCGCCTGTTGCAGGCTATCGTGCGCGCCGACCGATCGGCAGTAGCCGAGGACCCGGGACGCGCGCCGCGCCAGGCGTGAGGTCGGAGTGTCGTTCAGGCGAAACCCCAATTCGCGAGGGATAACTTCCTCGCAGAAGTAGCCGTCGCTGAGGAACAGCGGCACGATGAACACGCGCGGCGCCGAGACCTCCGCCAACACCCGCATGACGTGCGGCTCCTGTTTCCAGAACGCCTCGCGCACGTCGGCGAACAAACGCCGCCGCCGCAGCTCCGCCGCGTGCTGAAAAACCGGCAGGCACGATTCGTTGTTCCGGCCCGAGCCGTGGCCCAGCAGTACCAGCGCCGCATTGGAAAACCCGTTAGCGATCACGCGGGAATGCTTAGCCGACCACTCGCCGCCTCGCAAGCCGGGCCGCCTCACCACTGCCGCAGGCGATAAAAGCCTTGCGGGGCGTTGGTCATCGCCCCCGGTGCCATTGCCGGAGGCTCGGTCAGGATCGGGCTTGCCGGTTCCCACGGGCCGGCCAGGTTCGTGGCTCGCTCCATTTGGAACACCCGCCCCGGAGCGTTCCACTCCAATCGGATGTTGCCCGAGCTGCGGTCCGGTGCGATGCCCGCGCATCGCGGCGCTGGGATGGTGGAGGGCGGAGCACCGAGGTCGCTCACGATGAACAGCGCGTCCAGCCCAAAATCTGCCAGATCTTCCAGCGGCTGGAACGGCGCGAGCAGGTCCAGATTGCGATAGACCACGTAACCCTGGTCGCTCAAGAGGTCGCCGCGGTTGTAAGGCTCAAAGTGCGATCCGTAGAATCCGTTCTCCACGGAGAACCAGACTTCGCCGCTGGGCCAGACGTGCAGGGCATCAAGGCCGTAATCCTGCTTGGGGTCAGCCGGCGAAAAACGCGCAATCAGTTCCGCGTTCGACTTGACGATCGCGCCACGGCTGGAAAGGAGGTCGCCCTTCCGAACCAGGCGTCCGAGTGATTCGGAGAAGAAGTCGTTCTCGACGGAAAAGTAGATTTCGCCGCCCTCCAGGATTTGCAGGGCATCCAGGCCTTGGTCGGCCACCGGGGGTTCGGGACTGAAGGCGCCGACGAGAGTTTCGTAGTTTGCGACGATGCGCCCCCGATCGGAAAGCACGTCCCCGTGGTGCAGTGGCCCGAGCGATTCGCTGAAGATGTCCTGCTCAATGGAGAAGGCCGTTTCGCCGCGCGGCAACACGTCCACCGCATCCAAGCCGAGGTCGGGCACCACCGGCATGATGCCCAGCGACGCGCTCAGTTCGTGGTGGCGCTTCACCACACGCCCGGCGGTGGAAACCAGGTCGCCGCCGCTGACGTGCTTGTCGTCCGGCAGCGGCACCCCCGGGGTGAAGCCGTGCGCGGTGGAGAACCAGATTTCGCGCAACGGCGCCGCGACGAGTTCCAAGCGATAGAATTGCACAGGCGATCCATTGGTTTCGTCCAAGTGCGTCTTGATCATCGGCCAGAGCCGCTCCACGCCCGGGTGGTCATTGGTGAACGCGCCGGAGCGATTGGTGAACCCATTGTCCACCCGCAAGTCCAAGGTCATGCGCTGCATCAGCACCACTTCACCCCCGAGCTCGAACCGCCCGTGCCCGGTGACTTTGTACGCGTTTTGACCGTCCCCACCCGCGAACCAACTGACGTTGGTCACTGTGTATTGTGCGAACAAGGGGTTCTCCTGAAGCAACCGCAAGTCAAAGGTGCCCCGCAAGGGCAGGGAGAGCGTCGGCCGCCCGCAGTTGTCGCAGTCGTCAATCAGCCTGCTGTCTGGCAGGAGGGTGTAGCGCCAGACCGTGTCCGGTGGCGACTGCGCGGAGGCGGGGCCGGCGCAGGCGATGATGGCAACAAGGCCCGCCAGCGGGAAGGTGAGGAAAGGCGGTGCTGCTTGTCCGCCGAGCGGGGCCGTTTGGCTGTCAAGGCTCCGGCCAACGGAGGCCGCAGATGGGTGTGTCTGGATCATGGGGGTAATCTCTCCCGTCCGGCGGTTGCGTCAAGGCGAACCTTGAAGAAGCATCACCGCTCATCTATCCGCTACCCTCAGACCCGCCAACCCGGTTTCCGGACCGCCGCGTGAATTGCCGTGCGTTGGACCCGTCGAGCCGTCGCCCCGGACCTCGGACTTGACGCCCGCGCGCCCAGCCTCCACTTTCTGCCGCCGCCTTCCCTCAAACCGGGTGGGCTGACCATTTATGAGCGAAGCACAGAATCCATTTGGCACCTTGCGGCAGTTCGATCTCGGCAACGACCGGGAGGGCCTGTTCCATTCACTCCCCGCGCTGGAAAAGGCCGGCGTCGGTCCGATTTCCAAACTCCCCGTCTCCATCCGCCTCGTGCTGGAATCCGTCCTCCGCAATTGCGACGGCAAACGTGTGAGCGAAGCCGCCGTCCGCGCGCTTGCCAACTGGAAACCGGTTGCGGAGCGCACGGAGGAAATCCCTTTCGTCGTCGCGCGCATCGTCTTGCAGGATTTTACCGGCGTGCCGTTGTTGGTGGACCTCGCCGCCATGCGCAGCGCCGTTGCCAAACTCGGCAAGAATCCCAAGATCATCGAACCCCTTGTGCCCGTGGACCTCGTCGTGGATCACTCGGTGCAGGTGGATTTCTCCGGCGGCACGGATTCGATGGAAAAGAACTTGGAGTTGGAATTCTCCCGCAACCGTGAGCGCTACCAGTTCCTCAAGTGGGGCATGCAGGCGTTCGACACGTTCAAGGTCGTTCCGCCCGGCATCGGCATCGTGCATCAGGTGAACCTCGAGTATCTCGCCAAGGGCGTGCTTTGCCAGCGTGCTGCCGGCGTCCCGCCGGTAGGACCAGATAACGGATCTGCCGGCAAGATGCCGGCAGCACTTTACTATCCCGACACCCTCGTCGGCACAGACTCGCACACCACCATGATCAACGGCCTCGGCATCGTCGGGTGGGGCGTCGGCGGCATCGAAGCGGAAGCCGGCATGTTGGGGCAACCGGTCTATTTCCTCACGCCGGATGTGGTCGGCGTGCATCTCACCGGCGCGCTCAAGGAAGGCGTTACCGCCACTGACCTCGCGCTTACGGTCACGCAACTCATGCGCAAGACCAAGGTCGTCGGCAAATTCGTCGAGTTCTTTGGTCCGGGCGCGAAGGCGTTGCCGGTCGTGGACCGCGCCACCATCGCCAACATGGCCCCGGAATACGGCGCGACGATGGGCTTCTTCCCGATTGACGAGGAATGCACCAATTACCTCCGCGCCACCGGCCGCACCAACGGCGATTGCAAGCTCTACGAAAACTACTATCGCGCCCAAGGCCTCTGGGGCATTCCGAATCTCGGCGACATCGAATACTCGCAAGTCGTCGAGCTCGACCTTTCCACGATCAAACCCAGCGTCGCCGGGCCGAAGCGCCCGCAGGACCGCATTGAATTGCCCAACCTGCGCCGCGAATTCTTCCAGGCGCTGCAACGGCCCGTCACCGAAAACGGTTTCGGCAAGAAGCGCCAGGACGCGTTGAAGTCGGTGAAGATTGAAACCACTGCGAAGAAAAAAGCCAGGGTCGGCACGGGCTCGGTGCTCATCGCCGCGATCACCAGTTGCACGAACACCTCGAACCCGAGCGTGATGCTCGCCGCCGGTTTGCTTGCGAAGAAGGCCGTGGAAAAAGGTCTGAGCGTGAACCCCGCCGTGAAGGCATCGCTCGCACCCGGCTCGCGCGTCGTCAGCGATTACCTCAAAAAGACGAACCTCCAGAAGTATCTCAACAAACTGAAGTTCAATCTCGTCGGCTACGGTTGCACCACTTGCATCGGCAACTCCGGCCCGCTCGACGCGAACATCGAGGACGCCGTCGTGAAGAACGATTTTGTCGCCGCGAGCGTGCTCTCCGGCAACCGCAACTTCGAGGCGCGCGTGCATCAGAACGTCAAGGCCAACTTCC
>CAZJTM010000131.1:8319-18368 GCA_964548925.1 uncultured Verrucomicrobiota bacterium | reverse complement strand
AGCGCACCAAACCCAATGCTGACGCGCTCATCCGCGTTTCGCGCCAGACACTCATGAACCTGGGAGCGCCGGCACCCTGCCGGCGCGTGCGAAAACCCGCGGGGACACCCGCCGGCAGGGTGCCGGTGCTCCCAGGGTACGGAGGTTCAAAGCGCGAACTTGGGGTGGGCGAAACCTCACCCTATCAGGTCTTTGAAGGCGACGCTGAAGCCGGAGAGCAATTTGGACTTGGCGCGCAGCGCGCCGACGGCGCGGCTGTGAACCTGGTAAACGCCCTTGACCAACGTAAAGACCTCGATGGTTTCGCTGTCCGGGTCCACGATCCAGTATTCGGGCAGGCCGAACTGCTCGTAGAGAGCCTTCTTCTCGATGCGGTCGCGCTGCCAGCTCGTTTCCGAGATGACTTCCATGGCCAGATCGGGAACGCCATCCACGAAGTTCTTGACGATGCCGAGCCGGGCCTTGGTGATGAACAGTACGTCCGGCTGCACGACGCGCCGTTGGGTGAGCACGACGTCCACGGGACTGAGCAAGACTTCGCCGAGCCCGTTCTTTTCCACGAACTGGTCCAAGGTCCGGTAGAACCTGCCGACGACGCGTTGGTGATTCGGATGCGGTGCGGGTGACATGATGACCTCTCCATTCCACAACTCCACGGGCTGGTTGGTTTCCTCCAACTCGGCCACCATCTCGTCGTACGTCCAGGCCCGTTGGCACTTCTGCCTGGGGCGGGTTAACTCTGCCACTGTCATGGTTTCAATAAGCCTGTGGCGCCGGGAAAATCAACCTGAATTCACGCGCCCACGCCAACCGGGCCAGTCGGTCAGGCAATCTGGCGAGAGCGCAGTGCTCCGCCACCGCCAGCGCCGGCTTGCACGTAAGCGTTGCTCTCCTTGAGCAACGCCGTTGTCCCTCGCCCATCAGATAGGAGAAGATGGCCCGGTGGTACGGGTGAGGGACGCCGCAGGCCAGGTGAGAATTTCCCGAAGGATTCGCGCCCAGAACCCCTGAGCCGTCGCACCCGACGTGAGTCGGCTGCTACGCGGTCTTTCCGAACGACTCTGCCAACGCTACAGCTTTGAGCATCGCCTTGGCCTTATTCACGGTTTCCTGGAACTCGCCTTCTGGCGTGGAGTCGTTTACCCAGCCGCCGCCGGCCTGCACGTAGGCCTTGCCGTCCTTGAGCAACGCCGTGCGGATGGTGATGCAGGTGTCGAGGTTGCCGTTGAAGCTGAAGTAACCCACGCAGCCGGCATACGGGCCACGCGTCGTGCCTTCCAGTTCAGAGATGATCTGCATGGCGCGGATCTTCGGCGCGCCGCTGACCGTGCCGGCGGGGAACGTCGCGCGCATCAGGTCGTAGGGCGTGCGTTCGGCGGAGAGCTTGCCCTCGACGCTCGACACGATGTGCATCACGTGGCTGTAACGCTCGACGATCATCAAGTCCTTCACACGCACCGTGCCGTAGTCGCAGACCCTGCCCAGGTCGTTGCGGGCCAGGTCCACCAGCATGACGTGCTCGGCGCGTTCCTTCGGGTCCGCGAGCAGTTCTTTTTCGAGCGCGGCATCTTCTTCGGCGTTCTTGCTCCGGCGGCGCGTGCCGGCGATGGGGCGGATTTCCACCTTCCGATCCTCGCAACGGACGTGAATTTCCGGCGAGGCGCCCACGATGGAGAAACCGTCCAGTTCCAAGAGGAACAAATACGGCGATGGATTCACTGAGCGCACGGCGCGGTAAACATCCAACGGTGAAGCGGTGACGGGCGTGGAGAAGCGTTGCGAGCCGACGACCTGAATGATGTCGCCCGCGGTGATGTATTCCTTGGACTTCGCCACGTTGGCGAGGAACTTTTCCTTCGCGACATTGGACTCAAACGGCACGGGTGGCACTTCCACCGGCAGAACGGCCGGGTGATGCTCGCTGGGCTGTTCGAGGAGCGAGAGCAATCGCTCGATTTCGCTGGTGGCGTTTTCGTAGGCCTCAGCGGGCGACGTGGCTTCATCCAGCGCGGCGTTGACCAGCACGGTGATGGTCTGCGCCACGCGGTCAAAGATGAGCAACTGGTCGGCGACGAAGAAGTAAAGCGTTGGTGTGCCCAATTCATCCAGCGGCGGGCGTGGCACGACCGGTTCGACGTCGTGGATAAACTCGTATCCGATGAAGCCCACCGCGCCACCGGTGAAGCGCGGCAAGCCGGGCACGTCCACGGGGCGGAAGCGTTTCATCACTCGCTCGACGACTTCGAGGCCGTCACGGACCGGAGCGCCCTCACTCTGTCCCTCTCCCATCGGGGGGGAGAGGGGGACCGAAGGACGGGTGAGGGATTTGTCCGCGACCACAAACCTCTCCACCACCTTGCCGTTCTCCAGCACCTCGACACGGCCGCCGGTCTGCTTGATCACCGCGCGCGGCGAACAGCCCACGAACGAGTAGCGGCCGAGATGTTCGCCGCCTTCCACCGATTCGAGGAGGAACGATTCGCCCTGGCCGCGGATTTTGCGGTAGGCCGAAAGCGGCGTTTCCGTATCCGCGAGGATGCGGCAAGTGACCGGAATCAAGTTGCCCTGCGGGGCGAGCTTCAGGAATTCGTCAAGCGGGGGGGAGAACATTTCAAACATCCGTGTAGATTTGCCGCGCCGCGCGGCGGGTGCGCCAGACGGCCAGCAGCGTGAAGAGAATCACCGCGACGGCGTATGCGACAATGCCCATGCCAATGGCCTGCGGGATTAACCAATCGCCAGCGAAGAAGATCAAAGCCACGCCTACGCCCGCGGTCAACAGCGTGTTGCCTGCGAGGCAGACGAGATACAGCCCCAACCGTGATTCCGCCACCCGCCGCACGTACCAGTCGCGATAGTCATGCTCGCCCATCGTGCGCATGAGCCAGGCGGACTGGAAGTTCCGCGCCGCCACAAGCACGCTGGCGGTGGCCACGATGATGGCGGACAACGGCCAGAAGGCGAGGCTCACGCAGATGGCGACGTTCACCAGCGCGCCCCATTTCCAACCCAACCACTTGGCAATGGGATTGCCCTCCAACACCAGGTGCGGCGTTGCGATCCAGGTGCTGAAGAAGTCCACGCCGCGCGCAAACGCCAGCAACAAGAGCATTGCTACGTACCACGGGCTGCCGAATGGAACGGATTCGTCCATGCTCAACAGAACTTGCTGCCGCACGTTCCGGCGGCAGAACCAATGTGAGCTTCCCCCGGGGACTCGTAGCGGCGTTTCGGGAGAGCGCCGCCGTTTTCCGGCTTGGAAAAGAAGAACGCCACGCTCTGCCGAGACGCCACTGCCTCGGAGTCACTTCTTCCCATAGATCTGCTCCGGCGTTTCAAGCTGCGGCTCGGTAACTTTGAACGTCTCACCCCGCCCCTCGATGGAGCGGAAGAAACAGGACTGGTAGCCCTCATGGCACGCCGCGCCAATCTGGTCCACCTGAATCAGCAGCGTGTCGCCGTCGCAATCAAAGGCCACGTCCTTGACCGTCTGCGTGTGGCCGCTGGATTCGCCCTTCATCCAAAATTTCTGGCGCGAGCGGCTCCAGAAATGGGTCTTGCCGGTGGCGAGGGTGGTTTCCAGCGAGGCGCGGTTCATCCACGCCATCATCAGCACCCGGCCGGTTTTCTGTTCCTGGATGATCGCGGGGATCAGGCCGTTCGCGTCGAATTTCAGTTGGTCGAAAAAGCTCATGTCGTGGGCTGATTCTAGGAGGTTGAAAGGCGAATGCAAGTGACGGGCTGGGGCGGGACGCCGGGAAGGGTGCGAGCTGGCGGTCGCTGAATCCGAATTCGTGGAGGAGGAAGGCGGCGGCGCTCCACCAAGACGCCGCTACGCCGAATCTTGTGGTCGTTTGACGCTTCCGGCGGAGCATGCCATGCTTCGCCCCATGAAACGATGCCTTGGCCTCTGCGGTTGGTTATTGGCGGCAGTGATCACCTTGACTGCCTGCCGGAGCACCTACTACGCGGCGTACGAGAAGTTCGGCGTGTACAAGCGCGACCTGCTGAAGAAGCGCGTGGTGGCCGCACGCGACGAACAGAAGGACGCCAGCCAGGAATTCAAGGACGCCCTCACCCGCCTCAAGGAAATCAGCAAGTTCGACGGTGGCCAGCTTGAGACGCAATACCGCAAGCTCCAGGCGGACTTCGATTCGTGCAGCAGTCGGGCGACGGTGGTGCGCGGACGCATTCGCGACGTGGAGACGGTGGCGGGCGACCTGTTCAAGGAATGGGAGAACGAAATTGAACAGATCGGCACGGAATCACTGCGCGCCACCAGTCGCCGCCAGCTTCAAGAGACGCGCGCCCGCTATGGCGAGATGCTCACCGCCCTGAAGAAGGCCGAGGCCAGCATGGAGCCGGTGCTGCTCAAGATGAAGGACTATGTCTTGGCGCTGAAACACAGTCTCAACGCCCAGGCCATCGCATCGCTCAAGGGCGAAAGCGCCGGCATCCAGAGCGAGATCGCCAAGCTGATCGCCGACATGAACGCGTCCATTACGCGGGCGGATGAGTTTATCAAGGGGTTGAACTGAGCAGCCAGGCCACCGTCGGCTCCATGAAGATTGTTCAACTCACGCCGGGCGCCGGCGGCATGTATTGCGGCAACTGCGCCCACGACAACGCGCTCGTTGCCGCACTGCGCCGACTGGGCCACGACGCGCTGATGCTCCCGCTCTACCTGCCGGTGCATGTGGATGAAACCGACCAGAGCGCCGGCCAGCCGATCTTCTTTGGCGGAATCAATGTTTACTTGGAACAGAAATCCGCGCTGTTTCGCCGCGCGCCCGGCTGGCTGCATCGGCTGTTGAACTCCCGCCGGTTGCTGGAATGGGCCGCCGGGCGCGCCGCCAAGACCCGGGCCGAAGACGTGGGCGACGTGCTGTTCTCGATGCTGCGCGGGGAAAGTGGCAACCAGAACCGGGAGATCAGCGAATTGATCGCTTGGTTGCGCCATCAGGCCAAACCCGACGTGATCTGCCTCTCCAATGCCTTGCTGCTGGGCATGGCCCGCCGCCTGAAGGCGGAGTTGCGGACGCCCGTCGTCTGTTTGCTGCAAGGCGAAGAACCCTATCTCGACGCGCTGCCGGAAGAGTATCGGGAGCCGGTGTGGCAATTGATGACGGAACACGCGGCGGACGTGGACGCGTGGATTGCCCCGAGCCGCTGGTCCGCCGACCGCATGATCGCGCGCCTCCGGCTAACCCCCGGGCGCGTGCGGGTGGTTTACGACGGAATCAACATCACGGGATTTGAACCCCGGACACCAAGACCCGAAATCGGAAAAGCCCCGGCGCCGGTGCTGGGTTTCTTTGCGCGGATGTGCCGGGACAAGGGGCTTGACACGCTGGTCGAGGCGTTCATCGAGCTGAAGCGGCGCGGGAGTGTCCCCCGGCTCAAGTTGCACATTGGCGGCGGTTGCGGACCGGGCGACGAACCGTTCGTCAAGAACTTGCGGCGCCAGTTGGCGCAAGCCGGCTACATCGGCGAAACCGTGTTCGCTCCCAACCTGAGCCGCGCCGAAAAGCTCTCGTTCCTGGGCGCGCTAACGGTTTTTTCCGTGCCGGCCCTCTATGGCGAAGCGTTTGGTCTCTACGTCATCGAAGCGCTGGCGGCGGGCGTGCCCGTGGTGCAACCGCGGCATGGCGCATTTCCGGAAATCGTCGCGGCCACGGGAGGCGGGGTGTTGTGCGAACCGGGCGACGCGAAAGCGTTGGCCAGTGCGATGGAGGAGTTGCTGGTAAATCCGGACGGTGCGGGAGAACTGGGCCGTGCCGGCCAGCGGGCGGTGTTCGAGCGTTTCACGGCGGAAGTCATGGCGCGCGAGACGCTGCGGGTTTTCCAGACGGTCTCAGCCGCAAACTGAGCCGCATCAGAATTCGGAGGTTTGGCGCAGTTGACAGCGCGCCTTTGTGGTTCAAGATAGCGGGCATTCGTCATGCGCCATCAGTCACCAACGCCTTGTTTTGCATTCATTTTGCGCCTGCGGGTCGGGGCCGCTCTCGCCCTCCTGAGCCTCGCCATTGAGGGAATTGTGGCCCACGCCCAAACCCGGGAGGTTGCCAAGCTGTTCGAGCAGAACTGTGCCGGCTGCCACGGCGCGGACCTCAAAGGCGGACAGACCGACAGTCTGCTGGATGACGTTTGGAAGCACGGGAACGGCGACGATGAGACGCTGTTCCGCATCATCCGCGACGGCGACGAGCCGAACGGCATGCCGCCGATGAAAGGCGACCTCAACGACGCCGAAATCCGCGCGTTGGTGGTGTTCATTCGCGAGAAGGCGACAGAGGCGAAACACGCGCAAACCCACTTCACAAAGCCCGGCGAGGATCAAATCGTGAAGAGCCGCGAGCACCGCTTTCGGCTCAAGACGGTGGTCGACGGCCTTTCAACCCCGTGGTCGCTGGCTTGGCTGCCGGACGGGCGCATGTTGGTAACAGAGTTGGCCGGCGCTCTGCGCGTGGTGGAGGGCGGAAAACTGAAGCCCGAACCGGTGACAGGCACGCCGTGCGTGCGCGCCAAAGGCCAAGGCGGGTTGATGGAGGTCGCGCTGCATCCGAATTACGCCAGCAACGGCTGGATTTACCTCGCTTACACCGAGGCGGGAACGAACTCGGAGACGTGGGACGGCGGCATGACCACGGTCGTGCGCGGTCGGCTGAAGGACCATCGCTGGACCGAGGAACAGACCATTTGGCGCGCGCCACTCTGGAGCTTCCGCGATGGTGGCGTGCATTTCGGTTGCCGGCTGGTGTTCGATGACGCCGGCCACCTGTTCTTCACGCACGGCGAGCGCGGGCGCATGCATGACGCGCAAGACCTCAGCCGGCCCAATGGCAAGGTGCATCGCGTGTTTGACGATGGTCGCATCCCGCCGGACAATCCGTTCGTCGGCGCGTCGAATGCCATCGCCTCCATTTGGAGTTACGGCCATCGCAACCCGCAGGGTTTGGATCGGCATCCGATCACGGGCGAGCTTTGGTCCACAGAGCACGGCCCGCGAGGTGGCGACGAACTGAACCTCGTTCAGAAAGGTCGCAACTACGGCTGGCCGATCGTCACCCACGGGATGAACTACAACGGCACGCCCATCACGGCGCTCACCGCGAAGGAAGGGCTGGAGCCGCCAGTCATTCATTGGACGCCGTCCATCGCGGTATGCTCGGCGCGCTTTTATCGCGGCGACAAATTCCC
Organism: uncultured Verrucomicrobiota bacterium; assembly: GCA_964548925.1. Lineage (GTDB taxonomy): Bacteria > Verrucomicrobiota > Verrucomicrobiia > Limisphaerales > MWDV01 > MWDV01. The sequence continues at coordinate 11,168 of CAZJTM010000131.1, read as the reverse complement.
CAACTGGAAGAACCAACTGTTCGTGACGGCGTTGGCGCAGGAGGAACTGCGGCGTCTCGTTCTTGACGGCCATCGCGTCGTCGAACAGGAAGTCCTCTTCAAGAACATCGGCCGCGTGCGCGATGTGGCGAGTGGTCCGGACGGACTGCTCTACGTCGTCTTGAACAAGCCGGACAAAGTTGCGCGGCTGGAGCCGGCGGCAGAGTGACGGCCAAAGAGCCAGGCGTCGGCGCGTTCACGCTGATCGAACTGCTGGTGGTCATTGCGATCATCGCCATCCTGGCCGCGCTGCTCCTGCCGGCGCTGACGCGGTCCAAACGCCTTGCCCAGCGCACGGCCTGCCTCTCGCAACTCCGCCAACAAGGCGTCGCCTGGCGGATCTTCGTGGATGAGAACGACGGGCGGTTTCCTGACCGCCGCGACCTGAAGGACAGTTTGCCCGGCGGTTACAAACCGTGGTCCACCTGGCCGCCGAGCGATCCCCGTGCCGGCTGGGCGGCAGTGGTTCTGAGCAACGACCTCCGGGCCGCCGAAGTCTGGACCTGCCCCTCCACGCTGCGGGCGACCTTCGCCAGCGCGAACCAAGCTGGGCAGGCTGCCGGCACCGCCAGCAACGCGCCAATCGTGCGTTACTGGATGTGGCGGTTCGATCGGAGGGACGACCCGGTGGCGCTCGACAATTTCTGGGGGCGCACGGAAGCGGACTGTGTCTCGTCCTTGCGCGTGGCCAACAACCCGAACGCCGGTGTGCCCACCGGGCCGGCAGAGGTGGAGTTGACCGTGGACGTGTATTTCCCCGGTCCCGTGCCGAATCTTCCCCCGGAACTGCGCGGGCGCAGCGCGCATCCGGCCGGGCGCAACCGCCTGATGCTGGATGGCCATGGCCATTACCTCAAAGACCGGCGCACTCCAGGCGGTTGAAACCGCACCACTGCTGAAGAGTCAACCCTGCGTCCCTTGCCGCGTCCCGGCAGAGAGACCCCTTGAGCCAACTGCGTGACGACCTTGTTCTCAAATGGTAAGGTGCTCGCATGGACTCACTGGCCCTCCAATTGATCATCATCGTCGCCTTGGTGCTGCTGAACGGCGTGTTCGCGATGGCGGAGATTGCGCTGGTTTCAGCACGGCGCACGCGGCTCAGACAACTTGCTGACACGGGCAGCGGACGCGCCCGCCTTGCGCTGGACCTTGCCGAGAGCCCGAACCGCTTCCTTGCAACCGTCCAGATCGGCATCACGCTCGTTGGCATCACGGCCGGCGCCTTCGGCGAGGCCACGCTGGCCAACAACCTGACGGCTTTGTTCGGCGACTGGGGAGTATCCCGGAGCGTTGCCCGCTGGCTGGGGCTGGCCTTGGTCGTGACCCTGCTCACTTACTTGTCGTTGGTGGTGGGCGAGCTGGTGCCGAAACGGTTGGGACTTCATCGGGCGGAGAGCATCGCCATGCTGGTCGCGCCGGTCATGCAGGGCTTGTCCCGGCTGGCCGCGCCGGCGGTCTGGTTGCTGGGCGCTTCAACCGATTTGCTGCTTCGACTCCTGGGCATTCGCGCCAGCGCCGACAGCAAAGTCTCCGAAGACGAGGTCAAGTCACTACTGCGAGAGGGCATGCGGGCGGGCGTTTTCTTGCCGGTGGAATCGGTGATGGTCGAGGGCGCGCTTGAATTGGACCACATCCCGGTGCGCCAGTTGATGACGCCGCGGGCGAAGATCATTTGGATCAACCAGAACGATCCCCACGACGCCATCTGGCACAAGATCGTTGTCAGCGGCCACAGCACGTTTCCCGTCTATGAGGGCAACCGCGACAACGTGGTGGGCGTGGTCTCGGTCAAGGCAATCTACGCTCACCTGGCGGCGGGTTTGCCGGTGTCCATCAAGGACCTGATGACGCCGCACCTGGTTGTACCCGCGTCCCAAACCGCCGTCGCGCTGCTCGAAACCTTCCGGAAATCGCGTCGCCATGTCGCTGTGGTCACAGACGAATTTGGCGGCGTGGCCGGCTTGATCACGCTGCACGACATCATGGAGGCGGTCCTCGGCGACTTCCCGTCGCAGGATGAGCGCCTGAAACCCGTGGCGCGACAGCGCGAAGACGGATCGTGGTTGGTGGATGCGATGATGGACGTGGCGGACTTTGAAAAACAGTTGCCCGCTTTCAAACTTGATCCGCCGGATGTGCGGGACTACCGGACCTTTGCGGGCTACGTCGTCAAACGGTTGGGGCGCGTGCCCACGGAAGGCGAATTCTTCGATGCCCACGGGTTCCGCGTCGAGGTGATTGACATGGACAAGCATCGCGTGGACAAGGTGCTGCTCATGCCGCTGCCACTGGGAAACAAGGCAGCGGCCACTGCTTCTGCGGACGGGCCGGAACCGCTGCCGCCTCAATAACTCATCTTGTCCAGCTTCACTTTCCCGCGGAAAATCCAGTAGATGCTCACGGTGTAGGCGAGCACGATGGGGACGCCGATCAGCGCAATGGTGAGCATGATGGCGAGGGTTTTCTCCGACGAGGCGGCGTTGTGGATCGTCAGGCTGTTCGCCACGTCGGGATTGCTGAGCACCAGGTTGGGATACATCTCCAACCCAAACAAGGCCATCAAGGCCGCCATCGCGACACAGGAGGAAACAAACGCGCGGGCATCGCGACCGAGGTGGATTTCGCGCGGTATGTTGGCAATGGCCAGCATGTTGAGCACCGCCACGCTGAAGAGCCACGGATGCGCCCGCATCCGCGCGGCCATGTGCGGCACATACAGCAAGGTAGCCATCGTCGTCATGGCGTAGCAGATGATGAAGAAGATGATGCAGTTGTTGATCCAGCCGCGGAGCTTGTCGTGGAGCGCGCCC
>CAZJTM010000131.1:0-8309 GCA_964548925.1 uncultured Verrucomicrobiota bacterium | reverse complement strand
GGTTTTCATCAGGGCATAGATCGCGCCGTGCATCATGAACAGCGCCACGGTGGTGACGCCCAACAGGAGCGCGTACGGGTGGAGCAGGCCGAGGAACGAGCCGGCGAATTCCCCCTGGGCGTCAATCGGCACGCCCCAGGCAATATTGCCCATCGCCACGCCGATGAGCAGGCTCGACAAAATGCTGCCACCGGCGAAGCCCACGTCCCACATCTGCCGCCACCAGCGCATCGGCTGCTTGCTGCGGAACTCGATGGCCACGGCCCGAAAGATCAGCGCCACAAGCAACAGCACGAACGCGAGGTAAAACCCGGAGAAGACCGTGGCATAGACATTGGGAAACGCGGCGAACAGCGCCCCGCCGCCGGTCACCAGCCAGACTTCGTTGCCGTCCCAAACCGGGCCAATGGCGTTCAGCATCGTGCGGCGCTCCAGATCGTCCTTGGTGAACAAATGCAGCGCGCCGACGCCGAGATCGAAGCCGTCGAGCATCGCGTAACCGGTGAACAGGACGCCGATCAGGATGAACCAGGTGGTTTGGAGGTCGAGATTGCCGAAGCTCACGCCAGCCTCCTTTCGGGCAACGCCAGTTTGCCGCTCGGCGTCAGGTCGGCCTCGTCCGGCCCATGTTGAATCTTGTCGTTGAGCAGATAGACGAAGACGGCGAAGAGCAGCAGGTAGATCACGGTGAAGAGGATGAGCGAAGCCAGCACGGCTTCCGCTTTGACGACCGCAGAAAGAGCGTCGGATGTTTTCAGCAAGCCGTACACAATCCACGGCTGGCGGCCAACCTCCGCGGCGAACCAGCCCGCCTGATTGGCAAGTTGCGGCCCGAGCACGGCGAAGACGAGCAGCCAGAGCAGCCAGCGCTTCTCGAAGAGTGACCCGCGCCAGAAATAGAGGAAGCCCAGCGCCGCCACCACGATCAGGCCGAAACCGATGGCGACCATCCCGTGATAGAACTGAAACGACCAGTTCACCGGCGGACGGTCGGCGTGAGGCGTCTCGCGCAAGCCTTGCACCGGCTTGCTGGCGTCGCCATGTGTCAACCAGCTCAGCATGCCCGGAATCGCCACGCCGACTTTGATGGTTTCGTTCTTCTCATCCACCCAGCCGAAGAGGGTCAGCGGGGCGTTGGTTGTGGTCTCGTATAGACCCTCGAACGCGGCCAGTTTCGCTGGCTGGCTCTTCGCCACACCCACCGCGCTATCATGGCCGCTGACCAGTTGGAGCAATGAGGCAACCAACGCCACCACCAATCCAACCCGCAAGGAGGCCCGGGCAAAATTCAGGTGGCGCTGCTTCAGCAAATACCACGCACTCACGCTCACCACGAGAAATGCACCCGCCTGCCACGCGCCGCACAGCGTATGGAACAGCCGGTCCATCGAGGACGGATTGAAAACCATCTCCCAGAAGTTGGTGATCTCGGCGCGGGCCTTCAGGCCTTCGCCGACGATGTGATAGCCCGCCGGTGTTTGCATCCACGAGTTCGCCACCACGATCCAGATGGCGCTGAAGTGCGCCCCCAAGCAGACCATGCAGGTCGCGAAGAAGTGCATGCCCCGGCTCACGCGATCCCAGCCGAACAGCAGCACCGCCAAGAAACCGGATTCGAGGAAGAACGCGAAGATGCCCTCCGCCGCCAGCGCGCTGCCAAACACATCGCCCACATAGCGCGAATACGTGGCCCAGTTCGTGCCGAACTCGAACTCCATCACAATGCCCGTCGCCACCCCGATGGCGAAGGTCAGCGCAAAGACGCGCGTCCAGAACCGCGCCAATTGGTGGTAGAGCGGGTTGTTCGTCTTCAGCCACAGCGCCTCGAAGATCACCAGCATCACCCCGAGCCCGATGCTCAGCGGCGGATAGACGTAGTGAAACGACACCGTGGCGGCGAACTGGATGCGTGATAATGTCAGGACATCCATAGGTGCGTAGAGTATTCTCGTTCCGGGATGGAAAAGGCAAGATTGGTGTTGGCTTTCAACATGGAAGACGCCTGCGGAGCCAGATCCCCGTGATGCTCGGAAGGCATATCCCGCGCGGGGCTGTGCTTGTGACCGACGTGACCCCAACGCGCAATTACCACAGCCACCCCGATGCCCGCCAGCAGCGCGAGCGAGAGCTTGATGCGGTCATGCGTGTGAAATTGCAATTCCGGCAGTAGCCCCATACAGGCAATACACAGGAACGTACCCGCACAGAAGGCCAGCGCGGCCCCCAGCCACGCCGGATGCGAATGGGCCAGATGCCCCGCGCCCAAGAAGAACAACAGCGCGCCCAGCGGCGTGACGAGGGCGAAACCGACATTCACCAGCACCTGGGTTTTCCGCGCGGCACGGCTGGCCACCATCAGCGTGCTGATCGCCAGCGCCCCAAACGGCTTGTGCAGGATGACGGCGAGGGCCGCGCCCAGTCCCAGTGAACCGCCGTGATGGTGCGCATCCGAGGCCACGGCCGCCGCCATCGCGAGGCCGTCGAAGATCGAATGCAACGACAAGCCGAATGCGACGCCCATCCAGCTCAAGCTGCGTGCCGAGCGTTCCGCCAGCGAATGCGCGTGACCGCAAGATTCCACCGGACTGCCTTCGGCAACATCGTGATGATGGAAAGGGAGAAACCGCTGAAGGAAGAACATCAAGAGAAAGCCGCCCAAAAACCAGCCCACTGCTGTCTGGGCAGACCCGACTTGATGCAGCGCGTGCGGCAACATGCCGAGCAGGGACAACCCCAGCATCAGGCCGCCCACAAAGCTCACTGCGATTTGCAGCCGCGTGTGTGTGAGGTGAATCAACGTCGGCAACACGCCGCCTGCCAGCGCGGCGGCGAAGGCCAGAAGGCAATACACACTGAGCACAACCATCGGAGTTTCCATGAATGCAGCCATGATTGAACAGCCTCACTCAAGTATTGCCGCTCGGAGGCGAAACCAAAGCCGCATGGGCCTTTCGCCCATAGACGCGCTCGTAGGCGCGGCAGAACGGACAAAGCCGGGCTTCAACCGTGTTCACAACCCAATAGGCTGCGCCTCGTTGTTTACGCCGAGCGGTGCGGCAGACCGGACAGGTGCGGCAAATGCCAGCCAGCAGGCGATCGAGTTGCGTGGGTCTTGCTTGGCGCATATCAGTAAATCAATTGGCCTTCGTCGGTGAACCGGGCGTCAGCCGTCGTGGTTGGATGCCAGCCAGTGTACCCGCCTTGCCGCCGTAAGGCGTGTGAGCTTCAGGAGTGGCGCAGGGGAATTTCGTGGCCTCGCGAGTATTTTGGAGGTGGGGGGCACGGTCGCGGCGCCGGGGTTCGAGCTGCTGGCGGGCCGGTGGTGATGCAGGACGAGTCTGCCACCCCGCCCGACACGCCTGGCGATTCGGATCGTGACATTAACATGATCAGGGGCCTTCTCAGATCCGCCGCTTACTGCGCCTTGAGGGGATTTGCGTCTGCCTTCAAGTCCCCAAGCGCAAACTGAACGCCATCGAGGTAAAACCCGAGCACGCCGACATCTTGGAAAACGTTCTCGGCATGGCCGAGACTGCAATAGAAAACGCGTCCCTGGCCCTGGTTCTTGATCCATGCCACAGCGAAATCCTTGTCGGTGCGTTTCACCCCGTTTTTCACGCCGCCAGTGTCCGCATCGGTCAAATCCAAACTCAGGAGCACCCGCCGGTCGGCACGCGTGTAGGGGGCTTTGAACTGGTAGATTTCATCCCGCAGCTTAAAGCCCTTGCCGGCCCAAGCCCGGTTCAACGGATGATTGGGTTCATCCAGCTTGAACGCCCACGTGCCGCCCGCGCCCCACGGATGTCCGTCGAACAAGCCGCCCAGCATGGCCGCGCCTTCTGGCCAGTCATAGAAGGAATCAGTCGCCGCGTGGATTCCGATGATGCCCTTGCCTTTCGCCACGAAATCGAGCAATGCCTGCTTCGCGGCTTCAGGCAGCTTTAACTGGGTGGTGTTGTTGAGGACAACGGCGTCGTATTTTGCCAGGTTGGCCGGATCGAAGACGCCGTAGTCGTCACTGAAGTCGGCGGCAAACGCGCCAGTCTTGCGGCCCATCACCGCGAGCGCATGATTGGCGCCCGCAATGCCCTCGCCGTGGAAGAACCCCTCGCAACGCCAGAAAACCAAGATGCGCCGCGCCTGCGTGGGCTTGGCCGTGGCCGCGGCGGGAACCGCAGCCTCGATCTTCTGGAGTGCGGCTGGGGCGAGTGTGGGTGGAGTCTTGCCGCTTCCCTGTGCCCGGAGGTCGGTGGCGGCTGCAATGAGTGTTGTGACCAGAAGCAGCGATCGTGCGCTGTGGCGAATGAGGTTGCGTGTGTTCATGGGGATTTGTAAACGATTGTGGGTTTTGCCTGTTTTCATAAGTCACTGGAGGTTCTTTCAAAAGTTCGCAGAAGCGCCGCGTGAAGGCACGCGGCCTACAGGAACCGGGCAATGCCTCACTGAGTGTAGGCCGGCGGCCCTCAGCCAGCGGAAATTTTGAAAGAGGCTCACTGTAAAGCTTCGTCAATCGCGGTTTTCAGGCACTTGCCGGACTGGGTGCCAACAAACTCCTTCACCTGCTTGCCGTCTTTGAACAACAACAGCGTGGGGATGCTCTGAACGCCAAAGCGGCCCGCCAGTTCCGGCGCTTCATCCACATTGACCTTGGCGATGGTCGCGCGCCCGGCCGTCTGGCTGGCGACTTCCTCCAGAATGGGCAATTGCATCCGGCAGGGGCCGCACCACGGCGCCCAAAAATCCACCAGCACAATTCCCTGGCGGACCACCGAGTCAAAGGAGGCGGAATCAAGAGAGAGTATCGAGTGTTTCATGGTTCTGTATCAGCGGGGTTGCTTGTTGTTTTGGAATGTTCACGAGCGTTCAGTCGCCGGTGCGAGGAAACCGCGATCAACACTTCTTCGTGATGGCCTTCAAAACGCCGAACATTGAATCCAGCTTGCTTCAGGCGCTCCTGCCATTCTGCAAATCGGCTCGAAGGATGGGGATGCGTTCGTCCCTCGGCGGCATGGATTTCGTCCATCAGGCGAAAGCCGGCGCGTGAAAAATCGGCCAGGACCAGTTTGCCGCCAGGCTTCAACACGCGGAGCATCTCGCTGAACACGCGCTCAGGATCGTCGAGGTGATGGAAAACATTCCACGAAGTCACCGCGTCGAACGTGCCCGCGCGCCAGGGAAGCTTGCCGGCATCGGCTAGCACGAATTCGATCTTCTGGGTGACTCCGGCAAACTCGGCTTCCAACCGGGCGCAGTGCTGCTCCTCCGCGTTGATGTCCACGGTCGTGACCTTGGTCACCTTTCGCGCCAGCGGAACGACGAACCTTCCCTTGCCCGTGCCCGCGTCCAGCACGTGTCCGCGCAAGGGCAGCGCCTTCTCGATCACGAAACGCACGCTGGCGTCCGGATCGAAGCCAAAACGCCGATGCGTAGCGTTGCGCTCTTCCAGCCGCGCGTGATTGGCTTCAGCTTCCGCCCGATGCGATTTGGCTTCAGCGGCTCGGCGGTTGCGTGGGCGGGGTTCACCCGGCGTGCCCGGGGTCGGAGTGGTGGTGTTGGCCATGCGTGTGTTCGTGTTCGTGATCGTGATGCTGCTCGTGATGTTCGCATCCGACCGGAGGCGCGTGCAAGTGTCCTTCGAGATACGCGGCCACCTGCTCTTCCACCGTCGCCCCCGGCGAGCCGGCGCACACCTGGATGCCGTAGTGCGCGAAGATATCGAGCGCCCGCCGGCCAATCCCGCCGGCGATGACCACCCGGACGCCCTGTTCGCGCAGCCACAGAGGGAACAAACCCGGTTGATGCGGCGGCGCGGGCACGGTGCGTTTGGCCCGGACGGTTCGGGTTTCGGGATCAGCCTCGACAAAGGCGAACTCGCGGCAGCCGCCAAAGTGTCCATGCAGCCGGCCTTCCGCGACCGGCAGGGCAATGCAGAGCGTGGGTTGGTTCGGAACAAGGGGGTTGGTCATGGTGATGGGATTTGCAGTGGTTGGTTTCAAATTGGATTGTGCCGAGGCTTTCGTTTCCGGCAGCACTTGCCGTGAGAATGCAGCCTCCAACAACCCGGCATGCGGAACTCGTCGCAGGCCAGGCGACGGCGGCAGAACGCGCGCAAAACGGCCTCCACTTCGCCACAGAGATGCGGACGCACCCGAACGCCGTGTTTGCGCAAGGCGAGTTGCAGGGCGTCGGACAGCGCGGCACAGAGGACGATGTCCACGCGCAATTCCGCGATGCTGCGGGCGAGCGGTTCGGGATCGAGCGGCCCCAGCAACACCTCGCGGCGTTGCGTGTCCACGCCACGCCGCCGTGTGACGACGAGCAACCGCGTCGCCGCATCGAGCACCGGCGACACGCGCTCCTGCCAGATGGGAATCGCCACGGTCACGAATGAAGCGTGGGCAAGCGCCGTGCCAGCCGTCCAGAACGCCCCAAACAGCCGCCCCATCCCAATCAGCATGGCATTTCGCCATTATGAACAACGGGCAGCATGGCGTTTTGCCACGAGGAGTCTTGTTTCAAAAGTCGAAGGGCTGAATGCTCAAAAGAGCAGGTCAACCGTCCGCGGATCTCCCAATCCCAAGCCCCGCAAGGGCGGCAGAACTCTCGCCAAGCAGCCAACGTCCCGGTATTCTCCGCCCCATGCCGACAGACCAAACCTTTCTCAGCCGGGCGATTGCCGACGGGCACGCCGAACTCACGGGCGAAGGCAAGCAACAGAAAATCCGCTACATCGCCGCCGACCACACCGAGCGTTACGCCGACCCCGAGGAACAGGTCCGCGCCGAGTTCTGGGCCGAACTGATTTACCACTACGGCTACGAGCCGGAACGCATCGGCTTGGAAATCATCGTGCCGCGCCGAACGCCGGCAGACCGCGCGGACATCGTCGTCTTCCACGACCGCGAGCAGAAACGCCCGTTCGCCGTCATCGAATGCAAACGCGATGGCGTGACCGATGCCGAATTCAGCCAGGCCGTCGAGCAGGCCTGCGGCAATCGCGCGAGCCTCGGCGCTCCGTATTCCGGCGTCGTGGCCGGGCGCACCCGCCGCTGGCTGGAGTTCACCGGCAAAACGCCGCCCGGCGAACGCGAAACCAACATCATCGCCGACCTGCCGCGCGAATACGGCGAGCCGGAGGAATGGCGCTTCCTCAAGGGCGACAAGGACCGCGACATCCGCAAGGTGGACAAGGAGGAACTCATCGCCGCCATCAAGAAATGCCACCAGACGCTCTGGGGCGGAGGCCGCCTCTCACCGCCCGCCGCGTTCGGCGAACTCTGCAAGCTCATCTTCGTCAAGATCAGCGACGAGCAAGCCCCGCGAAAGAAGGGCGAGCCTTACGAATTCCAGATCAAGACGCACGAGCCGCCGCAGAAACTCGGCGCGCGCATCCGCGCCCTCTACGAGAGGCAGAAAACCAGAGATCCCGACGTCTTCACCGAAACCATCAAGATTGACGACCTCACGCTCCGCACCGTCGTCAGCCACCTCGAGAGCATCAACCTCAACCAGACCGACCTCGACACCAAGGGCGTCGCCTTCGAGCAGTTCATGGACGGCTTTTTCAAGGGCGACTTCGGCCAATACTTCACCCCGCGGGAGATCATTGATTTCGCCGTCTCCATGCTGAAACCCAAGAACGACGACCGCGTGCTCGACCCCTGCTGCGGCTCGGGCGGCTTCCTGCTGCACGCGCTCGACGCCGTGCGCCGCGAGGCCGATGAATTCCACCTCAAGGACAGCGCCCCGCACTTCAAGCACTGGCACGAATTTGCCCGCACCCGCCTGTTCGGCATCGAAATCAACGAAGAAATCGCCCGCGTCGCCAAGATGAACATGATCATCCACGACGACGGCCACACCAACGTCATCGGCGCGGACGCCCTCGATCCCATCGCCGACCTTGAAGCCATCAATCCCGGCTTCCGCAAGAATTACTTCGACCTCGTGCTCACCAATCCGCCCTTCGGCAGCATGGTGAAGGAGGAAAACAAACCCGGCCTGCTCGCCTCCTTCGAGTTGAGCCGCTACGTCAGCAAACCCACCACCGGCACTGACCCCGACGATACCGGCCGCACCGACTCCGACATCAAGGCCGGCAAACGCGCCCTCAAGCAGCGCACCAGCGTCAAAACCGAAATCCTGTTCATTGAGCGCGTCTGGCAGTTCCTCACGCCCGGCACGGGCCGCGCCGCCATCGTGCTGCCCGATGGCATCCTCACCAAAGCCTCGCTCCAGAGCGTGCGCGACTGGATGCTATACACATGCGCATAAGTAAAGCGACATACGTTTCAGGGGAGCATTGTCCT
>CAZJTM010000130.1:0-18440 GCA_964548925.1 uncultured Verrucomicrobiota bacterium | reverse complement strand
GGACCGTTCTCCGCCCGGACCAAAATGGTTCTTCCGGCGAGGACGCCGGAAGCACACGGCAGGTCGCGGAGGATTCGGGCTTCACCCCTTCCCCCAGCGCCACCAAGCCGCCCGGGGCACGCTGCGTTCTGTCACGACTTGACGGAATTCGGTGTGGAGCTTGCGCCACGCCCAGACACCGAGACCGGCATCCACCACCAAGCTGGGCACGAACCAAAGCCCCAGGAAGAACCACCATTCGGGCGCCGCGCGGTTGTTCATCTCCGCGGCACACAGCAATCCGATGAGATACACGGCCCACGGCAGCCCCAGGACCCATGCGATCGTGGTCGAGGCGGCGCGGCTGGGATGCTTCTGGGTCAGTCCGTGCCACATCCCCACCACCGCCACTGCCGCGCAATCCGCCACAAACACGATCATTCCCGCCACCCACAGCGAAACCATTGACACCCGTTCCTCGCCGCCGTCTCCGATCCGGGTGTCCGCCAGCGTGAGCAGGAGAAACAGAAAACAAAGGGCGAGCGTCAGGCAGGCCGGGGCGAGGAACTGGCGTTTCAGGGCAAGCAATTGTCCCCGCACGATTTCCGCCACCGGCAGCGGCGTGGCCAGTACCAGTTCCAACGCCCCGCTCCGGCGGTCCTCGCCGAACACATGTCCGGCTTCCGAGGCCACCCCGAGTTTCAGGCCGACCGTCAGGAGCAAGCCGGTCAGCAAGTAGGCCGGCGGCCCAACCCAATCCCGGCCATATTGCAGCGCGCCCCACAGCCAGACGACGCCCACGATTCCGAAGACGAACCAGACGAGGTAAACCCGCCATCGCTCGCGCGCCACCCGCCATAGAAACGGGTTGATCCGCAGCAACCGCCGACGCAACGCCCGCCGTTCGGTAGGGCCGCCCAACAGCCAAGCCCGCCAGATCGCCCGCCAGCCGCCCGGGGTTACGCTCTTGGGCCGGTCCTGCCAAGTGCGCCGCGCTGCGGCGCTTGCCAGCAGCAGGCATGACCACGCCAGCAAATGGATCAGTGCCGCTGAAATCCAAAACGCGTCGGTATGCGTTCGATAGTTCCGGTCGAAGGCGTAAATCAATCCACAAACCGGACTCGGGAGCGTGAACACGGTTTCTGCCCAACGGAGACGATACAGGTTGTCCAGCCAGTCGCCGAGGACCGGCATGCCCAGCGTCAGGAGAAGCATCAGCCCCGTCGCCGCGCCCGCAGCCTTCCGTGTATGGTAACTGACCGACGACACCGCCAAGCCGAGGGTCAGCGACAGAAACATCGTGTTCCCGCACACCAGCGCCACCCGTTGGAATTCCGCCGGCGACACGCCGCCGAGCAAGAGCGGCAGCGCGAGCACTGGCATCACCGCCAAAAGCGAGTAGATCGCGTTGACGGACGTGCCCGCCAGTTTGCCCATCACCACGTCGAGGCCCGTGAGGTCCGTGAGAAACAGCAGGCCCAGCGTCCCCTCGCGCTTTTCCTCGCTCAGGCAATCCGCCGTCAGCATCACGCCGACGATGACGCAGTAAAACAGCACGCCGCCACTGACCACCGCGAAGAGCATCAGGCCGAGGGTTTGCGGGGGCGCGTCTCTCTCCAACAAGAAGACGAGGACGCTGGCCAGCATCACGACCAGCGCCACCAGTGACCGCATGAGATACGTTCCCCTCCGCCGCGCTGTCACGCGCAGTTCCCGGGCGACGATGGGGAGCAGCGTCATGACGGAGTTGTTGCCGTGATAACCGGCGGCACCGCCGACAGCCGCACCTGGGTGGAAGTCTGCAAGGCCAGTTCTCGAAAATCGCCGAACAGCTTGTTTCGCGACCAGCGGATAAAAACCACATCCTTCGCAATGGCCAACGCGGCCGCGATCACGGGCGACAACATCGGGATCCAGGTGATGAATGCCGGCACGGACCCACTGGTGGCCGCCCGCATCGCCGGGATGGAAATCAGCGCCACTGTCAGCAGCCCGCTGATGAACCCGAAGACAAACGTCGGGATGATCTGCACGAACACCAGCGCCTTGATCGTGGCGAGGTTGGCGGACCTGGAAGTCAGCCCCATCCACAAGCCGAACCAGACCAAGGCGACCAAGTTCGCCAGCGTGGCCAGGCAAGTCACGCCGCTGCCGGCCACCAGAACCGCGGCGCTGATCGTCGGAATGCCGGCGGTTGCGCTCACGGCGCCGAGGGTCACACTTTGGCTGAACGACTGCGTCACGAATTCCACGATCAGCAGCACGATTACCGGCGGGCCAAACGAGCGCGCCAGGGCCCGCCAGGCGCCCTCGGCGATGCGTCGCGAATCCAGCGGCGAGGCCAGCAACAACTCCAGCAGACCGCTGCGGCGCGCGTCCACGAAGAAGCGGCACGCCTGCGATGTGGTCCAAAGATACAACACCAGCACCAGCAAGCTGCCCACCGTCGCGAACGCGACCCAGATCTCCTTGATGGTGTCGGAAACCAGCAGGAAGACGGTGCCGAACGCGGCAATGACGGCTCCGGCCAGCAGCCAAATCGCCAGCGCCTGCCAGCGTTCGCGCGCGGCCAGCCACAGCGCGGGATTCACATCGAGCAATCGGGCGCGCAACCGGGCGCGGCGTTTGGCGCCGCCGTATTTCCACCAATGTTCCCAGCGCAGCCGCTGGGGCGACAACTGGGCGGGCTTGTCCTGCCACGCGCGCGGCGCCCGCCAGGAGGCCCAGGCCAACAGCAGCCAGGCGCAAAGTTGGTTCACGCCCAGCGCGGACCAGAACCGACCCCGGCTCGAACCCGCTTCCACAAACGCAAAGCCCGGACTGGCCAAGCTCCAGAGCGGGGCAAACGCGCGTCCGCGCGCCTCGGCGATGCCGGCATCCGCCAGAGGCCCCGCCGCCAGAAAGACGACGAGCAACCCGAGCGTGCCGGCCAGCGCCCGTTGCGAATCGCGGCTGAAGGTTGAGACGAACAACCCGAGGGCCAGCGAGAAGAACAGGGCGTTCACGATGGCCAGCACCGTGCGCCAGAATTGGCCGCCCGTGACGCCGCCCAGCAGGAAGGTGATTGCCAGCACCGGGAAGATGGCCAGCAACGCGTAGCCGCCGCGCAGGGAAGTGGCCAGAAGTTTGCCCAACACGACGTCGTAACCGCGCAGGTCCGTGAGGAACAGCAGGCCCAGCGTCCCCTCGCGCTTTTCCTCGCTCAGACTGTCCGACGTGAAGAACAGCCCCGCGCCCAGCGCCACGGCGAGGCTGAGCCACGTGAGGGTGCTGAACAAGCCTCCGCCCAACTGCACCACGCCCTTGCCAAAGAGAAGGCTCAGCACGAGGAATCCGCTGCCCAGCGTCAACGCCACGAGCGCCGCCACCAACCGCAGCCAGAACGTGCTCCGCTTCCGCGCCGCCACGCGCAGTTCCCGATCCACGATGGGCAGCAGGGTCATTGGATTGGGTCGGGTGACCGGCAGGCCAGCCAGGATGGTAAAGCCAGGAAGTCGCGCCAGTTCGATGGACGCCTTCTCTGTCGCGCTAGCGTTTGGACTGCGTGCGATTCATCGCCGCTTTCCCCCGGACGGGTTGCTGGGCGACAGAGTGGAATCTTCCCAAAGCGGTGCTCAAGCACACGCACTCCAAATGCTGGCGCGACGTTCGCGGGCGACCTGCTGGTTTCGCCTCGTTTGCTTTGCCGGTTTTCTGGTAGAGCCTGTTTGAAAACTCGCCCGGTGAGGGCACCGGGCCTGCAAACACCAGCGACTTCCACCAGTTCTTGTAGGCCGTGTACCCTCACACGGCGCTTCGCCCGAGTTTTCAAACAGGCTCTCATGCGGGATCAGTCAAATCTGCGCGGGCAGCCGGCACAACTCATTTCACGCGCTCCGGTGGTTGTGGCTGGCGGCAGGTCTCTTCACGGCTCCCCCGTCCCCAAGGCGAACTGCCTTCGTTCGAGATAGCGATGCAGCCGGAAGCCATACCGGATTGCGTTGGCGGCATGGAGGAGCGACGCCAGTAACAGCGAGTTCGTGAGCAGACTCACATCCTCGCGAGCCGTGCTCATGACGTAGGCGGCGTATTCCAGCAGCTCAACCCAGAACCGAAGTCGAACCCCTTGCCGTAGCAAGAACACGGTCTGCAACCGGAACGGGGCTGACGGGTCATACTGGGGAAGGAGGACCGCGAGCGTCACCTGCATCACCACCGGCAAGACGCATCCCACCAGCAGCGTCCACAGCACCGCGGAGAGGAAGCCGCGTTTCGCCAGCGAGAAGTAGAGCCCGATCACCGGCAGCGCCACCAGCATCGTCGCGTAGAAGACCAGCCGCGCGAACGAGTGGCCGTGGTCGCCGAAGGTGAACAAGAACGCCCAGACGCCGAAGAGCAACGCCAACGCCGGGAGGAATTGTCCCCACAAACCCCGCACGCGTCCGCTGAGGATTTGCCAACTGCTGGTCGGCGAAACCAGCAGCAGTTCCAGCACGCCGGTTTCGCGCTCGCGCCGGAAGCTGCCGGCCGCAGTGAACGTGATGCTCAGCGCCAGCGACCATGCGATGAAACTCTGCAAGGATTCGTAAGTCCCCGATGAGAAATAGACGCCGCTAAACATGGTGATGTAGAGGCTCATGACCACCGCCAGCCAAGCCCACATTATCGTGCGTCCGCTCCAGGTCCGCCGCTCGAGCCAGCCAATCGGGTTCCGCTCCAGCGTATGCCGCATCCAGCGCCGCAGCAGGTTCACGCCGACGATGGGCGTGCAAAACCGGCGTTCCAACCATTGGGCGAAGCGAGACGGCGGTTCGTCGCGCACATGCCGGGCCACGTTCCGCGCGGCCAACCGGAGACAGAGCAGGAGGAACAGCAACGAGACCAGCGCCATCCCGCCCTCGACCCACAGCCACTTGGCTTGAACTCCCGAAACGCGGCTCGCGAGGGCCACAAATCTCAAGCTGCTGACGGGCATGGCCACCCCTTCCGCCATCGCCTCGACGCGCAGTAACCGCAGCCAGTAATCAAGTTGTGAGCCGGGGGTGTTTGGGAAGAAAGCTATGGCACAGGCCAGCACGTTGACCATGCAAAAGCCGAACCAGAACACGGCGCTGGTGAACAGCGCCAGCGTGCAAGCCCGGGCCCATGCCTGACACCGCGATGACGCCAGCAACCCCGCCCCGAGCGCCAGACACAGCGCCATGAAGTTGAACAGAACCGACAGCACGGCGTGTTGCCAGCCCGCACCGCCGATGAGGAATGGCAAAGTCAACGCCGGCAGCGTGGCGAGCCAGAAGGTGAAGGCGCGCAGCGCATGAGCCGTGGCCTTGGCCAGCACGATGTCGAACGGTTTCAGGTTTGTCAGGAACAGGAGACTCAGCGTGCCCTCGCGCTGTTCACGGCTGAGGCAATCCGCCGTCATCGTCGGCACCAGAATCCAGATGCCGGCGAACAGGCAGCCATGCAGATACGTCAGCAGCGCCGCACCTTCGCCCGGTTTGAAATCATGGTTGAAGCCGAAGACCACCGCCGCGGCGAGCATCACCGCCACCGCCGCCGTCCGCAGCCAGTAGGTGAACGGTCGCCGGGCCTGCGCCCGCAACTCGCGCTTCATGATCGGGCCCACGTTCATGCCTTCAATCCTTGCCGCCGTTCAACGTGCTTCCGGCGTCCTCGCCGGAAGAACCATCTTGTTGATTACCGGAAAATGGTGCTTCCGGCGAGGACGCCGGAAGCACGTTGGACTCGCCTCCAGAATCGCCGGTCCGGGGATGTCTCCAGACTTCTCGGTAAGGACTCGGGTTCATGACGGTGTCCAGTGCCGGGCTTTGCGCCACGCGGCCAGGCCATCCCGCCAGAAGTCGCCGGCGCCCCGCGTCAGGCCCAGCGGCCGCAACTCGGCGTCGCGCAAATCGCCGCCGAGCAGTCGCTTGGTCCGGGAAATGAGCCAAAGGTAGAAACCAATGACCAGGAGGTTCGACAACCACGACGCGAGCAGGTAGAGGGAAGACGGTGATCCCCGGCCCGACGTGAGCCAGAGCAGGCCGGAGGCGGCGAGGCTGAAGCCCCAACCCACCAACGACGGAACCACGGTCACCAAGCCCACCGTCCAAACGACGGCGGCAGTCTGGTTGCGCGCTTTGAGTCCGAACCACATTGCGACCCAGCATTGCGCCCACACGCCGACGCAGAGACTCACGCAGCCGATGCCCAGTGAAACGCTGTAATGCAGAACCCAAGGCGACGAGGCCCACGAAGTCGCGGTCCCGACGTACCAGTTCCAAAGAAACGGCGCCCCTTGGGCCAGGTTGGTCAAGACCATCACCACAATGGGCCACGCGAACAGGCGTTTCAGGACGGCCCATTGGGCCGGGACGAGCGTCAACGCACCCAAGGGGGTGGTGGTCAGCAATTCGAGTTCACCCGTCCGCCGGCTCTCCGCAAAGAACCGGCTGGCCGCCCATGCAAACAAGACCTCCTTGACCACGTTCAGGATCAGCGAAGCCGGCCAGAGCACGACTTGCATCGCCACGCCGGGGGCGACGAACTGGAAGAGGAACGGGTAAAGAAGCCGATAGCTCACCGCGAGCAATACCCCAACCCAAACCGCGACCCACAAACCGCGTTGCCGCGCCAGCAACCAGCCGATCGGTTCAACCTCGTCGGTCAGCGGTTTCGTTTTTCGGTGCGGAGGTGGACTGGCGTCCGCCAGGGCAGGGGAGGGCGGGGGATTCGCGGTTGCGACCGGCGGTCCGCGCAAGCTCCGGCGCAAGAGCGCGCCGGCCCGCCAGAACAGCGCCCAACCCAGCAGTTGCACGAGGACCAGCGAGCCCCAGTAGTCACCCGATGCCGTGCGATACCGCAGGTCGCCCGCGGCGATCAATCCCGTGATCGGGCTGAACGCCGTGGCGGTGCGACTCCAGCCCGGCAGGTCGGCTGTGAGCGGGCCGTGGATCAAGGGTATGACCAAAATCCCAAGCGTGAGGAGCACGGTCTTGCGGACCGAAACCATTCCCACGTCGCCGCGCGCCGACGCCCAGAGGCCGACGGCCAACGCGAGGAACAGCGTGTC
Organism: uncultured Verrucomicrobiota bacterium; assembly: GCA_964548925.1. Taxonomy (GTDB): domain Bacteria; phylum Verrucomicrobiota; class Verrucomicrobiia; order Limisphaerales; family MWDV01; genus MWDV01. The sequence goes on along the minus strand of CAZJTM010000130.1, from coordinate 11,410 downwards.
GAGCAGGACCAGGCCTTTGCGGAGAGCCTCGCCGCCGGTCACGCCGCCGGAAAGCACCGGGATCATTAGCACCGGCAGAAACGCCAGCACCGCGCACAGCCCGGCCAGCGCGGCGGAAGCCAGCTTGCCGAGCAGCACATCGTGGCCGCGGACCCGCGTCAGGAACAGCAGCCCGAGCGTTCCCTCGCGCCGCTCCGAACTGATCGCGTCCGCCGTCAGCAAGCACGCGCTGCAGCACAGCGCGAACGCCGCGATGACCAGCGCCTGGAACGCCGCGTTGCCTGCCGCCGCCACGCCCCCCAGCGCGCCGCTCAGGTTAAGCTGCATCCAACCGATCAGCATCCCGAACGCCGCCACGCCGAAGCGCGCCCAATAGGTTGCGCGCTTCCGCGCGTGAACCCGCAACTCCCGTTCGATGATGGGCAGGAAGGTCATGGTCGCGTACGCCGGGTTCACGCCGTCCCGCGGGGTTCGGACGCGAGTACCCGCAGCCGTTCGCTGAGGCGATGCCGCAGCCGTCCGGTGACCGTGAAATCCCACGTGACGAAGCCCAGCATCCAGAGCAGCAGAAAGGCGTGGATGGAGTCGTTTCCGCGCAGGAGGCCCGAGAAGCCGGCGAAGAAGAAGAAGAAAATGGCCAGCCATCCCGGCAGCAGGATCCGTCCGACCGCTCCCGCGAACGCCCGGCCCGTTCCGCGCGCCTTGAGCGCGCAGTGGAGTCCGGTCCAGAACAGCGCTTGGCAATCCAGATAGAGGAAGACCATGCCCGCCACCACCAGTCCGGGCACCCAAAATTCCTCGCTGGATGAACGCGGCCCGGCATCGGTGAACAGCGCCAGCACGAGCACACAGTTGACCAGCGTCAGGAAGCCGCGCGCCGCGCCGAACCGGTGGCGCAGGCCCGCCCAATGGCCGGAGAGAATCGCTTGCGGCGGGCAGGGCGTGGTGAGGAGGAGCTCGAGATTGCCCGTGGCGCGGTCGTGGTAGAACCGATCCGTGACTTCCGCGGCGAACAGGCACTTGAACAGCAGGTGCATGAAGAAGGCAACGCAAAGGGCGACCGCCAGCAAGTCGCCTTTGCTCTTGGCCACGGCAATCGAGGCGAGAGCCAGGCACACGACACCGAGGACCACCAGCGTCCAGAACAGGAAACGGCGCGTGGAAGTGTCGCGGCCCGCCAGCCAGAATGGATGCAGCTCTGCGCTGCCGCGCAAGCGTGCCGGGCGAGGTCGCCGGGTGGTTGGCGGCGTGTCGCCCTCCCGGGCAACGCGTGGCAGCCAACGGCAGGCCGCCGCCCCCGCCGCCAGGATGAGCGCGACTTGAAAGACCACGCCGGCCGGGAACATCGGAGGGGCCGTGCGGAAAAGCCGGCTTCCTTGTAGCGCCTCCGCAAAGAGCGCCACCGGACTGACGAACAAGCATCCCGGCGAGAACACCGCGGTGCTCCCACGCAGACTGCACTCCGTGGCCAGCACCAGGAATGGCAGACCGCCCAGCAAGAGCACCGTGGTCAGCGTGGCCAGCAGCGCGAGCCGATGATGCCGGCAGACGGTTGAGTAAAACACCCCGATGGCCAGTGAGACGCCCAGCGCCAACGCGAGTGAGAGCGCGGTCAGCAACACCTGTTTCAGGCTCACGCCGCCCCACAGCACTGGCAGCATGAGCAACGGCACCGTCGAGAGAAACACGAGCAGCGCGTTCAGCGACGCGGCGGCGAGCTTGCCGGAGATGATGTCGAAAGGGCGCAAGTCCGTGAGGAACAGCAGACCCAGCGTGCCTTCGCGCTTCTCGCTGGTGAGCGTGTCCGCGGTCAAGAACGGCCCGGCCATCAAGCAAAAACCCAGCGCCGAAATCGAGATGGCCGTGAAGATGGCGGAGCCGACCTGGACCGAGTTGCCCATGCGCCGCGAGTTGCTCAAGACCAACAACGTCGCCGCGAACCCCAGCAGCGCCACGCCGAGCCGCAACCAGTGCGTCACCGGCCGCCGTGCCGCCGCGCGCAACTCGCGTTCAACGATGGGCAGAAAGGTCATGGTTGCTGTGAGTTCTCAATCCCGAACCCCGCCTTCGGACGATGAGCGTCGAGCCGTTTTGTAGGACAGGCTTCCAGCCTGTCTCCATATTCCACCCAACGGTCGGCTGTTCGGTGGTGTGCGGATGGACGCTCGCGCGCGGACCAGAGAATTGTCCCTCTGAGGATGGAGACAGGCTGGAAGCCTGTCCTACGGGATGGACGCCGCCCGGTGTTCAAGGATCGAGTTCCCCCTCCAGTGAGCGCTACTGCGTTTCCCCCTTGGTGACCCGCAGGAAGACTTCTTCCAAGCCGACCTCGTCCTCGCGCAACTCGATCAGCTTCGCGCCGCCGCGCACCAGCACGTCGGCCACGATGCTGTGGTCCGCCTCGGCGCCGGCCAGCGTCACTTTGATCTCATGGTCCACCGGTTTGACCTCGCTGATCTCCGGGCGGGCGCGCAGGAGTTCGAGAGCCTGGTTCTGGTCGCTGGCAACCCGCACCCAGACGACACGGGCTTGCGTCATCTGATCGCGCACGCCCTGCACCGGCCCGCTGTAAATCAGCCTGCCCTTCTCGATGATCGCCACGCGATTGCAGAGGGTCTGCAGTTCGCTGAGGATGTGCGACGAGATGATGATGGTCTTGCCGAGGCGCTGGAGTTCCTGGAGGATCGCCATGACTTCGATGCGCGCCCGCGGGTCCAAGCCGCTGGCCGGTTCATCCAGAAGCAACACCTGCGGATCGTGGATGAGCACGCGCGCCAGGCCCAGGCGTTGTTGCATGCCCCGGCTGAGCGCGCCGATCAGCGAGCCCTTCTTCTCGCTCAGGCCCACCAGTTCCAGCACGTCGTTCACGGTCTTCTCGCGTTGCGCCGTCGGGATGCGATAGCACGCGCCGAAGAAGTCCAGATACTCCGTCACCTCCATGTCCTTGTACACGCCGAAGAAGTCCGGCATATAGCCGATGACATGGCGCACGGCGTCGGCGTCCTTGACGACGTCATGTCCGAGGATGCTGGCGGTGCCGGCGGTGGGCGCGAGGAACGTGGCGAGGATGCGGAGCGTGGTGGTCTTGCCCGCTCCGTTTGAGCCGATGAAGCCAAACAGGTCGCCTTTGAACACGGTCAGGTCCAGGTGGGACAACGCGGCAAGGCCGCCAAACAATCGTGTGAGTTGGAAGGTTTGAACCGCGATGGCGGGGGGATTGGCTGGTGTCATGGATGTTTGGGATCTGATGTGTAGAGTCTTGAATGGAAAATCGCGTCAGCGGGGCGTCGAATCCGTTCGGTCCGCGCGCCAGCGTCTTGGAGTGCGCCAGCCCTCTGGCGCTTTCGGTGTGTGGAGACGTTCGCGCTGTGTCGCCAGAGCGGCGGAGGGCCGCCGCACTCCAAGACGCTGGCGCGAGATCGCGTGACGCGGAAGGCGTGCATGGTCTAGTTCCCTTCGCTGACCGGTGCGGAGATGCGGTAAAGCGTGTCGCGATGGCTACGCCGGGGCTTGAACTGGTTCAGCGGCGCGACGGGCGACGAATCCGCAGCCCAGGCGAGCAGGACGGCCTGCTCGCGATTCAGCAGCGGCGATAGGTCCAAACCCGGCGGGGTGATGAAGGTGGTGCCGTAAGTAGTGCCGTGACCGAGCATCGAGAGGAAGCTGACGGCTTGGCTGGCCTCGGCGGGGTTGTTGATCCAAGCGCTGGTGCCCAACGCGCGCTGCCGCGACTGGGCCGCGTTCTGGAATCCACCAGCGAACGGCGCCACCCAATCCCGCAGCGGCTTGCTTTGGGCCGCGGTCAGTCGGACGGTTTTCGTTTGCTTCGCCGGCAGTTCGCCCAGTTCATGGAGCCTGCCGGCGATGGCGATCCGGGCGCTGGTCAGCGCGCGGTCCAGGCGATTCTCGATTGTGGCCTCCCAGCCGTCGGGTCGCGCGGTCACGCGGAGACTGAGGGGTGGAGGCGCGGGTTGCCACCAGTCGTTGACGTAAAGCTGGCTCGTCCACACGGGAACGAACAGTTCGGCCTTGAACGTGTCGCCGGTTTGCAGCACGGCGCTGCGGTCGTCCACGTCGCCGCCGCCCCAGTTGCCGCGGAATTCCCCGCGCAACGCCGCAAACTGCTGCTTGCCTTCCGCCGCATAGGTGGCGTTGACGGGCGAATAGACCGACGCGAACGTGCGCCCGCGCAGTTCCGCCCGTTCGCCGGCGGGCAGCACGTCCACAACGTGCAGCTCGTTCCATTCGGTTTCCCCGGCGCGCAGCTTGTAACCGATGAAATAAATCAGGAGCGAGAACAGCGCGACGTAAGCGGGGAAGGTGATCCAGGTGAGCATCGGGCGATTGATCTTCTTGAGCCACCACCGGTCGAACGGGCCGATGATCAGCAGGTAAACGACGAGCAACAGGAGCAACCAGGGCACGGGGAGCTTGCGCACCTGCCGGCTGTCTATCATCGCGCCAAACAAAGCGTCCGAACTCCAGCCTCCATACTGGCGGTACTCCGCCGACTGATACAACGACTGGGGAATCTCCGTGAGCTTGGACCAAAATGTGGGGAGGTTTTTCCACGAGCGGGCCGGTTCGCGCTCGGGGCTGAAGAGCAGCAGGGTGATGCGCCCGCGTCCGCGCGCGGCGGTGACGATGAGCGGCTTGCCTTCCGAACTCACTATTGCCTGACCGTCCTTGACCGTCCCCGTGGCGACTTGCAGCGCCTCCGCCTCGAACGCCGCGTCCTCGGGCAATGCGGCAAAGGCATTGGTGAGGGTGACGGTGGTGCGCGTGCCGGGCCGGGCGGTCACCGGCGGCACGTTGAAGGGCGTTTCGCCTTCCTGCGGGCCGGAGCGCAGCCAATCTTGAAGCTCGCGATGCGCCGTGACCGTGGCCATGGCCTGCAACTCCAGCGGGCACACGCCGCGCAACCAGCCGATCGCGTTCACCTCGCTGATTTCCTCGACCGCCACGATGAGATGTCCGCCGCCGCGCAGCCAGTCCAGCAGCGCCCGGGTTGAGCCCACGCTGAATTCGCCCGCGCGGCTGGAATTGAGATAGAGCGCGTCGAGCCCTTCGAGCACGAGCGGATTGTCCGGGAAGATGGAGGGCTGCCAGCGGGCGACGGCGGGTTGGGCGTCCTGTTGCTGCACCAGCGGTGGACGCATCGCCGGCAAGCCGCCTGCCGTGCGCGGCAGGCCGGCGATCAGCGGCGTCTCCCACCCGAGCTGCCGGCGGGGGCGCAGGTCCAGGCTTTCGGCGCGCACCTTGCCTCGACTGTCGCGCAACCGCGCGTCCCACGAACTGTAGTTCCGCGAGACGCAAAAGACCGGGATGGTGATCCGCTTGAGCGTGCCGGTGGGCAACTCGACCGCCGTGCGGCGGGTCTGCTTCTGGTTGTAGCTGCTGCCGGTGATCTCGATGACGCCGGCAAACGGCTCGCCGTCGTTCTTCAATTCGCACACCACCGGAAACCAACTGGCCTCCTGCACGATGCCGTCGTGGCCGAGGAACACGTCGAATTGCAGCGTGGCGGGGGAATCCAGCGCGGGCGCGAGGGCGGGCAACGCGAGGAGAGGAAAGAGATGAAAGAGCAAACGCACCTGCCGGGCGGCGCGTACGAGCGAATTCAGAGTTCCCACCATGCTTGTCTCCTGCACAGATTGCGCGTGCATATAAGCAGACCGGCGGCGCTTGGCAATGTTCAAATCGCGGCGGACAAATCGCGAGCGCTCACCTGGCGGAATCCGGGGGAGCGAGAATGGGACACCGCTTGCCATTCGCGTCCGATCGGACGCGGCGAGAGATGGGCGGGTCAAGATGGACCTGACCCGGTGGACGACTTGCCGGACTCGATCATCAAGCTCAGGCCGCGCACCTGCATCTCGACATCGAACAAGCCGGGCACTTCCCAACCCAGGTTCATCGTGGTGATGGCGAAGTCAGCGGGATCGCCCGATGCTTGGAGGAAGCCTTGCTTGCGCGCGTGCGCGAGCGCCTCCAGCCACAGCGGTTTCAGTTCCTGGTCCACCGTGATCCATTCGCGGTCGTGTGCGCTGCGGTCGCAGAACAGTTCGCCTCCGGGGGTGAAGATGAACATCGCCGTCCCGCCCGTGTCCTGCGCCTTGTGCTCTTTGGAGAAACGCGAACGGTCGTCATAGAGTGGAATGCCGAACCAGACGAGTTGCCCGTGGTCGGCCGAGGTGCGGTTGCGGTTTTGCAGCGTGAGGAACATTTGGAACTGCGCGGCGTGCAAGCCGGGCGAGTAATCGTCCGTGCGCTGAAACTCGGACCGGACCAGCCGGGCCTGAATCCGCAGCCGCGCGGAACGGACCGCCGCCAGCGAGGGTGGTTCGGCGAACGCTTGTTCCACGAGCAGATGGACCCACGGCTCGCCGGACTTGCGGGTGCGACCGCCATACTCGACGCGGGCGTTGACGCCGAGCGACAGATCGAACGCCCCCGTGTCGTCTCCGCCAAGCGTGACCGACTTGGCCGCGTTCGCCCAGCGCCGGATGCCGGGTTGCGGTGCCGTTGGCGTTGTCGCGTCGAGCGGAAAGCGACTGGACCACTGATCGAGGTCCCACGCGGGCTCTGCTTGATCCGTCTTCACCGTCAGTTGGCCGTAAACCGCGCGCCTGCCGGGTTTGGGATCAATCAAGCGAAAGCCGGTCCGAAACCGGGGATCGCGAATCAGCTCGCGGCTCGCGCCGGTGTTGGATGCGGCGCGATGTGCGTTCGTCTCGCCAGCGTGGCTGGTGGAAACTCGTCCCAGCGCGGCAAGCGCAAGACCGCAGAGCAAGAAATGGCGACGCGTCGGCATGGCTTGAGCATGCCATCAGCGCAGGTCTGGCTGCGAGGGTGTTCTTCCAGCTTTCGTGGCTGCGCCAATTGCAGGGGGCGGGGACTTCCAGATCGCCCCGAGGGCTGAGTCTTCTCTCTACGGCTGTTCGCATTGTTTGAAACCCTGAACCCCGCGGAATCCTCCCAGGAGATCAAAGCGTTCGGGGATTCGACCCCAGTCATCCTTGGGCGCTTCGAGTCCTTGGGAGGGCATCCGAGCCTCCTGGCGGGCCGGATTGACATTGCACAGTGGATGGCGGCGGTGGCACGCTCGCTCGCGATGGAAACTTGGCGGCACTCTGAATGGACCGCGTGTTCACTCGCGAGCTTTAGAGTGGGCGCGTGCGGGGGGGTGCTTTCGGTGCTGCTGATCGTGAACGCCGCCGCCGCACCACGGTTGGACAAGTCCAGCATCTATGCGCCCTCGTCGGCAAGGGCGGATGCCCCCGTTCATCTGCGGCCCGGCCCGCATTTGTTCCTCGACGAATACCTCATCGAATCGAGCAGCAACGTGGTCCGGCGAGTCAACGTGCCGCGGCGGGATTACGCCATTCCCAATCCGATCGTCACCGCCAAGGAGGACGCCTGCTTTCAACCGTACCTCACGGTGTTGCGCGACGATGCGGGCAGACGTTTTCGGATGTGGTATGGCGCACATACCGCGGACTTCAATCCGAATCGGTCGCATCTTGGCTACCTGGAATCGGACGATGGCGTCCATTGGCGTCGGCCGCATCGTGTGCTTGCGGATCCCGCGCCGATTCAATTTGGGGTCAGCATCCTGGATGAAGGGCCACGTTTCGCCCCCGCGACGCAACGATTCAAATTCGCCTGGTACCATGGGACCGGGTTGAGAATTGCCGCTTCTCCGGACGGTTTGAACTGGACGGCGCTTACGCCAGCGGTGGTCCTGGCGCACAGCCATGACATCAACAGCCTGCGCTGGGATGCCTTGCGTCACCGCTACGTGGCCACCGTCTCGCTTTATGAACCCGGGGCTGCTTGGAAAGGCAATCGGCGCATCACTGCCCAGAGCACGAGCACAAATCTGTTGCAGTGGAGTGAGCCGTGGCTGGTGTTGGCGCCTGACGATCGCTGCGACGAAGGAGAAACTCAGTTCTACGCCATGGATGGCTTCCTCACGCGGGGCGAACTGACGGTCGGCATGGTCAAGGTGCTCCGCGATGATTTGAAAGCCTCGCTGCCGCCGGTGCCGCAGGATGCCTACGGTGTCGGCTATACCACGTTGGCCTGGACGCGCGATGGCGAACACTGGACGCGTGATCAGGCCAAGTTCCTTGACCGCCATCCGCCATCCAGCTCGTGGGATCACGCTCACGCGTGGATTGATGAGCAGTTGTTGGTTGGGGATGAGGTGTACCTCTACTACGCGGGATACCGGAGCGGGCACAAGGTCAATCGCTTTGAAGAGCGCCAGATCGGACTGCTGAAAATGAAGCGCGATCGCTACGTGGCCCGTGAAGCAACCGAGGGATTACTGCGGACACCGCTGCTCCATCTACACGGTTCCAGAATGACGCTCAACCTCGAAGCCTTCGCCGGCGAGGCGCGAGTGCAAGTCTTGGATGAAAAAGGGCGGGCGGTTCCGGGATTTGCCTTTGCCGACTGCCAGCCGATCACGGGTGATGGTCTTGACTTGCCCGTGCGCTGGAAGCGTTCACTGGTGCGGATCGGAACAAACCCAGTGCGCTTGGAGTTTCTGCTGCGCAACGCCCGGTTGTTTGCCTTCAATCTCGCCGCCGACTGAAGTTCCGTATCGTCTTCCCGCTGCGGTTCCCGTGACGACAGCCACTCATCGCGCAGACACTTTTACAGTGGGTAGTTCACTCGGGAAATTGCCTTCGAAGAACTCCCGCATCGGGCCGGCGAACATCGCCATGCGCACGCTGCCCCACGTCTGCTGGTCGCCGGTGGCGTAGAAGAGGAAGGTGTTGCCCTCGAACTCGAAGAGATCCACGTCCGAGTTGTTCACGCCCTCGCCGGGGCTGGCTTCGAGGATGGGATTGAACGGGCTGAGTTCCCACGCGATGAGGTCTTTCGAACGCGCGAGGAACGGCACCCAACCCTTGTGGCCCGGCACAGCGGCATGCAGGTAGATCACGTAGTAGAACGGCGGGACGTAGCGGATCACCGGGCAGGCACTGTATTCGCCGCCAAGACCAGTGAAGGTTAACCCTTCGAGCTTTTGCCACCGGGCCAGGTCTTTCGAGCGCGCGAACTTGAAGCAGAACATCACGGGCTTGTCGGATTCGTAGGCCATGAGGAAACCCTGATCGTCGCGGCAGACGGAGGCGTTGAACAGGTGCTCGCCCTCGGCTTGCGGAATCGCCAACTCGCGCTTCCACGTCTTCAGGTCGGTGCTGGAGAAGCGATACAGGCTCTGAAACCAATCGTGGTTCGTGCCTTCGCTGGCGAAGACATTCAGCTCCGGGCCGTTCACGAAGGCATTGGCGAAGGAATGGCCCTCGCCGAACCGTGCCACCTCGCCACCGGTCGCGAGGTCGAGGATGTAGAGATACATGCTCCGCGTGTATTCGTCGGTCTTGTTCTTCGTGTCGTCGCGGCGATTGAGAACGAGGAGCGGACGACCGTTGAAGACGATCGGCGTATTTTCCATCGCGTTCGGGCCGATGGCGACCGGCAACTTGGTGAGACGCGGACGCGCGGGCGCACTGGCTTGAAACCGCGGTGGGAGGAGTTCGTTGAACGTCTCCACGGGCCAGAAACGCAGCCGCTCGAAGCCCTTCGGCACGGGCTGGCGGTATTGGACGTAGGCGCGGTTCGTGCCCTTGGTCGTGTAAGAGAACATGTCGTCATTTCGAGCTCCGAGGACCTTGTAGCCCATGACCGTGCAATCCTCGAAATCCACGTGGAGGAACTTGCCCGCGAGATCGCTATACACCGCGCCGGTGGCCGGTGTGCCGTGCGGTTGCGAGAAGTTCATCACGATCAGCCGGCTGCACTTGAACTCGACCCGCGTGTAACCCTCGAACTTCGGGTAGCCGACTTGCAGCGCGTTGTCCGGCCCGACGAGCGTGCAATCCTCGAACACCGCGTCCGGCGTAGCGGGCATGGACTTGTTGTGCGCCCGGACGTAAACCGCGCCCGCATCGCCCCACACATCCAGGCACATGAAGTAACAACGTCGGAACACCACCGGCTCGCTGGGTCGGCCAACGTGCGCGATCACGCACGCGCCGGCGAAGCGGCCGAGCCCCACGCAATCCTCCACGATGGCCGAGAAAGCGACGCCTTCCTGGCACGTCATGTCCCAGCCCACGCCACCCTCCGAACCGGTGCAATAGAGCCGCCGGAACACCCAGCGATCCCAACCCGCCGCCGAGTACGACGGATCGCACCGCCACGGCCCCCACCAATCCACGCTCTTGAGCCCTGTCTCCGCCTCCGGATTGCCGTTGGTGAGGATCATGAACGTCGGATTGCCCGTCGGCGCCTTCGGATTCGTGCGCACGACAGTGAGTGGCGCACCGGAGTCAATCACCACCCAGCCCTTCGCGCCGGAGCCGAGACTGCCGTCCCAATCGGCTTCGATCACGTTGTAAGCCCCCGCCGCACCCTTGTGTTTCGAGTCGAGGTTCGCTTCCGCGTAGGTGTCGGGCCTGATGACGACGCGATGTCCGCCCAAGTCATCCGGCACGGCGTCCAGCGCGGCTTGGATTGAATGAAACGCCGTACGCCAACTCCGGCCATCCGAATTGTCCCCGAACTTGGAGACGTGCAGGGTTACGCCCTGCCGCCCTGCGGGAGCGGTTCCCGCAGGTTTCTCCGCTGACCACCCAAGGGAAGACGACAAGACGGTCGCCACCATGAACCAAACGCTCCGCATCATGGAATCCAGTCTATGCGCGAGACCCGGAATCAAGTCGAGACGGGAGTTGGCTTTTCGCGTTGCGTCGGGCCGGCTGATCCTGGACTGTGCGACATGGCCAATCTCAGTTGGCAGGCGAAGGTGTTGAGTGTCGCCGGTGGTGTCTCCGCCGTGCTGACCATCAGCGCAGGCGGCGTTCGGCTCGGTTACGTGTTCATGCCGCTCACCACGACCTTGATCCTGCTCCTGGCAGTGACGGCGACGGCGGCTGGGGCGTCGCGTTACAAGTGGAGCATCGTGGCAGGCTTGGTGTGCTCGCTCGCGGGGGATGTGTTTCTGATGCTGCCGCGCGACCTGTTCCTGGCTGGATTGAGTGCATTCCTCATGGCTCACCTCTGCTACTTGATGGCGTTCACGTCGGATAGCCGGCTTGCGGCGAAACCACTCGCCTTTCTGCTCTGGGGCGCGGTTGGCGTGTGCGTGGTGGTGGGGCTTTGGTCGCGCATCCCACCGGCCCTGCAATGGCCGGTGGCGCTTTATGCGGTTGCCATTCTATGCATGGCGGCTCAGGCGGCCAGCCGTGCTCTGACCCTGCGCTCGTTGCCCGCAACCCTTGCCGCCGCAGGCGCGACGCTCTTTGTGGCCTCCGACGTGTTGTTGGCGGTGAGGAAGTTTGCCGGCGAACTGCCCGCTTCACGATTGCTCGTGCTGGGGACTTACTTCAGC
>CAZJTM010000129.1:0-18465 GCA_964548925.1 uncultured Verrucomicrobiota bacterium | reverse complement strand
GGCAAAGCCACAGGCCCGAAACCGGCGCGCAGGAAATCGCAGCGGGGGTGCGGGCCCGCGCGTTGCGGGCGCGGGAACGGGCGCGGGCGGCGGCGGGAGCCGCGCCGGGGTTGCGCGTGAGCTTTCTCAAAACGCGGGAACCGATGCGGCCGTTGTGGCTCACGCTGGCGATGGGAGGCGAGCTGTTGCGCGCGCCGCAGAAGCAACAACTGACGGAGCAGTTTCTGGAATTTGCCGGACGATGGTGCGTGACGCCAAAGCGCAAGCGACCGCGCCATTGTCCCCGATCGGTGCGCCCGCCGGTCAGCGGCTGGCCGCGGCTACTCCAGAACCAATCTTGGGAAGGCCCGCTGCATTTCAAAATCCTCTGATCATGATTTCCCGAAAGGCATTAGGACTAACCCTAATGCCTTTCGGAAATTCAACCAGGCAATAATTGCCTTGTACTTTTCTGATAGATAGCTACTTACACTGGGAATGCGAAAACATTCTCAGTCCACACGCCGGGGGCGAGATAGCACACGCGCTTCCAAAACCACTGCGCCAACCAAACCACCCCACGGTTTTCTGGCCGCCTTCGAACAACTCCTGGGCCGCAGAGTGCTGCCTTCGGTTGGCCGACGACGCGGTCGAAAGCCGCGTGTGCCGTTGACGCAAATTCTGCCCGCCCTCATCTTTCATTTCATGAACGGCGCCGGCACGCTGGCCCAACATTTCTTTGAACTGTTCAACGAGCCGCTGGCCGACAGTTCGTGGTCGGACCGCCGCGCGCGCCTGCCTTGGGAGGTCTTTAGCGAGCTGATGGCGCGGATGCTGCGCCCGCGAGCCTATCGCCGCGCCCATCCCGAGGCGTTCTGGCGCGGCTGGCGTCTGTTGGCGATGGACGGCACGCAGTTCAGTTTGACCAACACGCCGTCGATCAAGGGCACGCTCAAAAAAGCCAAGAGCCGGCGCGGGCGCGCCGCCTTTGCCAAGCTGACCACAGGCGTGCTGTTGGAAATCGGTTTGCACAATCCACTGGCCGCCGCCATCGGGCGCCAAGGCCAATCGGAATGGGAACTGGCGCGCGGGCTCCTGAGCCACTTGCCCAAAGGAGCGTTGCTGCTGGCTGATCGGTTGCACGGCTGCGCGGCCTTCGCCGCGGAGGCGCTGAGGGCCTGCCGGCGGGTGGGCAGTCATTTCTTGTTTCGCGCGCGCAGCAACGTCAAGGGCCGTGTGCTCAAGCGCTTCAAGGATGGCAGCCGCCTGATCCGCCTGCCTGTTCGGGAAAAGGGCAATCCCAATCACATTCTGCACTGGCTGGAGGTGCGGGAGATTGGCCTACGTGTGGGGCGCCAGGGCCATCGCAGCCAGGAACTGCGTTTGTGGACCAGCCTGCTGGACTGGAAGGGGGCGCCGGCGCTGGAACTGGCGCGGTTGTATGCGCAACGCTGGGAGCACGAGTTGTATTACCGGCAACTCAAGAAGCAGCTGCGAAAAAGCCAGGTGCTGCAGAGTCACACGGTGGAAACGGCGGCGCAGGAGATCGCGGCGCTGGTGTTGTGCAGCGCGCTGTTGGCCGCCGAGCGGGCGCGGGCCGCGGCTGGGCACGTGCCGGTCTTGCGAGTGAGCTTCATCAAAGTGCTGGAACGGCTGCAGCCCTTGTGGCTGACGCTGGAACTGGGCGAGGACTTGCTGAGTGAGCGGCAGAAAAACGAACTGGTGAAACGCTTTTACAAACAGATGGCCCGGTGCGTGAGCGCGCCCAGGCGCACGCGAAGTTGTCCGCGGGCCGTGCGTCAACCCGTCACCGGTTGGCCACGGCTGCTGCATAACGAATCAATCGAAGGCCCAATGCAGTTCCAACTCGTTTGATCCCGTGAGTAATTATTTTCCGAAAGGCATTAGGACTAACCCGGATACTTCACATCTCGATTGAATCGCCAACACTTCGCCGGGTGAGGGCACCCAGCCTACCGGCCTGCAGCACGAAAACCCGGGTCGTGTAGGCCGGGTGCCCTCACCCGGCGGTTTGGGTATGAAACATCCGAGTTGGCGCCACAAGCCCTCAGGTTGCCTCCGTTTGGGCGAGCTTCGCGGTTGCTGTGGCGCCCGCCACGGTTTCGGCGTCCTTTCAGAAGGCGGGCGGACCACCGTTGGCAGGAGGCTAGCCTTATGCGCCGTTAACCGCGAGGACAGAATGCGCCGGTCCGGCTTCCCCTGGGGAATTTCGCTTGCGAGCCGCGGGTGTGCTGGCTAAGAATCCCCGCGCAACACCCGAGAGAACGAAGGCGAGTCATTTTGTGGGCGAGCGCATTTGCGCGATAAAGAACGTGTGCTAGTTTCCGCCCGATTTTGGTCTTTCCGGGCGTTTACCGGTGAACAACTAACAGGCTTTTTGCAGAGACGAATGCTCAGTTGAGATGTCGGTTTTGTTTCCAAAGTGGACGAATCGTTTGCCGCTGCTGATCGGCGTGGGGCTCTTCCTTGTCGGCAGCGGGGTCTTGGCTGGCGTCTGGTATTACTGCACACCCAAATACACCCGCGTTGGTTACCAACCCATCCAGCCGGTTGCGTTCTCGCACCTAGTTCACGTGGATCAGCTTGGCATGGATTGCCGATACTGCCACGGCGACGTCGAGAAGGCGTGGTTTTCCAACGTGCCGGCCAGTGCCACGTGCATGAATTGCCACAATCAGGTGCTCAAGGATGATCCGCGGCTGGCGCTGGTTCGCGAAAGCGCGGCCACGGGCAAGCCGATTCCCTGGGTGCAGATTCACAAGCTGCCCGACTACGTCTATTTCAACCACTCCGTCCACGTGAACCGCGGCATCAGTTGCGTCGAGTGCCACGGGCAAATTGACAAGATGACCGAGGTTTCACACGCCAAGCCGTTCAGCATGGCTTTCTGCCTGGAATGCCATCGCGATCCGGCGTCGAAGCTGCGGCCGCTGGACAAGATAACCGATTTGAACTGGAAGTGGAGCGAAGACCCGGGCCAGGCCGCGCAACAGCAGCGGGCGCAGGGCCAGAAGTTTGTTGAGCATTGGAAGGTCGAATCGCTGCAAAGCTGCTCTGCGTGTCACCGATAACATGGATTTGCGATTGACGAATTGCGATTTACGGGCGAACCGCTGCCACGGTGACTGTCGGCGGCCGGCAACCTTGCGTCGTAACGGCGGCTCGACAGAACGCCGCCATCTGTTCAGCTTCTCCTCCAAAGTGCGGCGGTCTGCCGACGCGCCGCTACGCTGGATCGCCACCGCATGAAGACGATTCCGCCATCTCCACCTCCCGAGCCGGCGAATGGCCGCAAATACTGGCGGAGTCTTGACCAGTTGGCGGAGACGCCCGAGTTCCGGCAATGGATGGAACGTGAGTTCCCCGAGGGCGCGAGCGAATGGCACGACCCGGTTTCGAGGCGGCACTTCGTGAAGATCATGTCCGCATCGTTCCTGCTGGCGGGCTTCGGCCTCGCGGGCAGCGGCTGCCGACGGCCGGAAGAGAAGATCATGCCGTTCGCGAAACAGCCGGAGGGTTACGTCCACGGCCAGCCACAGTATTACGCCACGGCCATGCCCACGCGCACGGGGGCGATTCCGCTGGTCGTCAAGGCGCACGAAGGCCGGCCGGTCAAGATTGAGGGCAACGACAAGTTCCCCGGCGGCAACGGCAGCACGGATCGCTACGCGCAGGCTTCGATCCTGAATCTCTACGATCCGGACCGTGCCCAGCGTTTCACGAAGGATGGCAAAACCGTCGTGCGAGAAGAAGCATTGGGCTTCCTCCACAGTCTTTCGCAGAAGTTCTCCGCGAACCAAGGCGAAGGCCTGGCGTTCCTTGCCGAAAGCAGCACCTCGCCGTCGCGAGCGCGGCTGCAAAAGACGATCGCGAGGAAATTTCCGAAATCGCAGTGGTTCACTTACGACGCGATTGATTCGGACATCCACCGGCGAGCTGCATCACTAGCGTTTGGAAAACCCCGCCGCCCAATTTTTCACTTCGACAAAGCGAAGGTGATTTTGTCGCTCGACTGCGATTTTCTCGGTGGCGAGGATGGCGCACACAATCACATCCGCAAATTCGCCGCCGGTCGCAAGGCGGGCGAAGATATGAGCCGGCTTTACGCGGTGGAATCGCTGTTCACACTCACCGGCGCGAGCGCGGATCATCGGTTGCGAGTCGCTTCAAGTTTGGTTGGGCAAATTGCGGGATGGATCGCCTCCTCGCAGTTTTCCATCGGCGGCGCTTCTGGAAAAGTGGACGGTGAAGCGGCCAAGTGGGTCGCTGGATGCGCGAAAGATCTGGCCGCTGCGGGAAGAAACGCGCTGGTCGTGGCCGGTCAGCGTCAGCCGCTCGAAGTGCATTTGCTCGCCTATGCCATCAACACCGCGCTAAACACGATTGGGAGCACACTGTCTTTGGCTCCGGTCTGGGACTTTGACAAGATCGTTTCGGCCGATTTGAGCAACCTGAATTCCGGCGAGTTTGACACGCTTGTCATTCTTGGCGGCAATCCCGTTTACAATTCCAACCTGTCGCTCAAGGCAAGAACGATTGTCCGCCTCGGCTACTACGAGGACGAGACGGCCGAGAAATCGCAATGGCATTTTCCGGCAGCGCACTATTTGGAATCATGGGGCGACTCATATACCGCGCTGATTGATGACGAAACGCACGTATTCACTCAGCCGTTGATTCAGCCTCTTTTCGGTGGATTGACTGAATTGGAATTTCTCGCGCGGATTGCCGGCGAATCGCAGACGAGTCCTTACGACATTGTTCGAGCGACGCTCGGTTTCGGAACACCTGGAGCCGATTCCTTCAAACTGGAACAGTTCTGGAAAAAGCTCTTGTTCGACGGCTATGCAAACCGCCCCACGGGAAAATTTTCGGTTGAAATAGATTTCGACAAAGATGTTCTGAGCAAAGTGGTTCCATCGGTTGCCAAGTCCGCTGGGCCGTCCGCACAGAATCTCGAAGTCACTTTCTTCCGCGACGCGAAGGTGGACGATGGTCGTTACGCGAACAACGGCTGGATGCAGGAGTTGCCCGATCCCATCACGAAGATGGTTTGGGACAACGCTGTGCTGCTCAGTCGTAAGACGGCGAGCGAACTCGGCGTCAAGAACGGCGACGTGGTCGAGGTTTCGCTGGGCGGGCGTTCGGTGAAGGGGCCGATATGGATTCAGCCCGGCATGGCGGACTATTCGCTCGGGCTCGCGCTCGGTTACGGTCGCGAAAAGGCTGGCCGCGTGGGCACGGGTGTCGGCTTCAATGCTTACAAGATATTCTCGGGCAAATACGTTGAGACCGGCGCCACCGTGCGCAAGACAGGCGAGACTTACACCATCGCCTGCACGCAGGATCATTGGTCCATGGAAGGCCGGCCCATCGTGCGCGAGGCGAACTTGGAGCAGTTCCAGAAGGACCCAGGCTTTGCAAAGCGGCTGAACATGCATGAGCCGCCCGGTGGGATGCGGCCGCTTTATCCGAACCCGCTCGACAAGGAGAAGCTCAAGGCGCATCACCAGTGGGGCATGTCCATTGACCTGAACGCGTGCGTGGGTTGCTCCGCCTGCGTCATCGCGTGTCAGAGCGAGAACAACATCCCGATCGTGGGCAAGGATCAGGTCAAGCGCGGGCGTGAGATGCACTGGATTCGGATTGACCGCTACTACGCCAGTGATCCGGCCAAGCAGGCGGACAAGAACGTCTGGAAGCTCGAAGACAAGCAGCAGTTCGAGAGCTGGATTGATGATCCGCAGGTGGTCACGCAACCGATGCTCTGTCAGCATTGCGAGGCCGCGCCGTGCGAGAGCGTCTGCCCGGTGAACGCGACCGTTCACGATCAGGAGGGCCTGAACGTGATGGCCTACAACCGCTGCGTCGGCACGCGATATTGCTCGAACAACTGCCCGTTCAAGGTTCGCCGGTTCAATTATTTCGACTACAACAAGCGTCCGATCAACGAGCTTTACCTCGGCCCGCTCGGCAAGCGCAAGGACGACGAGTGGGACTTGATCAAGATGATCAAGAACCCGGACGTGACGGTGCGCATGCGCGGCGTGATGGAGAAATGCACGTTCTGCATCCAGCGCATCGAGCAGGCGAAGATCGCGCAGAAGGTCAAGGCGCGCGATTCTGGCGACGTGGTGGTGCCGGACGGCACGTTCACGACCGCCTGCGCTCAAGCCTGCCCGGCGGGCGCGATCGTGTTTGGCAACATCGCCGATCCGGAAAGCCGCGTCTCGAAGTTGAAGCGGCAGGAGCGGGATTACACGGTGCTGGAGTTCCTGAACATCAAGCCGCGTACGACTTACCTGGCGCGCGTTCGGAATCCGAATCCGTCCATGCCGGACTACCAGGCCGAGCCTTGGACGTTGAAGGAATACGAAGCGAAGGCGGGCAATCCGTTCGAGGCCCACGGCGCCGCGCATGGCGAAATCCTGCCCACTGGGCACACGGTTGAGAAAGGCGGTCACGAATGACCACGCCCTCGACTCAAATCCCGATCCCGACCGTTCCGAAGGAACTGGAGCGCGAGCCATTGGTAACCAACCAGCGCAGCCTCGGCTGGATTTCGGATCGGATCGCGGGCATCGCCGAGGGTAAGACGCCGCTGTGGTGGTGGGCTGCCTTTGTGCCGAGCTTCCTTGCTATGTGCATGCTGGGCGCGATGCTGGTTTACCAAATCAGCACCGGCGTCGGCGTCTGGGGCAATCACCATCCCACGATGTGGGGATGGGACATCATCAACTTTGTCTGGTGGATCGGTATTGGCCACGCGGGCACGCTGATTTCAGCCATCCTCTTCCTCCTCCGCCAGCGCTGGCGCACCGGCGTCAACCGCGCCGCCGAAGCCATGACAATCTTCGCCGTGATGTGCGCGGGCATCTACCCGGCCATTCACGTTGGCCGCGTCTGGTTCGATTGGTTCCTGTTCCCGATCCCAAACTCGAATGGCAACTGGCCGCAGTTCCGCTCGCCGTTGATGTGGGACGTGTTCGCCGTCTCAACCTACTTCACGGTGTCGGTGCTGTTCTGGTACATGGGTTTGATCCCCGACCTCGCGGTGATGCGCGACCGCGCGAAAACGAAGCTGCGCCAGTTCCTTTACGGCTTGTTCGCCGTGGGCTGGACCGGCTCGAATCGGCACTGGAGCAACTACGAAAAGGCGTACCTGATTCTCGCCGGCTTGAGCACGCCACTCGTGTTGTCCGTGCATTCGATCGTGTCGTTGGACTTCGCCGTGTCGCAATTGCCCGGCTGGCACACGACCATCTTCCCGCCGTATTTCGTCGCGGGCGCGATCTTCTCCGGGTTCGGCATGGTGCTGACACTGCTCATCCCGCTGCGGAAGGTCTGCCACCTCGAGGACGTCATTACGCAGCGGCACATTGATGTGATGTGCAAGGTGACGCTCGCCACGGGCAGCATCGTGGGCTACGCCTACGGCATGGAGTTCTTCATCGCTTGGTACAGCGGCAGTCCTTACGAGCGGTTCGCCTTCATCAACCGCGCACTTGGGCCGTATTGGTGGGGCTACTGGACGATGATCATCTGCAATGTTGTCATCCCGCAGCTCTTCTGGTTCCCGAGCATCCGGCGGAATCTGCTCGTCGTGTTCATCATCTCGATCTTGGTGAACATCGGCATGTGGTTCGAGCGGTTCGTGATCATCGTGATCTCGCTGCATCGCGACTTCCTGCCGGGCAACTGGGGTTACTTCAAGCCGAGCTGGGTGGACATCTGCACCTACCTCGGTACGTTCGGGTTGTTCTTCACGATGTTCCTGCTCTTCATGCGCTTCCTGCCGATGATCGCCATCTCGGAGGTCAAAGGCGTGACGCCGCAGGCGGATCCGCACCACCCTCTCGGGGGCGCGAAACCCAACGGAGGGCATCACTGATGAGTGCCACCGGAGCAACTTACGGCCTGATTGCCGAATACACGACGCCCGCCGATCTGATGCATGCGGCGGAGAAGGTGCGCGATGCCGGCTTCCGGCGTTGGGACGTCTTCACGCCGTTTCCCGTGCATGGCATGGACCACGCGATGGGCCTCAAGAACTCGAAGGTTGGCTGGTTCGCCTTCCTCGGCGGCGTGACCGGTTACGCGACTGGCATGTTGCTGATCTGGTTTGTGAACGCTGTGGATTACCCGCTCGTGGTCGGTGGCAAGCCGATGTTCAGCCCGTTCGGCGCGTTCCCGCCGTCGTATGAGTTGACGATCCTCTTCGGCGCCTTCGGTTCGTTGGGCGGGATGCTCTTCCTGAACCGGCTGCCGCGCCTGCATCATCCGTTGCTCAAGCATCGCCGCTTCATCGAGAATGGCGCGATGCACGACAAGTTTTACCTCGTGATCGAAACGGACGACCCGAAATATCACGCCACGGAAACCCGCAAGCTGCTCGAGTCCACGGGCTGCGCGCACATCGAGACGGTGGAGGAGTGATGCGCTACTTCCTGGTCATCTTCGCGGTGATCGTCGTGGCGGTGATTGCCATCGCCGGCAAGCGCGGGAGTTTCTCCAGCCGTCCGCCCATCGAAGTGTTCCCGGACATGGACCGCCAGCTCAAGCTGCGCCCGCAGCAGCCGAACGGTTTCTTTGCCAACGGCCTCAGCTCGCAGTTGCCCGTCGAAGGCACCATCGCTCGCACCAAGCCGATTCAAACAATCGCCGGTCCGGTGTTCCCATTTGAAGACGCGCCGGTGAACACGGGGCGGATCACCGGTACAACGAACTTCGTCGAAACCAATCCGCTGGCGGTGACCGCCACGCTGCTGCATCGCGGGCAGGAGCGGTTCACGATTTATTGCGCGCCCTGCCATGGCGCCCAAGCTGATGGCAACGGCGTCACCAAGAAGTTGGGCATGGCGGTCGTGGCGAACCTGCACGACAAGCGCATTGTCGAGATGCCTGATGGCGAAATCTTCAACACTGTCACGCATGGCAAGAACCTGATGCAATCCTACGCGGCGCAGGTCCCGGTCGAGGACCGCTGGGCGATCATCGCCTACGTGCGCGCGCTGCAACTCAGCCGGCTCGGCGCGGTGGAAGATTTGCCGGCGGAGTTGCGCGACAAACTGCCCAAGTAACATGAGTTCGCACGCCCATCCCAATCCTCCGCCGCTTGACCTCGCCCGGTGGCGCAAGCTCCCGCCCATCTTCATGGTTGCCGGTGGCGTGCTGGCCATTGCCGGCGCCGCGGTCAACCTCAAGGAATTCGCCCACGGCTGGTTGCTCGCGTTCATGTTCTGGCTGAGCCTCGGCCTCGGGGGCCTGTTCCTCGTGCTGGTGCATCACCTGTTTGACGCCGGCTGGTCCGTGCCGATCCGGAGGTTCTGCGAGCACATCGCTTCGCTGCTGTTCCCGTGGCTGCTGCTGCTGTGGATTCCCATCGGGTTGCTCGCGCCCAAGCTCTATCAGTGGATGAACGTGGACCCGCACGCCGATCACGCGGTCCACGCCAAGTATCCGCTGTTCACCGTGCCGATGTTCTACGTGGTGGCGGCGATTTGTTTCGGCGCGTGGTGGCTGCTCTCGAATCGCCTGCGCTACTGGTCGCTGAAGCAAGACGAAACCGGCGCCGCGCAATGCACCTACCGCATGCGCTTCTACTCCTACATCGGCATTTTCCTGTTTGCCATCACTTTGACGCTCGCGGCGATCATGTGGATGAAGGCCATGCAGCACCAGTGGTTCTCCACGATGTATGGCGTCTATTACTTCGCCGGCAGCGTTTGGACGACGCTCACCACGGTGTATGTCATCACCTCGATTCTAAACCGCCAGGGCGTTCTGAAGCCGGTGTTGCACAACCATCAGTTCTATTTCCTGGGGACGCTGATCTTCGCCTTCACCGTATTTTACGCCTACATCCATTTCTCCCAGTACTTCATCATCTGGAACGCGAACATGCCGGAGGAAACATTCTGGTATGCCATCCGTGAGCGCGGTGGCTGGTTCTGGGTCGGGATGGTCATCATCTTCGGCCACTTCTTCCTGCCGTTCCTAGCTCTGCTGCGGATTGACGTGAAGAGCGCCTGTTGGTTGATGGGGCCGCTGTGCGCATGGGCGTGGCTGATGCACCTCGTGGACTTGGGCTTCAACATTTATCCGGTCATTCATCCAAACGGCCCGCCGCTTCAGTGGGTCTGGATTGCGCTTGGAAGCTGGGCCTTCATGGGTGGGTTGCTTGCGACCGTCTTCCTGAAGAAATACGCGAGCGCCCCGCCATATCCGCTCAAAGACCCGCGGCTCATCGAGGCCATGGGCCTTTCGCACCCGGTGCCGACGCAAATCTCCGGTGGTGAACTCGATCAAACCGATGACCTGCCCGACGCGCCGCCGCAACCGCACGGAGGTGCTCAATGACGTGTAGCCGCGAACGTGAGTTCGCGGGGCATCCCCGCTCTGACAAGCGGGGCTACGATGTCCCGCTGCCGAAACAGGGAGGTGCACAATGAATTCCTGTTGCGAGAAGTTCCGCTCGACGATGGCTTACGTCTTCGCCGTCGCGGGAGCCTTCCTGATTGTCGCCGCGCTGGTCTGGGTGACGCGCAAGCTGGTGCCGCCCACCGCGCTGGACGAAGCCCGCGTTGCCGAGCGTTACAAGAATCTTGCCGAAGTGCGGGGAGCAGATTCCCAAGCGCTGACCACGGTGGGCTGGGTGGATCATGCCAAAGGTGTTGTCCGCCTCCCGATGGATACGGCGCTCAAGCTGACCGAGCGCGAGTGGCAACACCCGGCGCAGGCGCGCTCGAATCTCATCGCCCGCGTGGAGAAGGCGACCTACGTGCCGCCTCCGCCGCCACCCAAGCCCAGCCAATACGAATAACCCGCCGCCGGCTTCGATGAACGCGTCTCCCGCATCCGCGCCGCTGAACGCCACCGACCGAGCATCGGTGACAACTGCGGAGCTGGATGCCTCGTGCCGCTGGCCGCTGATGGCGCTGTTGGGCGGCGCGGCGTTCTGGCTGTTCGTCTCATCGGTCTTCGCCCTCATCGCCTCGATCAAATTTCACGGCCCGGATTTTCTGGCGGACCACGCGTGGCTGACTTACGGTCGCGTGCGGCCGGCCGCTTGGAACGCGCTGATCTACGGCGGTGCGATGCCAGCCGGGTTGGCGGTCGCTCTGTGGATGCTGGCCCGCTTGGGCGGCGCGAAACTCTCGCAACCACTCCTCGCCTTTGCCGGCGCGAAGCTCTGGAATCTCGGCGTGCTCGCCGGTGTGCTCGCGATTCTCGCCGGTGGCAGCACTGGTTTCGAGTGGCTGGAGTTTCCGTGGTACTCTTCCGTGCTTGTTTTCCTCGGCTACGCGCTCATTGGGGTCTCGGCACTGGCCACGACGCATCGCCGCACAGTGCGCGAGTTTTACCCGTCGCAATGGTTCTTGTTGGCGGCGCTCTTCTGGTTTCCGTGGATTTACTCGACGGCCAATCTCCTGCTTGTCGCCCGGCCCGTGCGCGGCGTGGCGCAAGCCGTGATCGCCTGGTGGTACGCCGCCAACCTGCACTCTGTCTGGTTTGTTCTCGTCGGCCTGGCGATGATCTTCTACTTCGTGCCGAAGGTCATTGAACGCCCGTTGCACAGCCGCTACCTCGCGCTCGTCACCTTCTGGGGTGTCGTCCTGTTCGGCAGTTGGTCGGGCATCCCGGACAGCGCTCCGTTGCCGGCGTGGATCCCGACGTTGAGCACCGTTGCCGCCGTGATGGCCCTCGTGCCGCTCCTCGCCACGTTTCTCAACTACCGCCGCACCGTGAAGGGCAAATGCTCCGCCATCTGGTCCGATCCGGCGATCCGCTTTGTCGGCTTTGGCTTCGTGGCCTACTTCCTCTCGGCGCTCATGGACACCGCGGAGGCGATCCCGGCCACGGGGCACTGGCTGCAATTCACCTGGTTCATCCCGGCCCAACATCATCTGGCCATCTACGGTTTCGTAGTTATGGCTGCAACCGGCGGTGCGTACTATCTCGTGCCGCGCATCACCGGGCTGCCGCTCTGCGCCCGCTGCGTGGCGGTGCATTTCTGGGTCGCCGTGCTGGGCATCGCGTTGACCGTCCTGCCGCTCGCGGTGGGAGGAATCGTTCAAGGGTTGAAGTTCAACCAAACCAGCCTGCCGATCATGGACGTGGTGAACGCCACGTTGATGATGCTCCGCGTGAGCACGCTCGGTGAAGCGCTGGTGTTGTTCGCGAACTTCATCTTCGTGCGGAACGTCGTGGGCACGCTCCTGCGGATGGGGCGACAGCAGGTCACGATTTCTCTGGCGGCGGCCACCGCGCCCGCGCCAGTCCCGGAGGCAGTGCGATGAACCGCGGCCCGCTCATCTTCCTCGCCGCGTTCTTCGCGCTGGCGAGCTCGTGGTTCGCGTTCGTGCTCGTGCCGCAAATCCAACTTGGCCGGCAGGTCGAGAGCAAGACCGTGCCTGCGGGCGATCTCTATCCCGTCGCTCGTCCCGGCCTCGCTGCCCAAGGCCGCGAGGTTTATCGCGCGAACGGATGCGCGAGCTGCCACAGCCAGCAGATTCGGCAGGAGGGCGTGGAAATCGGCATGGCCGTCGTGAAGGCCGACACCAACCTGACCGAACTTGTGGAAGCCATCCTGAAGGTTGCCCCGGCCATCAATCGCAACCAAGCCGCCCGGATGGTGCAGGAGTTGCCGCAACCGATCCTGACGGGTGTCACCCGCACCGAAGCCGACCGCGCACGCCGCCAGATCGAAGTGACCGGCGCCAAGGCGATGGTCACGGTGAAACCCACCGGACCGGATCTTGCGCGCGGCTGGGGCAAGCGCCGCAGTGTGGCGGCGGATTTTCTGCACGACCAACCCGTGATGCTCGGCTCGCAGCGCGTCGGCCCGGACTTGGCGAACATCGGCGGTCGGGCTGCGAGCGAAGAATGGCTGCTCTGGCATCTCTACAACCCGCGCATTGTCACGCCCGGCTCGGTGATGCCGCCGTATCGCCACCTGTTTGAGAAGCGCCGAATGCAGCGTGAACCTTCGCCCGACGCACTGCGTCTGCCTGACGCCTTCAAACCGGAGGCCGGTTTTGAAATCATCCCCAAGCCGGAGGCCCGGGCGCTGGTTGCTTACTTGATGAGCCTGAAAGCTTCGGCGCAACTGTTTGAAACGCCCATGCTGCTCCCTCCGGAGCCGGTGAGCACCGCGACCAACAACGTGGCCGCTTCCAGCGGCAGCACAAACAACATTCCGGCAAAACCATGACCCGCGAGCCTGTCAACCTCAGCGTCGTCGAACCTGCCGAGCCGAAAGCCGGTGGCACGACGATGCCCATGTGGCTGATCTCGCTGCTTTGCGTCGCTGGTTATTGGGGCATGGTCTATTTCGATTCGCGCGGTGGTTGGTTCAGCCCGCAGGTCTATGGTCCTTACCACACCTTGGCCCAGGTTAACGAATTGCAGCCCGCCTCGGACGCCGACGCCTTCGTGAACCGCGGCAAGGTGGTTTACGAGGCGACCTGCGCGCTGTGTCACGGCACCGACGGCGCGGGCAAGCCCAACCAAGCGCCGCCGCTGGCGGAATCGGATTGGGTCAATGGACCGGTTAACCGGCTCATCCGCATTCCGCTGCACGGCTTGGCGGGACCGATTCAGGTGAAAGGGCAGGAGTGGAATTTGGCCATGCCGGCGATGGGCGCGGCGCTGCCGGCGGAAGACCTGGCGGCGGCGCTCAGCTACATCCGCCAGGCATGGGGCTACCGGGCCCCGGCCATCACAGCCGAGGAGGTCAGCGCCGTGAAGACGGAAACCGCCGGCCGCACTCAACCGTGGACGGCAGAGGAGTTGAAGGGAGTTCAGTAAACTCGGCGGCTCCCCGCGTAGCCGCATCTTGTCAGAGCGCGGAACTCAGTCTTCTTGACGGTCCGTTCGCTTCGCGCCCGAGGAGTCGTGGCTACGGGATGGCGGTCCGGGCGCGTTGCTCGATTTGGCTCGTCGCCCACCGGGCGTGTTCAGCCACCAACGTGTCGGCGTCTGAAGCCGCGTCCTCAAGCCGCGGCAAGCAGGATTTGTCTCCGACGTTGCCCAGCGCGACGCAGACGTTTCGGCGGAGGCCGCGCAGTTTCAGTCGGCCAAGCGGTGTATCCGCGAAGAGACGCTTGAATGCAAGCGCGTCCAGATTAAGCAACTCCAGCAGGTCCAGCCCCGCCAGCTCCGGTCGTACGCTTGCCCGCATCAGCCGGCCCTCGCGCGCGAAGCGGTTCCACGGACAGACCGCGAGGCAATCATCGCAGCCGAAGACGCGGTTGCCGATGGCGGGGCGCAGTTCAACGGGGATTGGGCCCTTGAGCTCGATGGTCAGGTAGGAGATGCACCGCCGCGCGTCGAGTTGGAACGGCGCGGTGAAGGCGCGAGTGGGACAGGCGAGAAGGCAACGGGAGCAGGAGCCGCAGCGGTTGTGTTCCGGCGCGTCGGGTTCAAGCTCCAGGGTCGTCAGGATTTCACCGAGCAGAATCCAGTTGCCGTAGCGGCGGCTGATGAGGTTGGTGTGCTTGCCGATGAAGCCGAGGCCCGCGCGCTGCGCGAATTCACGCTCCAGAACCGGTCCGGTGTCCACATACCAGAGCGAGCGAATCGCCGGGCCGCCGAGTTGGTCCACAAACGCGGTGAGTTCTTTCAGCCGCGCGCCGAGCACCTGATGATAGTCCGCGTGGCGGGCGTAGCGGGCGATCGAAGCAGAGGGCAGATCGCGTGGCGAACCGCAGGCGGCGGGATTTCGGACTTCGGACTTCGGACTTCGGGCTTCGCTATAGCTTGCGGCAATCACGATGATGCTCTTCGCGCCGGGTAGGACCTGCTGCGGGTTCGCGCGTTTGTGAGCATTACGTGCAAGCCAGGCCATTTCGCCATGGTGCCCCGCGGCCAGCCAGCGTTGCAGGGCGGCGGCGTTGGCGGGTGCCACGGCGGGGGTGAAACGGCAGTCGTCAAAGCCGAGTTCAGCGGCGCGCTGGCGGATGCGCGCTTTCATCGCGAGCCGGCACCCGCGCCCTGGAATTGATGCAGGACCTGCAGTCCGACTTCAGGCACGGTGCGGAACTCCGCGTTAATGAGCACGTCCGCCTGCCGGTAGAACGGCTCGCGGAGGGCGAGCAAGTTGCGGATTCTTGCCAATGGATCGGGGTCGTGCAGCAGCGGTCGGTGGTCGTGGCTGCGGACGCGTTCATAGATCGCCTCCGGCGAGGCCCACAGGCAAACGACCAGCGCGTGGGACTTGAGCAACGCGAGATTATCCTGATACGTCACCAAGCCCCCGCCCGTGGCAATGACGGTGCAGGACCGCGCGGCCAAGGCTTGCACCACCGCCCGCTCGCGCTCGCGAAACGCGGGCTCGCCCTCGTCGCGGAAAATCTCGGCGATCTTCCGTCCGGCTTGCTGCTCCACCAGCGCGTCCGTGTCCACGAACTCAAATCGCAAATGCTCGGCCACGAACTGGCCGACGACGGACTTGCCCGTCCCCATGAAGCCAATCAGGGCCAGATTGCGGATGTCGCGGGTGTCGTTCACAGGGATTCAATTACCGGAATGCGGCGGCGTCCGCACGCAGTTTTTGGATGCGGCGTCAGCGGAATGCGGGGAGCGACCACCAAGAGATGGTGCGCGCTGCAGGCTTTGAACCTGCGACCCCCAGTGTGTGATACTGGTGCTCTACCGCTGAGCTAAGCGCGCAACCGGGGACAAGCTAGCGTTCCCGGCGAATTGTTCAAGCCATTCTTGAGGGGAATTCAAAGGACAACCCGCCTGCGGCTTGCCCGCTCCGCATGGGTTTGCTATCCCAAGTCCGCATGATGAAAACCTCCGGTGTCGCCGTCCAAGACACGCATGGCTAGGCCCGCTTCCACCCCGCCGCGCGTGAGCGTGGATGGCAAGTTCTTCCGCTGCGGCGAGAAGAAGTTTTTCGTCAAAGGCGTCGCGTACGGGCCGTTTGCGCCCAACGCTCAGGGGCATCCGTTCCCCGCGCCCGAGGCCGCCGGGCGTGACCTCGACCTGATCCGCGAACTCGGGGCGAACGTCATCCGTGTTTATACCGTCCCGCCGCGTTGGCTGCTCGATCTGGCTCAGGCGCGCGACCTCAAAGTCTGGGTGGACATTCCTTGGGACAAGCACGTTTGCTTTCTCGACACGGCGGAGTCGCGCGCCGCGGTGCGGGAAGCCGTGCGTCGGGCCGTTGCGGTGTGCGCCGGACATCCGGCGGTCTTCGCGTTCAGCGTGGTGAATGAAATCCCGCCGGACGTGGTGCGATGGAGCGGCGCGCGCGCGGTGGCGGCGTTCATTGACGAACTCGTTGCCGAGGCGAAGACGACCGATCCCCATTGCCTCTGCACCTTCACCAACTACCCGCCCACCGAGTTCCTGCGTCCCCAGACCCTTGATTTCCTCAGTTTCAACGTCTATCTGCACCATCGCCAACCGTTCCGGAACTACCTCGCGCGTCTCCAGATGATCGCGGGCGACCGACCGCTCGTGTTGGGCGAGTTCGGGCTGGACACGATCCGGGAAGGGGAGTCGGCGCAGGCGGAGATATTGCCTTGGCAGATCGAATCCGCTTTTCGCGGTGGCCTGGCCGGTGCCGTGATCTTCACCTTCACTGACGATTGGCACCGCGACGGGCGGCAGGTGGAAGACTGGGCAATGGGACTCACAACGCGGACGCGCGCCCCCAAGCCGGCGTTTCAGGCCGTCCAGCGCGCGTTTGCGGAGGCGCCGTACTTTCCGCTGGCACGCGCGCCCCGGGTGTCGGTCGTCGTGGCCAGCTATAACGGCGCGTCCACGTTGCCCGCATGCTTGGCTTCCCTTTCCCGCCTGAACTACCCGGATTACGAAATCCTGCTCGTGGATGACGGCTCGACCGACCGCACGGCCGAGATCGCGGCGAAGCATCCCGGCGTGCGTTACCTCCGGCACCCGGCCAACGCCGGCTTGTCGGCGGCGCGCAACACCGGCATCGAAGCGGCGACCGGCGAACTGGTGGCCTTTACGGACGCCGATTGCCGCGCGGACGAAGATTGGCTCTATTACATTGTTGGCGACTTGCTGAACAGCGCGTTTGTGGGGATGGGCGGACCGAACCTGCTGCCCCCCGAGGATTCACCCGTCGCGGCGGCGGTGATGGCTTCTCCCGGCGGGCCGGCGCATGTGATGTTGACCGACCGGCAGGCGGAGCACATCCCCGGCTGCAACATGGTGTTCTACAAGTGGGCGCTCCAGGAGATTGGCGGCTTCGATCCCATCTACCGAAAGGCGGGCGATGACGTGGACGTGTGCTGGCGGTTGCAGCAAGCGGGGCACAAGCTCGGCTTCAGCCCGGCGGGGATGGTCTGGCATTACCGGCGCTCGACGGTTCGCGCCTACCTGAAACAACAGTCCGGTTACGGCGAGGCGGAGGCGTTGCTGATCCGGAAGCACCCCGAATACTTCAACCTGCTCGGCGGCGGCGTGTGGCGCGGGCGCATTTACACGGACGCAAAGCTTGGCGTGCTGCTGCAGCGCCCGATTATCTACCACGGAGCGTTTGGCGCCGGTTGGTTTCAAACCCTGTACGCGGCGGAGCCGGCTACCGTGTTGATGTTCAGCACCTCCCTGGAGTTTCACGTTGGTGTGACCTTGCCCCTGTTGGTCGTGAGCGTCACTGTGCATTGGCTGATGCCGCTGGCTTTTGCCTGCCTGGCGTTATCCTTGGGCGTGTGCGTGATGGCGGGTGTCCAGGCCCAACTGCCGCCCGGCAAAGCGCGCTGGTGGTCGCGCCCGCTCATCGCGCTGCTGTTCCTGCTCCAGCCCATCGCGCGCGGCTGGGCCCGGTATCGCGGGCGTTTCGCCGCCGGAGCGGCGGCCCGCGCGCCGGCCGAATCGCTAGACTCCGTGGCGTTGCGCCAGAGCGGCCAGCGCCTCGACCGCGTGGACTACTGGAGCGAGCGACACTTGGACCGGGTTGCGTTTGTTGGAGCGGTGCTGGCGGCCTTGGAGAAACGGGAATGGCCGCACCGGGCTGACAGCGGCTGGAGCGAATTTGACGTGGAGGTGTTCGGGCAACGCTGGAGCAATGTCCGCGTGACCACGGTGACCGAAGCCCACTCGCGCGGGCGGCACCTCCTCCGCTGCCGGCTGCGCGCCAACTGGTCGCTGACGGCGAAAGCCGCGTTCTGGTTGCTGCTTGGCGCGGAACTTCTCGCGCTGGGGTTCTTTGGCCCGCTTCAGCCTTGGCTGTGGTGGATGCTTCTCACGCTTCCCATCGTCTGGTGGCTCTTGCGGCGCGAACAACGCCGGCTGCAAAGCATCCTCATCATCTTCTTGGATGAACTGGCGGCGGAACTCGGCCTGCTCAAGTTCGACCCCAAGGCGCCGCCGCAGGCGATTGGACCTGATGCAACGCCCCTCGCCGCCCGGGAGCGGATTCGCGTCGAGTTGCCAAAAGAAAGCGCGCCGCCTCGTCCTCCCGCTGATTCGCCGTTCTCCGCGCCACCG
>CAZJTM010000128.1:0-18474 GCA_964548925.1 uncultured Verrucomicrobiota bacterium | reverse complement strand
CGCGGCCGTCGGAATGTTCCAGGGCTTGAGCGGGTATGCATTCCGCCTTGCTGGTGGGATTGCTGAGCGGGAAGACCAGCGGGCGCTCGCAGTGGGTCGCCAGGGCACGGAGCGCGGCGGGGGTGAAATCGCCCGACTGCCCCGTCGTTCCAATGAGCGCGGTCGGTTTGAAGGCCTCAATGACTTGATCCAGTGTCGTCGGCAACGGATCGCGAAAGCCGGCCGCCCTCAGCGCGTCGGCAGGCCAGGCAACGCTGCGTTTGTGCGCTTCCAGATCCGTCCGCCCGGCATGGACGACGCCGCGGGAGTCCAGATAGAGCTGCCGCAACCGAATCTCGTGTGTGTCCAAGCTGTCATTCCGCAGCGCGGTCGCGATCAGGCGACCGATGCCGACACCCGCCGCGCCCGTGCCGACGAAGAGGAACCGCTCCTCCCGCAGTGGGCGACCGGTCAACTTCAGTCCCGCCAACACGCCCGCCAGCGCCACGGCGGCGGTGCCTTGAATGTCGTCGTTGAAGCTGGGCAGCCGCTCCCGATACCGCTCCAGCAGGCGGAAGGCGTTGGCTTTCTTGAAGTCCTCCCATTGCAGCAGCGCGTGCGGAAAGACGTGTTTCACCGCGCGCACGAATTCTTCGACCAGCGAATCGTACTCTGCGCCGCGCAGGCGCCGCCCGCGGTAACCGAGGTAGAACGGATCCTCAAGCAGGGCCGGGTTGTCCGTGCCGACATCAAGGCTCACCGGCAGGCAAAGCGACGGATGGATGCCCGCACCGGCGGAGTAAAGGATCAACTTGCCCACCGGAATGGCCATGCCCCCCGCGCCTTGATCGCCCAGGCCGAGAATCCGCTCGTTGTCGGTGACCACGATGAGGCAGATGTTGCGGTGACGGAAGTTGGCGAGGCGTTGGGCAATCTGGCCGCGATCCGCCGGACAGATGAACAGCCCGCGCGGCCGGCGGAAGATGTGACTGAATTTCTGGCAGGCGAGCCCGACCGTGGGCGTGTAGATGATCGGGGCGAGACGCTCCAGGTTTTCGATTAGCAGCCGGTAGAACAGCGTCTCGTTGCGGTCGAGCAGCGCGATCAAGCCAATGTATTGCTCCAGGGGGTCGCTCTTGAGACAAATGTGCTCCATCTCCATCGCGACCTGTTGTTGGATCGTCAGCACGTGGGGCGGCAGCAGCCCCTCCAAGCCCAGGTGCTTGCGCTCCGCCTGGGTGAAGGCGGCGTCCTTGTTCAAGGTGGGATCGCGCAGGACCTGCTCTCCCGGCGACCAGCGGACATGCGGTGTGTGACGTGTGTTCATTGCGAGATCCCTCCGCGGCGCGAGCAATCACGCGCCGCGCGGGGCATGCCCCACCGTGCCTCATCCCCGGCTACTTGGCAAACAGGATGAAACGGCGGGTGGCGGCGCGACCGGATTTGCCCAGGCGGTCATGCTCTCGCGCGCCAGTGGATGGCGACCAGGCCGCACAGCCCGCACACGAGCAACGCGCTCACGGCCAGGGCGCCGCTGTGGGGATGTTGCGGCAGAAAATGCAGCGAGGCCGCGCCCAGCGCCGGCCCGGCGCAGTTGCCCAGCCCAATCGCCGCTTCGTGAATCCCGCCGTGCTCGCCCTTGGTGTCGCCCGCGTCCATTGAGTAGAACAACGACGAGTAGTAGATCAGACCGATGGCCACGCCGAACAGGAGTTGCGCCGCGACGACCCACGCCAAGATCGGCACGGTGAGGATGGCGGCGAACGAGGCGAGCAGGGCAAGGAAAGCAGCGAGCAACCAGCGAAACCGGTAATGCCAGCCGGGCCAGAGCCAAAAACCAAGGAATGCTCCCATGCGCGCGAAACACCACACCGAACCGAACACCCCCGCCAGCGTCGTGGACAACCCCAGCCGCGCCGCCACACCGGGCATCACGGCGACCAGCGTGTTGATGGCGATGTAAGCGAATGGATTGGCCAGCCACGCCATCCGCAAGAAGAGCCGGGTTTCGGTGGGCGCATGCGGAATTTCCGGCAAAGCATCGTTCGCCTCGGCGTTGGACGCGGACGGCGGCGGGCCGGCTTTGGCCGCGCGTTCTAGTCCGAAGATCAGAGCCAGTTGGACAACAACGATGGCCGCCGGCAGCAGGAGAAAGCTTGCGGGGCCGAGTTGATCCAACACCCCGCCGCCGACGAAGTAGGCCAGGGCGCCGGTCGCGGCCCAGACAACATTGTAACGGCCAATCATGCGCGGAAGGCTTACGCGGGTTTCCCCCACGCTGACAAGCGTCTCCAGCGCCGGCCAGGTGAAGCTCGTGCCAATCGTCGTGCCCACCATCACGAGCACGTGTCCGGCCAAGGTGTGAACCTGCGTGCCGGCCAGCAGCGCGGCGATCATCGTGGCGAAGCCCAGCTTCAGCGCCGCAAACGCCCCATACCGTTGCGCGAAGTGCCCGCCCGCCCACGACATCGCCGCGTAAACCAGCCCGTTCAGAGCGGCGAGCAGGAGGTTGGTCTGGTTGCCCACGCCGAACTGCTGGTGCGTGAAGAAATAGAAGTAGTAGAAGTAGAACGTGGTCGAGAAGGAGTTAAGCCCCTCGACGATGAAATAGCCGTTCTTTAGCTGGCGGGGTGGCATGCCGGGACGTGAAACGTGAAACTTGGCGCCTCAACCAAGCTGCGGCGCTACCTCCACCTTTCGTCCTCCGCCGTCCACCTCGGCGAGGGCTTTTCGGCAATACCATTTCACGGCATTGGACATGGGGGGGCTCAACTGATCGAGGTCCTCGCTAGCGCACCAGCGAATCGCGTGGTGCTCGGCCGGCGCGAGCGTGGCCGTGCCGCTCTTGGGCCGCGCCCAGTAGATCAGGCCGATGTGTTCGTGCGTGGCGTTGATGCGATGGATGTCCATGAAGCGCGGGGCGATGAGCGCCCGGGTGCCGGGGCCAGTCGTGGGCGGGCGTTCGCCAAGAAGTTCCACGTCGAGCCCGCTCTCCTCCTTCGCCTCGCGCACCGCTGCCTGCTCGGGGTCTTCATCTAATTCGATGTGCCCGCCCAGCGGCAGCCAGCGGTCCAGGTTGCGATGGTGGATCAGCAGAACCTTGCCCGCCTGGACGACGAAGATCGCCACGGTGAAATCAATCTTTTCGTGGATATGGGCCACGC
Organism: uncultured Verrucomicrobiota bacterium; assembly: GCA_964548925.1. Classification (GTDB taxonomy): domain Bacteria; phylum Verrucomicrobiota; class Verrucomicrobiia; order Limisphaerales; family MWDV01; genus MWDV01. The sequence continues at coordinate 15,331 of CAZJTM010000128.1, read as the reverse complement.
GGAGAGAGTGGCCAGCCGGCGCAGGTGCGTCAATTTGCATTCCATCCAAACTTCGCCAAGGCGTGGCGATTGTCAGCTTGGGAGACGGACTGCCGCTACCGCGTCCCGCTGGAATTCAATAATCGTAGAGTCCGCTGTCGTGCGAGTAGCCGCCGCCCATTCCGCCCATTCCCCCCATGCCGTCATCATCCTCCGGCCCGCCCATCATATCGCCGAGCACGTCGCCCATGTCCGCCTCGATCTTTTCGGGGTCTTCGCCGGCTTCGAGGCGCTTGATGGCCACGTCCAACTCCTTGGGCATGGTGCCGGCGGGCATGAGGTCCTTCATCTTGCGCAACATGTGTGCCATGTGCTTCGGGTTGTTCTCGTCCAAGTGCTCCATGTCCCGCTCCATTTCGGCCATCACACTGGCGATGCGCGGATCGTCCATGTCGGGCATCGGCGGCTCCGCCGGCCCACCCTCCGGCTTGGCGGCGGGTTCGGCCAGGCCCTTGGTCATGGCGAAGCGGCTGACCTGCTTGCTGAGCTTCTTGTTGCCACACTTGGGGCAGACGGGAGTGTGGTCAGGATTCACGCGCTTCGAGAGGAAGCTGAAAATCTTTCGGCACTTCGGACAGGCGAATTCGTAGATGGGCATCAGTCGTCAGTTTGTTGGTTGGTTCAATCGTTCACCGCTGAGTCACGGCGCTGGTGTTCGCCTCAAGCCTGTCGGACCGCCAATCCGCATTCAGGAGTCTTTGATTCTGGCTTCGACGAATAGGCATGAGGGAACGAAAGGCCTGGCCAGCCATGCCTGAACAGGGACGACTTGTCCCACAGAGGATACTGGCCGGCACGACACGAAGCGCCTAGCCCGGCCGGATTTCAAGCTGCGTGAACGGGTTGTTGGTAAACCCGCCAGGTCGCTGGTCGCTCTCGGTTTGGGCCTGTGCCGGAGCAGGCACTTTGGGCGGTGGTGGCTTGATGGGCGCGGGCGGCTTGGGCTCGGTGGTCCCGGAAGGCTCGCCCGGAGGTCCTTCGGATTGCCGGGGATTCTTCGCGCGCTTGTTGCGCGGCAGCGGGCTGACCATGAGGTTGATGGCGCGTCCGACCAGCTTGGGCTCGAAATCAGGATGGCCATAAGGCTCCAGTTCTTTGAGAAACTTCGCCACCACTTGGAAACCAAACTCGGTGTGGGCCATTTCGCGCCCGCGGAAACGCAATGCGACCTTGACCTTCATGTCGTCGCACAGGAAATCAATCGCGTGGCCGACTTTCACCCCCAGATCATGCGGATCAATCTTCGCGCTGAGTTGAATCTCTTTGACCTTGTTGGCGTGCTGGCGCTTCTTGGAGTCCTTCTCCTTTTTGGCCAGTTCATAGCGGAACTTGCCGAAATCCACCAAGCGGCAGACCGGCGGGGTGGCGGTGGCGGCGATTTCGACGAGGTCCACCCCTTGCTGGCGGGCGAGGGTGAGGCCTTCGGCCAGTGAGACGATGCCGAGTTGTTTGCCGTCAACTCCAATGAGGCGCACCTCGCGGGCGCGGATTTTTCCGTTGACCCTGGTGAATGCTCCGGGAGCCGGCGGACGACGTGAGGGGAAAGGGCGGCTCAAGACACCCTCTTCGGTTGAAGCTTAAACATGCTTTTCGCTCTGAATCATACAAGCCGAAACCGGCTTAAACGATATGCGTAATTAACCCTGCCCGGCCCAAACTGCAACAAAAATTTGCGGCCAGCATTCAGGCGCGACCGGGCCCGGCGAAAGATTTACTTTCCGCACTGCCGATTTCTGCGGCATGCTGGGCGCGTTATGGGAATGGGTAAACGTCGTGAGGCGCGGGAACGCGCCGTGCAGTTTTTATTTCAGTTCGACCTGAATCCTTCGGAGAACCTGGAGGAGGCACTGACACATTTCTGGGAGTCCCAGCGTGCCGCCGCCATCGCCGGGGAGAAGGGCAAGGCGACCTGGGGGCAACCCGTGGAATTGCCGCCGGTGACCGCCGAAGAGGCGGAGATGCGCCTGTTTGCCGAGCCGCTCATTCGCGGCGTCATTCAACACCGCGAGGAACTCGATGCCCGCATCCGCCAATATGCCAAGAACTGGGACCTCAACCGCATGGCTGTGGTGGACCGGAACGTCATGCGCCTGGCCATTTACGAAATGTTTCACCGCGAGGACATTCCGCCGGTCGTCAGCATCAACGAAGCGGTGGATATCGCCAAGAAGTTCTCCACCCCGGAAAGCGGCAAGTTCGTCAACGGCATCCTCGACAAGGTCAAGGGCGATTTAATGCGCCCGGCAAGGATGGTGCAGTGACGCTGAGCCGCAGCGGCCCGCCTGCGGAAACTCGTTCCTGAGGTGCCGCAGGCTGCTGTCAACTGCCCCACCCCACCAATGTTCGCTGATCTTCATCTCCACACACGGTTCTCCGACGGCACCTACGCGCCCGAGGAAGTCGTGGCCGAAGCCCGCCGGCATGGTCTGGCGGCGATTGCTCTGACGGACCATGACACCGTGGAAGGCTGCGCCCCGGCGGCCGCGGCTTGCGCTGCGGCCGGCCTCGAATTCGTCGTGGGCGTGGAACTCACCGCCGAGCAGGACGGGCGGGAATTGCACCTGCTCGGCTACGGCATGGAGGCGACGAGTCCGGACCTGTTGCGGGCACTCGCCCGATTCCAGAACGTCCGCCAACAGCGCATCCGCGAGATCGTTGCGCGCCTGAATCAACTGGGCATCGCCTTGACGGCAGAGACGGTGTTTGCCCTCGCCAACTGCCAGTCGCCTGGCCGGCCGCACGTCGCGCGGGCACTCGTGGCGGCGGGAGCGTGCGCAAGCCTGGAAGAAGCCTTCGAGCGGTTCCTCAAGAAACACCGGCCGGCGTGGGTGCCAAAGTTCAAGATGTCTGCCGCCGAAGCGATCGCGCTCATCCACGAGGCTGGCGGCGCCGCCGTGCTGGCACATCCGGCCCTGAACCGGGTGGACGACCTCATTCCCGGCTTCGTCGCCGCAGGTTTGGATGGGATCGAGTGTTTCCACACCAAGCATCCACCGACCATCCGCGACCGCTACATCGGCCTGGCCAATCGCTTGGGCGCGCTCATCACCGGCGGCAGCGATTGCCACGGGATGAACAAGGGCAAGCCGCTCATCGGGACGGTCCGCCTGCCTTGCGTCCACTTCGAGAAGTTGAAGGCGCGCCTGACGCAACGGCGCGCCTGGCTGAGGACGGGGCTGAAATCCGTTTGAAGAGACACGGCTTATGGGCTTGTTCGCCAAATTCAAAGCCGGCTTGCAGAAGACCCACAGCAAGCTGGTTCACGAACTCAAACGCATCGTCACCCGCTCGCCGAAGCTCGACGCCGCCACCCTGGAGGAAGTGGAGGCAGCCTTGCTGGCGGCCGATCTCGGCGTGGCGATGACGACGCAGATCGTTGGCGCGGTCCGGCGGGCCTACGAATCGCAGGGGAGCGCGGGATTGGACGTGTTCAGCATCGCGCGCCGCGAAATCGAGAAGAGCCTTGCCTCCACGCCGGCGGCCTTGCTCAAAGCCTCGGGCGGGCCCACCGTGGTCTCCATTGTCGGCGTCAACGGCACCGGCAAGACCACCACCGCCGCGAAGCTGGCGCGTCTCCTGCAAACCCGCGGCCAGACGGTGTTGCTCGCCGCGTGCGACACCTTCCGCGCCGCCGCCATCGAGCAGATCAAGCTCTGGGGCGCGCGCCTCAAGGTCGAAGTCGTTGCGGGGGCTTATGGAGCCGATGCAGCGTCCGTGGCGCACGACGCCGTGACAGCCGCCCAGGCGCGCAAGGTGGATTACCTTTTCATTGACACCGCGGGCCGTCTGCACACGAAGCACAACCTGATGCAGGAATTGCAGAAGCTGCATCGCGTCATCGGCAAGCAGCTTTCCGGCGCGCCCCACGAAGTCCTGCTCGTGCTGGACGGCAGCACCGGCATGAACGCGCTCAACCAGGCGCGCGAGTTTCACAAAGCCGTTCCGTTGACCGGGCTGGTCGTCACCAAGCTCGACGGCACCAGCAAAGGCGGCATGGTTGTGGCCATCCAGAAGGAACTGGGCTTGCCCGTCAAATTTATCGGCCTGGGCGAGCAGCCGGACGATTTGCAGCCTTTTGACGCCGGACAATTCGCGCAGGCGTTGTTTGAAGAGTGATTTCGGCGCGTCGAGATGCATGAGTGAATTGGCTTCCCGGGCCCGCTGATCATCATCACTCCCATGACGGCCTGTGGTTTTGAACAGTGCGTCGGCACTGCGATGCTGACATTGCTTTTGGTTGTCGGTTGCAGACAGAAGGACGAAACCATGACTGATCCAAAGTTTGATTCCGGCGAGCGGGCGGAGGTTCCGGTTCCGCTTGATCCAGCGGTGACAAGGAACCTGTTCCTGAAGTGGCGTTCGCCTCGTTTTGGCACTTCAAACCCCGATCGCATGGACAACGCGGTGTGGGAATGGTTGGTAAGAACCAGGATTAGCGCCTATCAGGCAACGCAACGGCTGGATGGGCCATCAGCCCTTCAGGCCGGGCCTGGCTGGTGCTTCGACCGGTTTGGCCAAAGCACCAACCTGCTTCCGGATGGTCGCGTGGTGTCCATTGCGGGGGAGCACGAAGACCATTACGATCCGGACTTCTATATTTACAACGATGTTATCATTCAGCACCCCAACGGTCGGGTAGAGATCTTCGGTTACCCAAAAGCTGTGTTTCCGCCCACGGACTTCCATTCCGCTACGCTGGTCAGCAACCGGATCGTGTTGATCGGAAACCTAGGCTACTCTGCAGACCGCCGCCCAGGGACGACGCCAGTGCGGGTGCTGGATCTGACGACGCTGGTCATTTCCACTGTGCCGACAGTGGGTACGTCGCCAGGCTGGATTCACGATCACCAGGCAACGCTGGCTGAGGATGGCCGCTCGATCACGGTGGTGGGTGGCAGGTTGGATCGCAGCGGGCAAGATCGGTCATTGGTTGAGAATCTTGATGACTGGCGGCTGCAATTGGAGGACTGGCGCTGGGAGCGTCTGACGGAACGTCGCTGGCCGCGATGGGAAGTTCGCCGCAAAGACGGCGAACGGAATCACCTGTTCGAGTACAGCCAGGCCGTCTGGACAAAGCAGTTCCCGGAACTCGACAATCCCGACGGCTTGCTCGGTCGAATAAAGCGGCAATTTGAGATTCCCACTCTGGAAAAGGAGTTGGGCAAGCAGCCAGACCTGGACCTTCTTGAGCGACGTTACAAACCTCCCATTGCTCACGAGGTATCGCCGCGTTACGCCGAGGAATACAATGTTCACCGAATCAAGATCGGTGGTGTCGTCGTGCGCTATGTCGAGGCAATGGACAATGTTCAAATGACGGTTGAGGGTGAGTTGCCGCCAGAGACCTTGGACGTCCTCACGCGCGATTTGCTAGACAAGTCATCGGCACTGGAGAACGCCCCATGCGAGCTGATCCGACTTTGAACCGCCGTGCCGGCGACAGTGAGAGGAAACAAGCGACTCAGGCAAAACGGGCGCTCCCCGTTGCAATCCAGTGCTTGCAGAGACTCTCCTTGTAGTTAGAGTTGTGCCATGAGTGAGGTCCAGCAACCCCAAACCGCCGTGCCTGTCACCAAGGACCGCCTCATGTCGCTGGACGCGTTCCGTGGCGCGACCATTGCCTCGATGATGCTGGTGAACAATCCCGGCTCGTGGTCGCACATCTACGCTCCGTTGGCGCACGCGGAGTGGCACGGCTGGACGTTCACGGACACGGTGTTTCCGTTTTTCCTCTGGATCGTCGGCGCGGCAATTCCCTTTTCGACGGCGCGCCGGGTTGAACAAGGCCAGAGCCGCCGCCGGCTTTTCCTGCACGCCCTGCGGCGCGCGGCAATCTTGTTCGGACTTGGACTCGGGCTGGCGCTGCTGGGTTTCGTGGTGGATGGCTCGCTCGCCCAAAAGGGGTTCGCCACCTGGCTGCGCGATTCGCTCCTTAACCTCCGCATTCCCGGCGTGCTGCAACGGATCGCGGTTTGTTACCTTGTCACGATGGCAATCTTCCTCACAACGCGCTGGCGCGGGCAGGTCGCGTGGATTGTGGGCCTGCTGCTCGGCTACTGGGCGTTGATGGCTTTCGCGCCGTTTCCGGCCACGATCAACGGCGAGACCCGGCTCGTGTCCGGCCTCCTGGAGAAGGGCAACAACTTCTCCGCCTATGTGGACAATCTCGTTCTCAACGGCCCGGTCATCGGCACGCACGTGTGGAAGGCGGCGAAGACCTGGGATCCGGAAGGCACGATCAGCACCCTGCCAGCCATCGCGACGTGCCTGTTCGGCGTCCTCGCGGGCCATCTCTTGCGGTCGCCACGGTCGCCCGCCGAGAAGACGGCGTGGCTGATGGTGGCCGGCGCGCTGCTAATGTGGCTCGGGCTCATTTGGGATCTGGCTTTGCCGATCAACAAAAGTCTGTGGACCAGCTCGTACTCCGTTTTCATGGCCGGGCTGGCCATGATTTGCCTGGGCGTCTATCACTGGCTGATTGACGTGCAAGGCTGGCGGACGTGGGCCCGGCCGCTTGTGATCTACGGGATGAACGCCATCACGGTCTTCGTGCTCGCGGGGGTGTTGGGAAGACTGCTTTCCATCAAGTTCGAGGCGGCGGGCAAGCTGGTTTCCATCCAAGCCTGGTTGTTTGCGCATTGCTTCAGCCCGCTGGCGAGCCCGAAGAACGCTTCGTTGCTGTGGGCGCTGATGTTTGTGGCGCTGCTCTACCTCGTGGCTTGGGGCATGTATCGGAAGAAGTGGTTTGTGAAACTGTGAGCTGGCAATTCCATACTCAGCGAGAACGGAAGCGATTTGGAGTTCTTCACTTATGATGCGCAAGGCAGAAAACATGTCCTCGGTTCATGGCGCTTGTGGCACGCACCCTGACCGGCAATCCCGGCAATGGACCTCGGCGTAGCGGCGCGTCGGCAGGCCGCCGCCATTTGGCCCCGGCTTAGCGCTTCTCCTGCAGCCACACGCGCAGCCGGTAGAAACGGCTTTGCCCGGCTTCCGGGGTCACTACACAGGTCAACGATTCGGTTCCGGAAGCCACGCTGCGATCCGCGAACCCCGTCACCGGCGACCACACCGCGTCCTGCCCCGGCGAAGCCGCGCTCTCCAGGCAATAATGCCGCTCCGCATTTCGGTATCCCGGAGCATCCACCGCCCGCGCGAGAAACGAAACCTTCACCTGAGCTTCGTTCTTTTGAACGCCCAGCGACAATCCAAGCGTGGCGTTCGTGGGGTCGGTGCCGGCGACGTACTCCGCCCAATCGCTGAGTTGGTCCCGATCCGTGTCCGTCCCGGCACCGGCGGTCGCCAGATTGCCAAACCAACGCAGTTCCCAACTGTCGGGCAGCAAGTCAGTGTCGGTGTCCGGCTCGTCGGGCGCGGTGGCTCCTGCGCCCATGGCCGGCAAGAGCGTGCTTGCGCTGCCGGGGCTCAGTTCGAAAAGGATGAACCCCTTTGTGTTTGCGACGCGTGTGGCTTGGAGTTGCGCCAAGGTGGCGTCCGTCTCCAGCACATACGCGCCGATGCCGGGATAGATCGGCACTCTCCCGCCGGCATACGCGAGTTGTTGCGCGACCAGATTCGTGAACCGGTGCAACTCCGTCGTGTAATCCATCGGGCACAAGAAATCCACGATGCCGTTGGTGATCCAACGCCGCCAATCCTGGCCCACGCCGTCATAGGCACTGGCCGCGTCCGGGAAGACCGCCGCCGAAACCCGCACTGCGGGTTTGAGAGCCTTCGTCCCCGCGTAAACGGCTTCCACGAGCCGAGTGATCTGGGCTCGCCTCCAATCCAGAAAGGCGTTGCGCAACGAACCCGACACCAACACATCGGCGGGCCAGTTCGTCACCGAGCGTCCGGTTTGACTTTGAAAGCGCGTCGCACAGCCCGTGCAGTAGCAGTAATCGCTGTCGGGATACCGGATGTAGTCAAAGTGAATGCCGTCCACGTCATAGTTGCGCACGACCTCCAACATTGAATTGGTTTCCAGGGCGAAATTGTCCGGATGCGACGGACAGAGCCAGTCAATCGCGGCGCCGGTGCGCGAAACCTGGGTGCGATTGGCGGCGCGCAGCTCATTGATGAAGGATTGCGGCGCGCCGGAGAGATTCCAGTTCACCTTCCAGACATGCACTTGGATCCCCCGCGCATGGGCGGCGGCAACACAAGCGGCAATCTGATCGCCAAACTGATTGAACTCGGCGGAGTGAGGCAGATACGCGCTGTTGTAATGGGCAAGCCCGCCCCAAAGCATGTTCGGAAAGATGGCGTTGAACTGGTTGGTCGCCAAAGCCGCCATACCCGCGGCCCAGTTGCCAGGGTAAGGACCCGTGGCATGGTGCTCCCAGATCGCGCGGAACTCAGGATCAACAGGCTTCAGGCATAGGACGTAAGCTTGCTTCAGATGAGCGCGAGCAGCTTGTGCCGAAAAGATGGCGAGTGAAAAACCATTGGTCGCTTGGGCCGCCAACGCGCTCGTTCGCTCCGCCTCCGCTCCCGCGAGCTCGGTTGCCACGAACGGCGCCCGTAGCGTGGCCACTCCCTGCTGGCGAATACCCGCCACCGCTTCGCTGTAAGTCTGATATGGCCCCACCCGCCCAATTTGGTCAATGGCGCCCGCTGCCGCTGCGGGCCAAACTTCCGGCACCACCGTGCCAACCAAACACAGCAGCGCGTAAGCTTTCCGATCCGCATCGTCTCCCAACAAAACGTGCGACATAAAGAACCCATGATCGCTCGCCAGCCACGCCGCCTTGCCCGTGTTCTGACCCTGGCTGTCTTCCCAACGGGCGGTCACTCTTGAATTCAAGCCGGCGGTCGGCACCGCAATGGTGATGTTCCATGAATCCTGCAAGACACGGGTCGGCAGGTTCGGGATGGCGGCGTCGGAAAACACCCACGCCGCAAAATCCCCGCGCGTCCAACCCGTGACCTGCACCCCGAGCAGCGATGCCAGCCGCCCGGGTAGCAAGTAGTAAACAAGGAGCTTGCCGCCGGCCGCCACGAAACTCTCGTATCGGATCATCTCCGTTTCGGAGACACTCTCGTTGTACGGCAAGATGGCAAGTTTGCTTTCTTGCAAGAGGCCGGCTTCCACTCCGGACCGTGGGATCACACCGCAACTGATGTTGTAGCCGCCCAGCCAGGCAACGTGACGGTCAATGGTTTGCTGCACAATCTCGGGGTTGCTGGTTTGCGTGTCCCGCACCAGCAGGACCGTCGGCGTGAACGCGCGCAACTGTCGCACGGCCAGGTAAGTGTTCTGCGAAGCCGCCTTCCACGGCGACAGGCGAATGCCGTCAATCTGGCTCCAACCTGACGGCGTGCCTTCGGGGATGAAATCGCCGATCGCAAAACGCAACGTCTGCCATCCGGTTTGCTTGAGCGCGGCGGAACATCCATACCAACCCGCACCAGAGCGAAAGTAGAGCGTGAAGGAAGAGATTGCCGCCGGGTTCGGCGCGTAAACTTCCAACGCAAACTCCGCGTAACTGCTAAGGTTCAAAGCGACCGTGCGATCCCAAGTGCAACGCGTGCTGCGCGTCGCGAAGTCGCAGGTCAGCACCATCACTTGGTCCGCACCCCACTCGCCTGCGGTCGCCATCGTCACGGCGGGCGCGCTGGTGTTCGCCCAAGCGGCCCGCGCCGCAGTCGAATTGGCATAGACGAAATCGTCAATGATGAGCGGCGCGGCGGCCACTCGTGCGGGAGGCAGCAGCATGCCCAGCGTCAAGAGCAGCGTGAGCGGTGGAGACGGGAGTCGTCGCCTTGCCGTCGGTTCACGCCGGGTCCACTGGTGGCCGCGTTTCTTCATGGTGGTGTCCGCAATCTGTAACGCCCGAAGTGCAACAGGGGTTTCCTGTAGGGTCAATCGTTTTCACAGACGCGGCCTGTGTCCCGGCACTCGACAGTTTCTTGCACGCCAGCCTGGGTCTCGGAGCGACGACATTTTTGTTCCTCTTTGGGCGGCTCTTCCGCTCACAAGCGGACAGGAATGTCCGCGCTCTTTGCAGAAACTGAAATGCGCTCCCCGTCCCCCAACAGGTCACACAGCCAGGCCATTGCTTCAGGAGTTCAGGAGTGGCGTGGCCGACCTCCACTCCCGCTTGTGTCAGCGCGGCATTGCCGAGCCGGTTCGAGGCAGCGCGCCATCAATGGGGTCAAATCTCCGGTGCAGTGTCCGCGAGGCGGACGTAATCCACGTCGTCCTTGTCCCACGGCTGGCTATGGACCGGGTTCGTGGCGCTGGAGGGCCGCTGGGAGCGGGAATCGTCCGCGGAGTTCTGGTCATTGAGTTGTTTCAGGCGCTGGCCTTTCCACTTGACGCTCTCGGCATGTCCATCGAGGAACGAAAAACTGCCCGCGTTGTTGTGGCGATTGGAGGGAAGATTCCAGACCATGCCGAGGCCGAGGCGGTTGAACCCGATCGCGCCGTTGTCAATGCTGATCGGGTTCTCCTCAATGAACACCGAAGTCTTGGACGGGTTCCGGACGGATGTCAGCTTCTGCGCGATCTGGTCGGCGATGGTGGGGTTGCTGACCCCGAGGTTGCTGCCGAGCCAGACGGACACGGCGTAGCTGCGGTTGTGCGGCACGCGGACCGCGTCGCCCCAACCCGCGCCCTTTACGAAGGCCCGGCTGCTCGGGCACCGGTAAATGCCCAGCGAAGTGTTGTAATTCCAGAGCACGCCGGACTTCGGGTGATCTTCGTAGCCGGCCACGTATTCCTGGACGTTCCCCTTGATCCAGGCCTTGTCCCCGGGGCTGGCCACACCCGCCACGGAGTTGTCCATGACGTTGTTGCCGTTGTCCAAGGAGTACAGCTCATACGCGGCCTGCAACTGCTTGGCGTTGCTCAGGCAGCCCATGGTTTGGGCGCGGGCCTTGGCTTTGCTCAGCGCCGGCAGCAGCATGCCGGCAAGGATCGCAATGATCGCAATCACCACCAGCAATTCAATCAGCGTGAACCCACCGCGGCGACCGAGCCTCGCGTCGGAGGCAGAACCACACACGAACATTTGAAATCGCTTCATCTCGGCTTCAATGAAACTCCGCTGCTGCCAGGAGCCAAGGGAGTTCCATTGACGCAAACACGTCATAGGCGCCGCCAGCCCGCCCTCCTAGCCTTGGCATGCATAGTTAGCAAAAACCATGAAAAAGCCTCTTCAAACCAAACAACCAAGCCACACCGCCGGACCTCGGTTCTTGCGGCCTCTGTTCCTGTTCCTGCTCTGCCTCGGCCTGAGCGGCGTGCCAAACCTTCACGCGCAGTCCTACGTCCTGACAAACCTCTGGAGCATTGCGCCGGACGCCGCGCACCCCTTCATGCGCAGCGACAACAACACCCGGGGATTGGCCTACAATCCCACCACCGGCCACCTCCTGGTGCCCAGCCGCACGGTGTCTCCGGCAATCCATATCTTGAGCGGTACGGACGGCCAGACTCTCGGTAAGCTGCCTTACGACGGCTCCGTGGTGACGGGCGGCAATTTTGCCGTGAACATGATTGGAATCACCGAAGACGGTGTCATCTATGTCGGCAACTTGACGACCGATGCGATCGGCGCCAACGGTCCGTTCCGGCTGTATCGCTGGGCGGATGAAACCGCGCAGCCCGTGCTGGTTTACGCCGGCGATCCCTCCGAGAGCGACGCGGTGGCCAACAACCGCCGGTTCGGCGACTCGCTCGTCGTGCGCGGCACCGGCGTCAACACCGAAATCCTGCTCGGCACGCTCGACAAGAACGTGGCGTTGCTGACGACCACGGACGGCACCACGTTCACGGCCAAAAAGATCGTGACCGATGGGGCGGCCGCCGACACCCGCTGGGGTCTGGCGTGGGGCGCGGGTGAAACCTTCTGGGCCAAGCAATCCAGCGGCAACCTCAAGAAGTTCACCCTCAATCGCGCGGCGGGCACGGCCACGCTGACCACAACAGTCCCCGGCATCGCGGGGGCGCCGCTGGCCCTGGAAGTGAGCCGCAATCTGCTCGCCATCGTGGAAGCGGGCACAACGGCGACTGCGGGACACTTGCTCCGCATGTTTGACATTTCGGACCCTGCCGCCGTGGTGCAGCAGGATACAACGCGCGTCTTTCCCGCGAATCCAACCAACGCCAACGGAAATGCCACCGGCGCCGTCGCCCTCCGCAATGGCAAGCTCTTCGCCCTCGAGTCCAACAACGGGATTCTCGCCTATTCAGTGCATGAAGTTTACCTGCCTCCGACCATTACCACCTCGCCTGCGAGCGTCACGGTTTGGGAGGGTGCGGAGAACTACACGTTCACCGTCGTCCACACCGGCACCAAGCCGTTCACGTATCAGTGGCGGTTGGACGGCCAAGACATTCCGGGAGCCATTAACGCGACGCTCGTCCTTCCCAAAGTCTCCTACGCCCAGCGAGGACTCTACAGTGTGGTGGTAAGCAACCAGGGAGGCTCGGCCACCAGCGGCAGCGCGACCTTGACGGTCACTCCGGGATACGCCTCCGACCAGATGACCAACATCTGGAACATCGCGCCAAACACCCGGCCTTACTTGACCTCCGGTTACAAAGAATACGGCGTGGCGATCAACCCGCTCACCACCAACGTCCTGGTGCTCACGCGGCAGAATCCCACCAACATGCTTGTGGTACTGGATCCGTTCACGGGAGCCGAAAAGCACTACATTGACTACTCCGCGCTGCTGCCCTTCAGCAGTGGGTACAACAAGGTGGGCGTGGCCCAGGATGGCCGGGTTTACCTTTGCAACCTCAGCACCGACACGGCCTCCAATCCATTCCGCATTGACGGCCTTTCCGACGACGGCCCCGTCCCCGCAGTGGCTGGTCGTGAACTTTTCAAAGGCGATCCGGGCAACGGGCACACGTCCCCGAACGTGGTCTGGGGCGGCACCCTCGCGGTGCGCGGCGGCGGCGCCGAGACGCAAATCCTCCTGGGCTCGGGCAGTTGGAATCAGTCCAGCAAGACCGTGGCAATCCTGCGGACGGATGAAAGTGGCATCTTCACTTCGACGGCCATCACAGTTCCCGACGCGCCGGACAAATTTGGGCGGTTGGGCCTGGATTGGGGGCCCGGAACGAACACCTTCTGGGCGAAGTCCACGGTCAACCTCGTCCTCATCGAGTTTGACTTGGAAGCCGGCACCGGCTTCGTTCGCAATCAGTATCCTCTCACGGGCGCTCGCAGCGTGCCGTCGTCGGTCACCGGAATTGGCTACGATCCCGTCTCCGGTCTGCTGGCCGGTCTGCAAAACGGCAGCCCTCCCACCCCTGTGAGCGTGCCGGTGTACGACGTGACCGACCCGGATGCCGGACCCTTGCTCGTGGACCAGGAGCTGTTCCAGAGCTACAACGCCGACATTGAATTCCAGGGCAACGTGGACTTTGGCGCCGGCTACCTGGTGGCCTTGGGCGTGAACAACGGCCTGAAGATGTTCCGCGTGAACTCGGGTGCCATCACGCGTCTGCCCATCATCACCTCCCATCCCACCAGCGGGACGTGGTATCAAGGCACGAGCCCCACCCTCACGGTGGTCGCGGAAAGCACTTCCCCGCTCACCTATCAGTGGTACTTCGGCAGCAAGGCCATCGCGGATGCCACCGATGCCTCGTTGGTCATCCCGAACATCCAGGTGGATCAGGCGGGCGATTACTTTGTCCGCGTGTCCAACACGGATGGCTATCGCGACAGCGCTCCGGCCACGTTGGCCGTGGTGGCCTCGTACACCACCGCGCAGATGACCAACCTCTGGGCGGTCACCGCCGGCAGCCGGCCTTACCTAAACACGACCTACAATGAATACGGCATGGCCTTCAACCCGGCGAACTCCAACCTGCTGGTGGTCAGCTTGCTCAATGGCAACTTGACGGTCGCCGTTCTGGACGCCCTCACAGGCGAAGACAAGCACGTGCTGGACGTAAGCACGGTCACCAGCGCCACGAAACTCCTGCACAAGATTGACGTGGCCGACGACGGCGTCGTCTATGCCGGTAACCTCACCACGGCGGCCGCCAGCAATCCATTCAAGCTCTACCGCTGGGCCAACGACGCCCCCGACACAGTCGCCACCGTGGCGTTCGAGGGTGACCCGACACCGGTTGGCTGGCCCAACAAGGGCTGCGGCTACACCCTGGATGTGCGTGGCGCCGGCGTGAACACCGAAGTCCTGCTCGGCATGGGCGCGTGGAACGCCACCAGCAACTTCGTGGCAATCCTCAAGACCACGGATGGCACCAACTTCACCGCCACCGAAATCCACGTGCCGGCGGCCCCGTCCGGTTTCTCCCGCTTGGGCCTCTGCTTCGGCGCTGCCAACACCTTCTGGGCGAAAACCTGGCTCGGCCAGCTTTACCTGGTGGAATACGATCTGGCGGCGGGCACGGGCACGATCCTCAAGACGTATGATTCGAGCCTGTTCTCCAATGCCATCACATCGCTGGATTACAACCACAATCTCAAGTTCCTCGCCGGTGCCGCGAATGACACCCAGAAGAACATCCAGCTCTACAGCGTGGCCGACCTCGAAGCCGGACCGCAACTGCGCGACCAGGAGTTGTTCCCGACCTACAACGCCAGCATCGAAGCGAACGGCGAACTGGATTTTGGCGGCAACACCTACCTGTTTGCGCTCAATGAGAACAACGGCATCATGGCCTTTGTGATCAATGCCGGTTACGCCCCGCCGGTCACCTCGTTCAAGATTCTCAGTGTGACGCCCGCCTCCGGCTCTGTCACCCTGACTTGGGAAGCCGTGAGCGGCGCGAAGTACCAAGTCCAACGCGCGTCCACGCTGGACGGCGCCTGGACCAGCCTGGGCAACGAAGTCACCGCCAGCGGCGACACCGCCTCGTACGTGGACAGCAATCCCGACCCGGCGATGCGTTTCTACCGCGTGCTGGCCAAGTAACTGAAATCCGTTCAATGCGCAGCCGCCGCCGGTCACAAACTGGCGGCGGTTTTTGTTTCACCCCTCACCCCCCTTGCGAGCATATTCACGAACCGTTTGCTGACACCCCATGATTGCCAAGCAGTTCTCTCTGGGGCTCGCCACGCTGGTGGCCCTGCTCCAATCGTTCACGGTGACGGCCGAGCCGGGCCTTGTCCGCACCGCCAACGCCACACTCCAAGTTGGATTGGACGCAGCCAATGGTTCTCTCCGCGAACTCCTCCAACCTGCCGACGGTTTCAACCAAATCGCGGACAACCCGACGGCCCTCGGCTTGTGGCAGATCACCGTCCGCGACGGCGACTCCGTGCGCGAGTTGTCCGCTGAACAATCGCCGCCGCCCGTC
>CAZJTM010000127.1:0-18525 GCA_964548925.1 uncultured Verrucomicrobiota bacterium | reverse complement strand
GTGGAGGTGCAGTGGTTTACGCTGGAGTGACGGCGGAAATCCGAATTCCGAAATCCGAAACAAGCCCGAAGCCCAAAGCAAGAAGCCAAACGGCGTGGCGGCGTCTCGGCAGAGCGCCACTGAACGAACGTTAAGCCTCGGTAGCCTTTGCCAGCATCGCTCGCGGCAATTCAAACTCGCGCTTCCGGATGGAGTCGCCGATCAATGCTCCCGGCCTTGTCCGTTCCCGGCCCAAGGTCGTCGGCGCGGTGTGGGAAGCAGCGCTTTACTTCAGGCACAACAGCCGCAAGCCCACCAGGATGATGAACCCGCCAAACGCCCGCTTCAGGTTCTCGGCCGGGATGTGCGTGGTGAGCCACGCGCCGGCGTACCCGCCGAGAATTGCCAGCGGCGCCAGGGCGAGGGCGGTGCGCCAATCCACGTTGCCCTGACTGAGATGCTTCGCGGAGCCGATCAGCGCGGTTGGGATGATCACGACCAACGAGGTGCCGATGGCTTGCTTGATGTCACGAATCGGGGGGCTCAGGAAGAAGACCATCGCCGGCACCATGACGATGCCGCCGCCGACCCCGAACAGGCCGCTGGCCACGCCGCTGAACAGACCGATCATGCCCGCAATCCAGTAATTCATGCCTGCTTAATGCCTGCGCGCGGCGCCGCCCACAACAAAATACGCAAGAGCCGGTGACAACGGCTGTGGGCAACGCCCTCGCCGTCTGGTTTGGAGCACCACCCAAAGGGGTCACGCGCATCCTGCGCGACGGAGCGGCGCTGCCACGGCGCTTGCCCGCGGCGCGAATACAGGCAAGCAAAACGCCTCGCTGGAGGCACAGCCCCAGCGAGGCGAAAGCGGTTGCCGGTCGGAACGGCTTGCGGCGATTACTTCTTTGGCGCGGCGGTCTTTGGGGGAGCGGCCGCCGGGGTTTGGGCCGCCGGGGATGCGGCCTTCGCCGGTTGCGCCGTCGCCGGGGCCGCGTTACTGGGAATCGGCTGGATGTTATACTTCGTCATGATCGGCTGAAAGTCCGGGTGCGTCTTCGCGTATTCGTTGAGTTGACCGAGGAAGTTCCGCACCAAGGGCACGGTGACCCGTTGGAACTCGGCGGTCATTTGCATGACCTGCGGCTCAATGCCATTCGCCTCGTTCTTGAGGAGGTGCCACTGCCGCCACATGTAACAATCCAGCACGGCGACCAGCACGATGAGAATCAGGAGCAGCGTTTGAAACTGCCGCTGCAACATGTCGAACGCCTGCGCGGCGTCCTGAGTTTCAACCGGGGCCGGGGCGGGGGTGGGGTTTTCGTTCATGGCTTCAATGAGAGGCGGGTTTGGCGGCGGCGCCGGCCGGGTTCGGCTTCAGCCCAATCGAGATCAAGATCGGGTCAATCGCCGGGTTCTTCTTGCTGTACTCGATCGTCTCCTTGGCCAGAGCGTCCATGACGAGACGGGTGTTGTTGATATTGGCCGCCTGCGCCTGCAACGCGCGGCTCTTCTTCGAGAAGATGTACGTCTGCCAAGTGGCCCAGGCCCCGAACAGGGTGAGCACAGCCAGCACCCCGATCAAGGCTGGGATGAGTGGGTTCTTTTTCATATAAGCCGCGGGAACTGTAGCCAGTCCGCCGCGCTTGTCCACGCGATTTTTTTGACGCCGAGGCGTTTCGTCCAAAGCTCGTCGCGCCGGGCTGGGAGAGCCTGCCTTCCGTCCGGCCACCGCCCAAAAACAGTTGCCTTTCGCGCGGCTTCATGGCAGGAAACAGATCAAAGAGCGACTGGTTGCATGGCGAAAGAAGAACCGATTGAACTGACGGGTTGCGTGACGCAGGTGCTCCCGGGCACCATGTTCCGTGTGGCATTGCCCAATGGCCACGAAGTCCTCGCCCACATCTCCGGCAAGATGCGCAAGCATTTCATCCGGATTAGCGTCGGGGACCAAGTCAATGTGGAAATGTCCCCGTATGATTTGAACAAGGCGCGGATCACGTTCCGGCACGCTTGAACTGGTGGGGAGGATTCCCCGAAGGGTTCGCGCTTTGAACCCCTGAACCGTAGCCGCCGCTCGGTGGAGTGCCGTCAACCCTCGGAAGCGGAAGAGGGCGGCGCTCTGCCGAGACGCCGCTACGCTGCGGTTCATGAACTGGGTCGCGGTCGAGCTTGGCGTTCTGTCCGGTGACCGCGACTGCGCAACGCGCCTTTCCCTCATTCGCCGACCATCCGCATCGTGTCCGACAGCGACGCGACACGTTCCCGTTCAGAGCGGCCGCACCCAGACGTTGCGGAATCGCACTGGACACCCGTGCCCTCCAAAGGCCAGCGGACCTCGGCTGACCTTTGACTTGTACTCCGGCACGGCGCGGTGCGCGACCTCCCCGTGGATGGTTTCATTCAAGTGGACCAACACATGGTTGTGGAGCATCGTCACGCGGCCAGGTTGGGCGAGTTGGCCGTCTTTGAACACCGGCGCGGTAAAGAGGATATCGAAGGTCTGCCATTCCCCCGGCGGGCGGGTGACGTTCACCAGCGGCGGAGTCTGGCCGTAGATCGCCGCGGCCTGGCCGTCAGGGTAGATGTTCTCGTTGTACGAATCGAAGATCTGGATTTCGTAGAGACCCATCAGCAGGACGCCGTTGTTGCCGCGATTGTACCACGGACCCGCAAAGCCGGCGGGCGCCATCCATTCAACGTGGATTTGCGCGTTGCCGAATGTCTCCTTGGACCTCAGGACTTGGTCGCCGGACACGAGGCAACCGTCCTCTACCCTCCAATCGGACGCCTCCCACCGGCTGGTGTCTTTGCCATCGAACAGGATGACGGCGTCCGCCGGTGCGGGCACGGGCGGGCCCGCCTTGCCGGGGACCACGCGCTTGGGCGCGGGCCGGTCCGGGTCGTGGACGAGCCAGTCGCACCACGGCAGCTTGGGCGTGTCCTTGTAGCCGTAAACGCCGGAGCCGTCCCTGGCCTTGACCAAGTCTTCGGCGAGAGACGACCCGCACGCAAACAACGCGGCGCAGGCGATGGCCGAAAGGACGGGGTTGAAACCGAGCACACTCTTCATGGAAGTTGGCATGGCGGGAATGAGAACCGAACCCCACCGCTTTTCAAGGTTGAAATGCACCTCCGGTTGCGACCCGTCTCTGACGTGGCAAGCGCACTGTCGTCCCTCCAGAGTGTCCTCGAACTGTGATCTCAACCGCCAAGCGTTGTGGGATCGGTCACATCGCCCTTGTTGAAATCCACGTAAGCCTCGGTCAGGTCGGCGGCGTACATCACCGCGCTGGCGGGGCCGAGGTTCAAGCAAATGTGCAACTCAAACTCCTTGGGCGCGACGGCGAGGCAGAGCTGTTTGAACGTGGCCTTCGTGGGTTGGCCGCGGCGCAAGCTCCAGAGAATCTTCCGGCTGCCGGGCGCGCTGTAGCCGATGTCCACCTTCTCCTCGACCACGGTCGCCGTGCTGTAGCCGATGGCGTCCATGAGTCGCCCCCAATTCGGGTCGCCGCCGTGCCAGCTTGTCTTCACGAGGGGGCTGTTCGCCACGGCCCGCGCGGCGGCATCGGCGTCGGCAATAGACTTTGCGCCCGTCACGCGCACGGTCACGACACGATGCACGCCCTCGCCATCGCGGACGATCATCTTCGCGAGTTCGAGGCAGACGTGGTTGAGCGCGGCCTGAAAAGTCCGGAAGTCTCGCGATCTCGGGTTTCGGATTTCGGATTTCGGGTTTTCAGCGAGGCCGTTCGCCAACACCAACACCGTGTCGTTCGTGCTCATGTCGCCGTCCACCGTGATGCGGTTGAAACTTTGAGCGACGGCTTCATGCAGCGCACGCTGGAGCACCTTGGCTTCGATGGCGGCGTCGGTTGTGAGGAAACACAGCATCGTGGCGTGGAGCGGCAGGGCAGCCGGACGCCGTCCGGTGGCGCTCATGCCTGGTTGAATCATGCCGGCGCCTTTGCAGATGCCGCCGATGCGGACGGGCTTGCCGCCGAACTTGAACTCGACCGCGATTTGCTTGGGCCGCGTGTCGCTGGTCATGATGGCCTCGACCGCTTCCGCCGCATGCGCCGCGTCGTGGCCGAGGAGTTGCGCGGCGGCGCGGATGCCGGCGCGGATGTTGGCCATCGGCATGGTGACGCCGATTCGCCCGGTCGAAGCGACCAGCACGTGCTCCTCCGGCAGGTGCAAGAGGCTCGCCAACTCCGCGGTCATGGCCCGCGCGTCCACCATTCCTTGTCGGCCGGTGCAGGCGTTGGCGTTGCCGGAATTCACGACGATGGCCTGGGCCTCGCCGCCTTTCACGCGCTCGACACAGACTTTGACCGGCGCGGCACAAACCTGGTTGGTCGTGAACATGCCGGCGACTACCGCCGGCACTTCGGACAGGATCAGCGCCAGATCGCGCTTCTTGCCCTTCTGCGAGCCCTTGCCCGTGCCGAGCCGTTTGATGTCGCAAAACACGCCGCTGGCGAGGAAGCCCTGCGGCGCCGTGATGGAGCCTTCAATGACTTTGAATTTCGATTTCATGTTTCAATTCTCCCACACTGTCACTTCATCCAGTTCGATTTGTCCGCGCAGGTAAAGCACGCACTGGCCACCGATGCGCACGCGCTCGCCCACCTGCTGGCAAAACAACTCGCCCCCGCGCGAGGAAACCTGCCGCGCGAACAGCCGCGTTTGGCCGAGCCGTCCGGCCCAATACGGGATCAGCGTGCAATGCGCCGAGCCGGTGACTGGGTCTTCCGGAACGCCGGCGCCCGGCGCGAAAAAGCGCGAGACGAAGTCGCAATCGCCGCCGGGCGCGGTGACGATGATCCCGAGCGCGTCCAGGGCGGCCAGCGTGGTGAAATCCGGTTTCAAGCCACGCACCTCCGCTTCCGATTCGAACACTGCGAGGTAATCGCGCGACTTCAAAACCTGAACCGGTGTCTTGCCGAGGCCGCGTGCCAGTGCGTCCGGCCTCGCGCACGGCTGCGGCGGACGCGAGGGGAAATCGAGTTCCAAGGCCTGGCCCGCTTGCGACACCCCGAGCAGGCCGCTTTTCGAGTGAAAACGGATGGCGTCGCCGTTGAAGCCAGCTTCGGTGAACAGCACGAACGCCGAGGCGAGCGTGGCGTGACCGCACAGGTCTATTTCCACTGCCGGAGTGAACCAGCGCAAGTCGTAGTCGCCGCCGCGCGGCACGAGGAACGCGGTTTCGGCGAGGTTGTTCTCGGCGGCGATGTTTCGGAGCGTCGCGTCGGGCAGCCATGCGGGCAGCAGGCAAACGCCCGCGGGATTCCCGGCGAATGGTTTGCTCGTAAATGCGGCAATTTCGTAGTAGGGGATTTTCACGCAGGGAGCATGGATTGCACGGAGAATGTTCCCGTAGCAGGCTTGAACTTTGCATCAGTGGCGCGGGCATCTTGCCTGCAGGGGGTGGCTGCCCAATCACTGCCAGACAGGCAAGATGCCTGTTCGGCTCCGAGCTTCAGAGCATTGATTTCCAGCCGCACCATGCGAACGCGGATTTGGCCCGCGGCGTCAGGCGGGTGCTTGGCGACGTAGCGTTCGACGACAGCGGCGATGAAGTCCTCACGCTGCGGTTCGGGCACGCGCTGGGTGTAGGGCAGCCAGGTGGTGCGCAACCAGCCGGCTAGTGCGGCGTGGTCGGCGAACCCGGTGTCCTTCTCGGCGAGTTGCACCCGCGCGGGGTGGAAACCGAAGCGCGGCAGCCAACGCTCATATTCCTCGGGACCGTGAAAGAAGTAGGGCCGGCTGAGGCTGCGGAAGAACGCGCGCCAGCGTTTCAGCCGCATCGTGGATCGCACGGCGAGAAAGACGTCCTGCGCGTTCCCCCGGCCTCCGCAGGAGACAACGAGCCGTCCGCCAGGCGAGAGACAAGCCGCCGCGCCACGGAGAAAGGCCGGGTGATCGTCCACCCAATGCAAGGCCGCATTTGAGAAGACGAGATGAAAGGTCTCCGCGAACCGGAGTCGGCGGGCGTCCATTTCGGAGAAACGCAGGTTCGGAAACCGGGTCCGCGGAAAGCTGGCTTGCGCGAAGCGGATCATCTCCGGCGAACTGTCCACGCCTACGACCGCCCCGCGCGGCACGGCCCGGGCGATCTCCGCCGTTACTTTGCCATCGCCGCAGCCGACATCGAGCACCCGCTCGTCGCCGCAGAGGTTGAGCCGGGCGAGATGCTCACGCGCCCAAGTGAGTTGTGAGGCGGAGTTCGCCGCGTAGTCGGCGGGATTCCACTGCACCATCTGGTTCACATGAGCCCTGCCATTTCCGGGAAGCCGCAGACGATGTTCATGCTTTGGACGGCCTGCCCGCTGGCGCCCTTGACGAGGTTGTCCTCGGCGCTCAGAACAATGAGCCGGCCAGTGCGCGCGTCCAGCCGCCACGCGATTTCACAGACGTTCGTGCCGACGACGTTCTTCGTGTCGGGCAGGGCCTTGCCTTCAAGCACACGGACGAACGGCTCGTTGCCGTAGGCCGCCTGGTAGCATTCCGTGATTTGACCGGTGAGCGTGAACATCTCGGCGGCGTTGGTGAAGGGTTTCCTCGGCGCGAGATAGAGCGTCGTCAGGATGCCGCGGTTCACCGGGATCAGGTGCGGCGTGAATTGGATCGTGACCGTTTCCCCCGCCGCGAGAGAAAGTTCCTGCTCAATTTCCGAGAGGTGGCGATGCTTGGGCAGCCCATACGGGCGCACGCTCTCGTTGCATTCGCAGAAGAGGTAGTCGAGCTCGGCCTTGCGTCCGGCGCCACTGACCCCGCTCAGCGAATCGGCAATGATGCCGGTGGGCTGAACCAAGCCGGCCTTCAGGAGCGGCAGCGTGGGCAGCAGGATGCTGGTCGGATAGCAACCGGGCGAGGCGATGAGCGCGGCTTTCTTGATCTGCTCGCGGTAATGCTCCGGCAGGCCATAGACCGCCTTGGCCAACAGTTCGGGGGCAGGATGATCGTGCGCGTAGAAATCTTTGTACACCGCGGCGCTGCGGAGGCGAAAATCGGCGCTCAGATCAATCACCACGCAGCCCAGTTGCAGCAGCGGGACGGCGTATTCGGCGGCGACCCCGTGGGGCAGCGCCAGGAAAACAATCTCCGCCTGCCTGGCGAGCAACTCGGCATTCGGCTCGCAGAAGCGCAACGCCTTGGCGCGCGAATAATGGGCGAAGCGTGGGAAGACTTGCGCGAGCGTCTGCCCGGCGTATTGGCGGGAGGTGACGGCGGTCAACTCGGCCTGGGGATGGTTCAGCAACAAGCGCACGAGTTCCTCGCCCGAGTAACCGGAGGCGCCGACAATGGCGACTTTTTTCATGGTTCGTAATCTGTGGTCAATAGTTCGTGACTACCGCAGCGCGGGTTCGCCGCCGCTCGCGGGAGTTTTGTAAATGTCCGGCTGGTGCAATTCCAGATGATTCTCCGGATGGCGCAGGGGCTTGAACCCATGCCGGGCATACAGCGAATGAGCGTCTTGCGTGGCCAGATTGAAACGCCGCAGGCCGGGAATGGACGGGTGGGCCATGACACATTCGATGAGCCATTTGCCCAAACCGCGGCCGCGATGGCTTTCCAGCACGTAAACGTCGCAGAGATAGGCGAACGTCGCATGGTCCGTGATCACCCGGGCCAGCCCGACCTGTGCGCTCCCATCGTAGAGCCCGAAGCAAAGCGAGTGGCGGAGCGCCCGCGCGACCGTTTCCCGCGGAATCCCGACGCACCAGTAGGCCCGGCTGAGAAAGGCGTGAACCGCGTCCACGTCCAGCCTCGTCGGATCCGTGGAGACGAGCCGTGGGCCGCGCTTCCATTCGTGGTGCATAAAGAGAAAACCCCGCCGACTTCCGCCAGCGGGGTCTGCAAAGCTCGGTTTCGATTAACGTTTCGAGAACTGGTACCGCTTGCGGGCGCCCGGCTGGCCGTACTTCTTGCGTTCCTTTTCGCGGGAATCGCGGGTCAGCAGGCCCTCGGCCTTCAGCGCCGGACGCAGGTTCGCGTCCTGGCGCAGTAGCGCGCGGGCGATGCCCAAACGCACGGCGCCGGCCTGGCCGCTGGGGCCGCCGCCGATGACATTGACCTTCACGTCCACCTTGTCCGCCAACCCCACCGTCACCAGCGGTTGGGTGGCGTGCATGCGGAGCGTGTCGAGGGGGAAATACTGTTCAAACGCGCGACCGTTCACGAGAATCTTGCCCGTGCCGGTCGAGAGGCGAACGCGGGCGATCGCGGTCTTGCGCCGACCGGTGCCGAGATATTGCGTGGTTTCGCTCATGGCTGTCATCGTTCAGTTGGAACTCACTTCTTGATTGCCAGTGCCGCCGGCTGCTGGGCGGCGTGCGGATGCTCGCTGCCCGCATAAACTTTCAGCTTGGTGAGGAGGACCCGGCCAAGCCGGTTCTTGGGGATCATGCCTTTGACCGCGTGCTGGATCAGCTTCTCCGGCGCCTTGGCGCGCTGCGCGGCCACGGTGGTGTACTTCTCGCCGCCCTTCCAGCCGGAGTAGGTCATGTAGGTCTTCCCGGTTTCCTTGTTCCCGGTGAGGCGAACCTTCGCGGCATTGATGACGACCACGAAATCACCGGCATCGAGATGCGGTGTAAAGACCGGTTTGTTCTTGCCGCGCAGGAGGTCGGCAACACGGACCGCCAAGCGGCCCAGCACGACGCCGTCGGCATCAATCACATGCCATTTGCGGGCGTCCAAATTGACTTTGGGCAAATACGTTTTCATTCAACCGTTTCCCGATACAAGGGCCGCAGAAACTATCAGACAACAGGTCTAAGTCAACAGGCTTTTCTGGGGTTTTTCGGCTGCGATCTGCGCCAAGAGTTGTGTTGCCGGGGGTTTGGAGCGTGGCGGGGGCAAAAGGAGTCTTTGCGACCGACTGGATGATCGTGGAATTGCTGGCGACCAGCGCCATGCTGCCATCAGTTCGTTCCGGGCGACTGCCTCGGCCTTCACTCGATCTTGCGAGGCTGCCAGAAAAGGAACTTGAGGGACGCCGCCGCGAAGCTTGACTCTTTCCCCATGACGGTCATTGAAGCACCGAAACCAGCCGTCTGTGGCCCGCAGGTCTGGCCACTCGGCATCAAAGCCTATCCTGCGCTGGGCGAGTTGGGCCTTGTTCCCGAGAAAACCGAACTGCTTTACGGCCAAATCTTCCACAAAATGCCCATTTTTCCCTTCCACCGTCTCCTCCTCATGCGGCTTCTGGAACTGCTTCAGCGCAGCCTGCCACCTGGCCTGCATGTGCAACCGGAACAGCCAATCCTTTGTGGCGATTCCGAACCGGAGCCGGACCTTTCCGTCATCCGGGGTTCCATCAATGTTTACCCGAAGGAACATCCCCACACCGCCGAGCTCGTGATCGAGATTTGCGTGAGCAGCCACGAGTGCGACCGCTCTAAACTCCGCGCCTACACCAGCGCCGGCGTGAAGGAATGCTGGCTGGTGCTGGGACCGGGGAAACAGATCGAAGTCCACCGCCAGCCGCAGGGCGAGCAGTTTGCTGAGAAGGTCGTCCAAGGGCCGGGCGGCTCGTTGACCAGCACGGCGGTCCCGAGCTTCACGGTGGATTTGGCCAGCCTATTCGCGGCATGACAAAGGTTTCAAAGGTGAAGACTGAATCCTTCTCCCGATGACCCACCACGGCAGGCTTTTACCGGCGAGGAAATAGGATTCGGAATCCTTGGCGGCCTTCCTGGCCACCCACCAGCCGGCGGCGATCATCAGCAGGAAGTAGAGAATGTTTATCAGTAGATCGAGCGGATGCATGCGGAGTGAAAGTGTGCGGTGGTGCTGGTCTTGGTCGAGAGAAATCCGAATGTCGATATCCGAAATCCGAAACAGGCCCGAAGCCCGAATGACGAATACGAACGTCCGCGGATCAACAAGTTAGTCCCTTAACGGAAAAATGCTGCGCACGGTGGCCACGATATTCAGGTGGGGGCGGTGGAGGCGAGTGTGGGCAGGATGAGGTGCTCGCGGAGTTTGAGGGCGATGAGGAGGACTTTTTGGCCTAGCGCGGTGACGTAGTATTTGTAGGGGTGTCCGATTTTGCGGATGAGTCCATGGAGTCGCAGTCGTTTCAAGACGCGACGGATCTGCCCGCCGTTCCGGTCGCGCAGGACCCGCTGCAAGCGGCGGTTGCTCAGACCGCTGATGTGATATTCCCCGCGCAGGATGGCCAGCAAGACGGTCAGGTCTCCTGCCGCGAAGAAGTTAAACCCGCGGTAACTGCGGTGCTGTTCGTCCCGGGCCGGGCACGGTTCCATCGCCGAAAAGACATGGACCCGTCCGGGGCGGTCCCCGCGCCGAGCGAGCAACTGCGCGATGCGGTCTTCCTTGCGGAAGTTCTTCCGCTGAAGGAACTCGACCTCCAACCCCGCCTCCCGGACCAGCTTCACGGCGTGATCCCGCAGCGCGTCGCGCAGCGGTTCGGCGAACACCCCCAAGTCAAAGCAACGCATCCCAGCGCCGTGCAGTTGTCGTTCCAGCGCTGCCGGATGACAGACCTCCATCAAACTCCCCGTGATGATGACGCGGTCAAAGCAACTCAACTGACCCGCAATCTGTGCGGCGTACCGCGCTACCAGGGAACTCGACTCAAAAGCAGCGGGAGCAGGCGTCGTTTCCATACGGCCCAATCTGCCCCAACCTCTTGGTGCCGGCTACGCCGGGTTAGGAGATTCCCGATGAAGATGGTCGGCGGACCGGGACCGGCAATTCGCGCTTCACCGCAGAGAACGGAGGAAACAGCGGCTTGGGGTTTGGCGCGCGATCATGGACCGCGTGCGGCCCCAAGCCGCTCTTCTCACAACCCATCACCATCCTGCTTGCCGAACAAGCGGCTTATCGGAAGCCAAGCGGGCCGCTGAATCAGGAGAATCCTGAGGGGAGCCCCCGATCTCATGGCGGCGGACCGCTCAACCTGCCGCATGGCCTGGCTTCATGTGTAGCGGCGTCTCGGCAGAACGCCGCAAATTCTTGGAGGAGGAAGATCGCGGCGCTCTACCGAGACACCGCTACGGTTCGGAGGATTCCGCCCGGCGGCGACCTGCCGCTTCACAGAACATTCGCCGCCAACTCGGCCAGTTCGGAGCGTTCGCCCTTCTGCAGTTCGACATGCGCCGCGATGGCGTGCGCGCGGAAGCGGCTCACCACGTAGTTGAACCCGTTCGACGACGAATCCACGTAGGGATTGTCAATCTGGTAGGGATCGCCCGTGAAGACGATCTTCGTGCCGTGGCCGACGCGGGTGACGATGGTCTTGACCTCCAGCGGGGTGAGGTTTTGCGCCTCGTCAATGATCATGAACTGGTTGGCGATGCTGCGCCCGCGAATGTAACTGAGCGCCTCCACCACGATGCTGCCGGAGCGCATGAGGTCGGTGCTGCGCCGGTGATCGTGGCCCATGTTCAAGTCGCTGAGCATTTCGAGCGCGTCGTGAATCGGCTGCATCCACGGGGCGAGTTTTTCTTCCAGCGACCCCGGCAGGAAGCCGAGTTCCTTGCCCATGGAGATGGTCGGGCGCGCGACGACGAGCCGGCGGAACTCGCGGTCCAGCACGGTGCGTTTCAAGCCGGCGGCCATCGCCAGCAGCGTCTTGCCCGTGCCAGCTTTGCCCATGAGCGTGACCAGCTTCACGCGATCATCCAGCAGCGCGTCGAAGGCGAAATGCTGCTCGCGGTTGCGCGGCTTGATACCCCAAATGCCGTCGCGACTGTCGAGGATGGGAACCAGCTTGGTGCCGGTGGCGTCCACCTTGGTGAGCGCGGTGCGCTTGGGGTTCGTTTCGTCCATGAGCGTGCAAAACTCGTTGGGCGAGTATTGCCGATCCGGGGGCAGGTCGAGTTCGCCGTTCGCGCGGAAACGGGCGATCACGTCCGGGCTCATCATCAGTTCGATCATCCCGGTGTAGAGGTCCGTGATGAAAACGCGGTCGGTTTCGTAGTCCTCGGCGGCCAGGCCGAGGGCGTCGGCCTTGATGCGCAGGTTGATGTCCTTGGAGACGAGGATCGTTTTCCGTTTGGCGTCCTGCTTCTGAATGCCCAGGCACAGCGAGAGGATGCGGTCATCCACCGAATGCTCCTTGGAGCGGCCCTGGCCGTTGCCGTTTCTGGCGGCGCGTTTCTTGAACACGACCCGCAGATGGCCGCCATTGGGCAACTTCACGCCCTCGCTCAAACTGCCCTGCTCCCGAAAGCCGTCCAGCATGCGGGAAACCGTGCGGGCGTTCTGCCCGAGTTCGCTGGACTCGCGTTTGAAGCGGTCAATCTCTTCAATGACTTCGATGGGGATCAGGACATGGTTGTCCTGGAAGTTCAGGAGGGAGTTGGGGTCGTGGAGGAGGACGTTGGTGTCGAGAACGTAGTTTTTCACGAGACGAACTGGGAAGCTTTCACGCGCTGCATGCGGGCGTACCAATCCCGGATGCGGTTGTGCCGCACCGGCAGTTGATAGTGGCCCGAGTAAAGGTAATTGGCCAGCATGCCGCAGAGATCGAAATCCACGAACCGGGGGCGGTCGCCCAGGAGGAAGCTGTGGTGCATGAGCATCTCCTCAAAGGGCAGGAGCTTGGCCGCGAGTTGGCGCTGCCATTGCTTGCGCTCCTTGCGCCATTGCTCCAAACAGCCGCGCCCGAATTTTCGCTCTTTGTGGCGAAGGAAGGCAAGCTGGTCGGCTTTGGGCACGAATTGCCGCCAGTAAACATCATTCAGACGAAACGTGCAGCCTTCAATCTCGCTCTCGATGTACCGCCAGAGAATCGCCTGCACGCCCTCCAACTCGCGCGGGAACAGGCCCAGGCCCAGTTTGTCGTCCAGATACTTGCTGATGACCTGCGATTCCTCGTCCACCTCGAACACCACCGTGCGCCCCTCCCGGATGATGGGCACGCCATAGTAGCGTTCTTTGGTCAGCTTCCAGACAAGCGAGCGGTCGGAATTGGACGGGATATTGATGGTTTTGAACGGCTGGCCGGAGAATTCGAGAATGCGGTGCTGAACCAGGCAGAAGGGGCTCCAGGGAAACTGAATCAATTCAATCATGGCGCGCGCGACGTTCTTTCACCGCGGCGACTCTAGGGACGCGGCCAGAGGCTGACAAGCGGAAACCACGAATCGAGAATTGAAACCAAGTTGGACACAGCTCAACAGGTTGCAGGAGGCCGCCGGACAACAATCGTCGCGCAGACTTCCAAGTCTGTTGGATCGCGCATTGCCCAACCCGCGGGCATTTGGCAGGGCGGAGCGTCCCTGCAGTTTGGTGGCCTGCCGACAGGAAAGTCGGCGATACAGCAAGCTGGGAAACCTGCGCTCCATCCGCCGGGCGGTTTTGCTTGAAAGTGAGATGTGCCCCCGGGCGCTTGCGGCTTTGCATCCGCACGGGTTTCACCTACCTTCCCCGCCCATGACGATTGCCGAAATCCTCTCGAATGAAGCATTGCGCCGCCACGAGTTTCCGGTGACGGCGAAGCAGGTCTTTCTCGCCCACGCCGGAGATTGCCCGTTGCCGCGGCGCGTGGCCGAGGCAGTCGCCGCCTACGCAAATCAGGCGGCGACGGAGGATCAGGAACGGTTCATCTATCCGCAAATCCTCAGCGAGGCCCGCCAGTTGGGCGCGCGTCTGCTCCACTGCAAGGCCGAGGAAGTATCCTTCGTCGGGCCCACCTCGCTGGCGCTGAGCCTCATCGCTGGCGGGCTGGAATTTCGCCGCGGCGACAACCTCCTCGTCTATTTCGATGACTATCCATCCAACGTGTACCCGTGGATGGCGCTGGCGGAGCGCGGCGTGGAAGTGCGGCTGCTCAACAACCGCGGGCTGGGGGTCATCCGCCCCCGCGATGTGCTCGGACAGATTGACGAAAACACGCGGATGGTGGCGCTCGCGACGTGCCATTTCATCAGCGGCTACCGGCTCGAATACGCCGCCATCGGTCAGGCGCTTCGTCAAAAAGGCGTTCTGTTCTGCCTGGATGGCATTCAGACGCTCGGCGCGTTTCCCACGACGACGGAGCATGTGGACCTGCTGGCGGCGGACGCGCACAAATGGTTGCTCGGCCCATGCGCCGCGGGCTTGATGTATGTGCATCAGCCGTTGCAGGAGCGGCTACACCCCGGCGCGTTTGGGTGGAACAACGTCCGGTGCCCGAACTTTGTGGCCCAGGAACAGATCGCTTTCCGGCCCGGCCCGGCGCGGTTTGAGCCGGGCACGTACAATCTGCTCGGCATCGTGGGGCTGAAGGCCGCGATGGAGCTGCTGTTGGAAATCGGTGTGGACAATATCGCGGCGGAGCTGCTGCGGAAGCGCGCGTGGCTCGTGCCCGCGTTGCAGGCAAAAGGATGCGCCGTGTTGAACGCCGATGCGCCCGCGGCCAACGCCAGCGGCATCATCACGTTTCAACTCCCCGGCCAGGACATGGCGGCCGTGCATGCGAAGTTGATGGAAGCGGGCATTGTCACCTCGCTGCGCACCGACCGCGCCGGCCAGCACTACATCCGCCTCTCGCCGCACTTTTACAACACGGATGCCGAGTTGCAACGGGTGGTGGATCTGTTGGTGTAGCCGCCAACGACCATCGCAGCCGCGAACGCGAGTTCGCCGCAATTTGTCGTCGGCTCACATTGCCGGATTGAAGGCCGTCTCGGGTGTGACCGCTGGGGAGAATCTCAGGTCCCAATCTGTCGCCGCCGGATCGCGAAACGGGAGACGCGATCATGCGCCCATGCGCGTCCGCAACGCGTTCCATTGCACTGGGGCTGCAGCCGGGCGCATCTCACTTTATTGCACGTCTTTCAGATTCCCCCTGCAAACATCGTGGAATTGCCCGCAAGAGCATGGCTCTCATCCGCTGAATTCCAAGGAAGAGTGGAGGGCTGCAATAAACTGAGATCCGCCCGCTGCAGCCCGAGTTGGGTTTATCCTGTTGATGGATTGGAGGGGGAGGCTTCTAATCTACAAACATGCAAACGGTGAACCCTGAGTTCGCCGGCTCGGCTGGAGCTGCCGAGGCATGTTTCAAGATTGCGGACCAGCCGAACCTCTGCTCGGCGGCGACGCCGAGCCACCCGTCCGGTGTCGCTTGGCAACCGCCGGCAAGCGGTCGGTGGTTTGATTCTGTAACCGGCGCATCCAACCCGCCCAGCTTCCGCCTCTGTCTCCGTTATTGCGTCCGCTCGGCAGCGCCCGCGATCTTCGCCGCCAAAGACAGCGACACGAACACGCAGACCGTCACTTTGCCGCTGACGGTTGCCTCCACGCCCGGCGGCTACTTCCTCATCGCCGCCGAGAATGTGGAATTCCAGATCGCCAATCTGGCGGGCTGGCGTTTCACGCCGCTGCTTGAACAAGTCGGCACGCTCCCGGCCATGAGTTCCATCGTGATCCCCGTGGTGGCGGAACAACTGCCGCCGGGCACGCCGATCCCGAAGGCGGGCGACGAAGACTGCTGGTCGTTCACGAAAGCGATTTATGAAGTCCTTTGCCGGCAGTACCGCAATCGTAAGGAGGTAAAGGCCTGGCTGCACGATGACACAAAGTGCCCGCCACCCGCGCCACCTCCGGTTCCCCCCACGCTGCCCGCCTGGGTCACAGGCTGGATACGCCACCTGCCGTACCCGCCGGGCGGAGCGAGCAGTTCGGGCACGGGCAATCCGCCACCTCCGTCGCCGGTGCCGGGCGGCCCGCGACAGCAGGTCGTGTGGAACACGGCCACGAAACCGGACAACAAGATTCCCTGGCAATGCAACCCCTGCGTTTGGGATGTCGCAGGCGTGCTGGCGGGCTGCGCGTGGGACCTGGTGGTGCCCATCCCGGATATTGTCAATTGCGGTCGGGGCGCCGCCGGAGTCGTGCAAGAGCCCAGCGTGATGGGCGTGGCCAGCACCACGGTGGACTGCCTGGCGGCGGCCGGGCATGAAATCCCGGTCGTCGGCACCGCCCTGACCCTGGCCGGCTGTCTGCAAGACCTGCTCAACACCTGTGGCGGCAACTGGCTGTCCGGCCTGTTCGGAAAGAAGAAGGACGCGGGCCAGCCCGGGGCAACGCCCCATGCGGCCAAGGACCAAGACCCGGCGGATTGGCCCGCCAGCTTGCACGCTGTCCGCGCCAATGCCAACCGCTTGGTGGCCGTCATCAACTACTGGCATGCGCTCCTTGGCGACGAAGCGTGGTTTCACCCCGCCCAAGGCACGAATTTCAGCGCGTGGTTGGGTGCGTTCCGTGATCGCATTGCCACCCATTCGCCCGCCGGCCGGCGGGTGTCCGAAGCCGAGCGGGTCGAGTTGCTCAGTTTGCCCTGGCCGGATGGCTTGGCGGCGGCGAATCTCACGGCGTTTCTCGACCGCTGGAATCGCACCCTGGATTACGAGGCTCAGGGCATTCGCAACCTGGCGGAGGTGCCCGCCGGCTGGAATTCCGATTTCATCGCGCGCGATGTGTTCACCAACGCCGTGCTCACCATGGCGGCGGCGGTGGACGCGGCACAGGCCGAGGGCTTCGCCGACCCAATTAGCGCCGTGCTGCGGCACGTCCAGTCCGCCCGCCAGGAACTCAGCGGGCAAAGCGAAGGCGTGTGCGGGCACGTCAAGCTTCGGCTCAACCAGGAGGCCGTCATTTCGCGCGACGCCTTCAAGGCCACGCTGGAAGTGGAGAACCAAACCGGGGACGCCCTGACTGAGGTCGCCGTGGACGTGGTGGTGATGAACGCCGCCGGGCAGGTGGTCAACGAGTTGTTTGGCATCCGGGATCCCGAGTTGGTGAATCTCAACGCGGTGGACGGCACCGGCGTCATTGGCGCGGGTGCGACATCCGCGGCCAGTTGGATTCTCATCCCCGCGAGTGACGCGGCGCCGGAGACGGCGACGGTGTACTACGTGAGCGGCGTTTTGCGCTACCGGCAGCAGGGCGTTCAGGTTTTCGTGCCGCTGTCGGCGGAGGCCATCACGGTCCATCCCAACCCGCGCCTGTTCGTGAAATACTTCCACCAGCGCGACGTGCATGCGGATGATCCGTTTACGGACGTGGTCGAGCCGAGCGTGCCGTTCAGCCTCGCGGTGATGGTGGCCAACCGCGGCTTCGGGGAGGCGCGCAACCTGCGCATCACTTCCGCCCAGCCGGAGATCATCGAGAACGAAAAGGGGCTGCTGGTGGACTTCAAGATCATCGCCAGCGAAGTCGAAGGCCAGGCCATGACGCCGTCGCTCACCGTGAACCTGGGCAACATCGGCGCCGGCCAGCGCAAGATCGGACGCTGGTTGCTCACTTCGACGTTGCAAGGGTTGTTCACGGACTACAAGGCGACCTTCGAGCATCTCGATTCGCTGGGGAACAAGAAACTGTCGCTCATCGAGGAGGTCACCATTCACGAGATGATCCGCCTCGTGCAAGCGCCCGCGCCGTTCGAGGATGGCCGGCCGGACTTCCTGGTGAACGAAGTGCCCGACGCGCAGGACCTGCCCGACACGCTCTACCTGAGCGACGGCACGACAAACACCGTCGCCGTGGTGCAGGAAGCGGTGGTGGACGGTTTCTTGTTACGCACATTTGTTCCTTTCGTGAGCGAGCCGCCAACCCAGGGTGATGTCATGGAGTCGTTGCAATCCGCGCGCCAGGCACAGCGGGCCCGGCGATCCGTCACCCCGTCGGCCCAGGTGACCGCCCAATCGACCGAGCCGGCGCACCACTTCCCGCGCTCGGGGGGCGGCGCGTTTGCCCCAGCCGCCGCCTGCGGTCGCCGCGCACAGCAGGCGCCCCGCCAAGGGCGCCCGGCCAGCGCGAACCGTTCGTAGAGGTCGCCTTCGCGGTCGGCCACCATCACCCAGCGGGTCTGGGGCGTCTGGGTCGCGTGGGTTTGCAGGGCGTCACAACAGCGCAGCCCTTTGGCGCTTTCCTTGGCGGCGACGGGCTTCCGGTTGCGCTGGGGGTTGCCGCCGAATGGCGCCGGATCACGCGCCCAGCACTGGCTGTCCCACAGGCCCAGCGGCAGTCCTTGCAGCGTGAAGGCCAGGAGGCTGTGCTGCATCAGACCGAAGAACTGGTCGGCGCGGCTGCCGATCAGGCCCAAGCCTTGCGTGGCGGAACGCTGACTGTAATTGAGGCTGGTGGTGTCGGCGAACGCCAGCACCGGGGGATGGACGGTCGCACGCTCCCGCATGCGCTGCATGTGCGGTCGCAACAGATCGCGCGGCGTGAACGTGGTGTGATCCAGAAAGCGATAGGGGGCGCAGGCTTGGCCTCAGCAGCCGGTGGCTTTGGGAATCGAGGCCTGCGGCTGCCGCGCCAACGCTTCCGCCAACCGGGGCAAGCGTCGGCTCAACCGCTCATCGCCGAGAGATGCGTGGGCAAATTCGCTCATGATCGAGACGCTGAAAAGCTCTTGCATCCGTAGCGTATGCCATAAGTCGTTGCAAATAGGAACCTTGAAATGACACGGAAAATGTGCGTAACGAGAAGACACCCACCGCCGCGCCTTTCTCGGCATCGTCGTAAATAGTGATTGGGGCGAAAGGGCGAAGGAGCGCGTGGGCATTGGTTGTGGTGCGG
>CAZJTM010000126.1:0-18536 GCA_964548925.1 uncultured Verrucomicrobiota bacterium | reverse complement strand
CACGGATGATCGCTTCAAAGGCCGCCTTGCACTGGTGCCGCTGCTCGCGGTTTGGCGGTAGAAAAACCAGTCCGCAACCGTATTGCTTCTCGCCGGGCAACTCGATCTTGGCCTCGTCGCAGGCCTGTTGCAGGAACGCGTGCGGCATCTGGACGAGAATGCCCGCGCCGTCGCCGGTGTTGTTTTCGCAACCGCAGGCGCCGCGATGGCGGAGGTTTACCAGGATCGTCACCGCGTCGCGCACGATGGCGTGGGACTTTCTGCCCTTGACGTTGACGACGAAGCCGACACCGCAGGCGTCATGCTCGAACTGCGGATCGTACAATCCTTGGGCTGCCGGCCCGCCCGGAATCTTGCCGGACGGCCGAAGGCCACTTTCGCTGCTGCTTTCGCAAACCGTGCTCATTGATGACAACTCTTCCCTACCGAATAGTCGAGACAACTGATCCTAACTAGTTACCTGATACCGGGACAACTGCAATTGTTTGTTTCAAGAGGTTCCCCCACTGATTCTCTGAGGCGACGGGAGCAGCGGAGATGAAACCGCTCCGCCTCTTTGTTCAAGGGAGGGGACAACCAAAAGCAACCTGATGCAGGATTTGCCGCAGAAAGCGATGCCCGCAGACCTGCTGGAACCCGTCGTCACAAAGTACAACGCCACGGCCATCTGGCGGGCGGGCCAACGCATCGAAAGCGTGCCCAGCGTTGACCCGCAGGACGACCCACTTGCCGCGCGACCATAGGGATGAGGCTGTGTTTAATCTCCGGATTCGGGCAACCCGCATGTCCGGCGGTGTGGGAAGGTGCCGGAGCGCAATCCCCACAACACCCGAACCGATCGAAATCCGGCCACGTTTGCAGGGAATCGGGGACCGCCCGGCCAACGCCGAACTGCAGGGCCATCCTCTGGCGAGCGCAAACGTGGCGGCGAGTGGATGATTGCAGTTGGCAGTCCCGGGGTGCCGCTGGGCGTCGGGATACAGTGCCATTGTCGCTTTACTTGCCCCCCAACGTCACTCATTTTGAGCCCAACATGACACGGCTTGCTCAAAGTTTTGCCTTCGGCGTTTTCAATGCGGTCCTGCTCCTTGGGGTGGGGAAGGGGCTGTGCGCCTTTGGGCAGACGCCCACCAACGCCCCGGCGTTCAGCGAGGTATACGACCTCGTGCGCACCCATTTGCGCGGCATGAGTCCTGCGGAACTGGATCAAGTGGCGGCGAAAGGGTTCATCACCGCGCTCGCACCCCGTGTGTCGCTCGCGTCCAGCCCCGCCGCCAAACCGACCAACACCGTGCTGCTCGCGCGGGCGCTGGTGATTGAAGACGACGTGGCGTACCTCCGGGTTTCCCAGGTCGCGGAGGGCTTGGCCAAGGCCCTGGCGGACGCCCAAGGCGAGCTGGCCCGCACCAGCAAGGTCGTTGGGCTGACTTTGGACCTGCGTTACGCCGGCGGTGAGGACTACGCGGCGGTGCTGGAGGCGGCGGCGTTGTTCGTGAGGACCGAGGCGGCAATGCTCGATTGGGGCGAGGGGTTGAAACCCGTTCGCCCGGCGGCACAGACCTTTTCCCAGCCGGTGGCGGTGCTGGTGAACCGGCACACGGCGGCGGCGGCCGAGGCGTTGGCCGCCGTCTTGCGCGAAGCGGGGGTGGGCCTGATCCTTGGGCAAACGACCGCAGGGGCGGCCGCACTGATGGAAGAGTTCCCGCTAAAATCCGGCCAGCATCTGCGCATTGCGACATCACCCGTGCGACTCGCCAATGGCGTCGCGTTGTCGCCGCAGGGGGTGAACCCCGACATCACCGTGGCCGTGGATGGCGACGACGAGCGAAGCTATTTCGCCGACGCCTATCGCGAACCGGCCAAAGCTACGGAGGCGTTGCTTGCCCGGGAAGTTAACGCGGCCAACGAAGCTTCCAGCACGAACCGCCCAAACCGCCGTCCGCGACCGAACGAGGCGGATCTGGTGCGCGCCCGGCGCGAGGGGTTGCCGCTCGACGGCGACTTGGTCGCGACGCGCGCGCCCGAACCTCAACGGCCCGTCCTGCGCGATCCGGCGTTGGCCCGCGCGGTGGACCTACTCAAGGGCCTGGCCGTGGTCCGGGCCAAGCGACCCTGATTTCGCCGTTGACGATTCGCCGTTCCGCCGCAAACTCTCCGCCCATTAAACGCAGATGAAGACCATCCTGTTTGTTTGCACCGGCAATGTCTGCCGCAGCCCCATGGCTGAAGGCCTGTTTCGCCATGCCGCCAAGGGTCGCGGCGAGTACCGCGTGCTGTCCGCCGGGCTGGGGGCCGTGGACGGTCAACCGCCCAGCGCGTTCGCCGTGAGGGCGCTCAAGGAGCGCGGGGTGGACATTGCCAACGGACGCAGCCGGATGCTGACCGCCGAACTTGTCCAACAAGCGGATTACATTTTCGGCATGACCCACAGCCACGTGGACACGATTCTGTTGCTTTATCCGCAGGCAGCGGAGAAGACCTTCCTCCTGCGCGAATTCGACGACACGCTAAACGCTTTCGAGAAAGACATCAGCGATCCCATCGGCGGCTCGTACGAGGTTTATACCCACTGCCGCGACCAAATCGAGCAGGGCCTCGCCTCGGTGTTGCGGGCCATCGAGCAGAGCGGCGGCAACGCGCTGCTGGGTGGAGAATCCGCCCATGTTACCGCCATCGCGCTGGGCGCCGATCACGCGGGGTTTGATTTGAAAGAAGGCGTGAAGCGCCTGCTCGAAGCGCGCGGACTGGAGGTTCACGATTTGGGGACCACCACAAAACAATCCGCGGATTACCCGGACTACGCGCAAGCCGTGGCGCATCAGGTGGCGGATCGCAAGGCGCAGTTTGGCCTCCTCTTTTGCACGACAGGCGTGGGCATGAGCATCGCGGCGAACAAGGTCGCCGGCGTGCGCGCCGCGCTGGTCCTGGATGCGGCCACGGCGGCGCTGGCGCGCCGACACAACAACGCCAATGTCCTTTGCTTTGCCGCCAACCGCACCTCGGTGGAACTGGCGGGACAGATGATCGAGGCGTTCTTGGAAGCGAAATTTGAGGGCGGCCGGCACGAGCGGCGTGTGGACAAGATGGAGGGATGCGCCGTGCCCCCCGAATTGCGCCTCAAGCAGGTGGACCCGTCGGTGGCGGCTGGCATCGCACTCGAGCGCTTGCGCCAGCAGGAGAACATCGAGCTGATCGCCAGCGAAAACTTCGTCAGCCCGGCGGTGCTGGAGGCGGCAGGGTCGGTGCTCACCAACAAATACGCCGAGGGCTATCCCCGCAAACGGTGGTATGGCGGCTGTGAAAACGTGGACAGCATCGAGCAACTGGCCATTGACCGCGCCAAAAAGCTGTTCGGCGCCGAGCACGCCAACGTCCAGCCGCACTCCGGCTCGGGCACCAACATGGCCGTTTATTTCGCGTTCCTGAAGCCGGGCGACAAGCTCTTGACGATGGACCTGAGCCACGGCGGCCACCTGACACACGGCAACAAGGCCAATTTCTCCGGCAAGTTCTTCGAGATCGTCCACTACGGTGTGCGGAAGGAAGACGAACGCCTTGACTACGATCAGCTCGCCGAAATGGCGCGGCAGCATCGGCCGAAGATGATCACGGTCGGCGCCAGCGCCTATCCGCGCATCATTGACTTCCAGCGCATGGGCGAGATCGCGCGCGAAGTCGGCGCGCTGCTGCTGGCGGACATCGCGCACATCGCCGGGTTGGTGGCGGCGGGCCTGCATCCCAGCCCCGTGCCGCATGCGGATTTTGTGACCACCACCACGCACAAGACGCTCCGCGGACCGCGCGGTGGATTGATTCTGTGCCCCGCGAAATACGCCAAGGAGATTGACTCGATGATCTTCCCCGGCATCCAGGGCGGCCCCTTGGAGCATATTATCGCCGCGAAGGCCGTTTGCTTCCAGGAAGCCCTGCAACCCGGCTTCAAGGAATACCAGGCACAGATCGTGAAGAACGCGGCTGCCCTGGCTGAGGGCATGAAGCGGAACGGCTTCCGCCTGGTCAGCGGGGGCACGGACAACCACCTCATGCTGGTGGACGTGGGCGCGCGCGGCTTCTCGGGCAAGGACTGCCAGATCGCGCTGGACGAAGCCGGCATCACGGTTAACAAGAACACGATCCCATTCGAGACCCGCTCGCCGTTCCAGGCCAGCGGCATCCGGCTCGGCACGCCCGCCGTGACCACGCGCGGCATGAAGGAAGCCGAGATGGCTGCCATCGCCGACATGATCAGCGAGGTGCTGATGGACCTCAAGAATGCCGAGGCGATCAGCCAGGTCCGTCACCGGGTGCGCGAGTTGACGGCGAAGTTTCCGCTGCCTTACTGAGCGGAGCGACGACCTGCTCGGACGATGATGGGCGACAAGAGCTGCGGCCCGCACCAAGAGCGGCAATTACGGGACGCAATCGGTCGGGTACGACGTGAGGAGCTGCGATATCGGTGAGCCTTTGACCCGTAAGAGAAAGCGTCGCATTTCTGGTTTGATTTACGCGCTTCACCGCCAATCCCGGACTTGAACTTCACCATGTTCAAAGGGCGGACAAGCCCGGCACACTCGTTACTCGACGCTCGGCGGGCCGCCCGTTAACGTCTCCCCGTGCAACTCAGATTGGTCAGCCTGCTGGGCTTGGTGACGATGATCGCCATCGCTTGGGCGATTTCCTGCAATCGCCGGCGCTTTCCGTGGCGGACCGTGCTTTGGGGCGTGGGGTTACAATTCACCTTTGCGGTCCTGATTCTCAAGACCGCTCCGGGACGCGCGGTTTTTGATTTCACCGGGGCAGGCATCCGCAAGCTCGCGGACTTTGCCACCGAGGGGAACAAGTTTGTGTTCGGCCCGCTCGCGCAAGGCGAGGTTTTGGGGCAGGCATTCGGCCCGCAGAATGGGTTGATCCTAGGCATCTTGATCCTCGGCACCATCATCGTCGTGGCGATGCTCTCGTCAGTGCTTTACCACTGGGGCATCCTGCAACGCGTGGTGCATTCGTTGGCGTGGGTCATGCGCAAGGCGATGGGCACCAGCGGCGCGGAAACCCTCTCGGCCGCCGCGAACATCTTCATGGGCCAGACCGAAGCTCCTCTGCTGATCAAACCCTACATCCCGCGCATGACGCGCAGCGAACTGCTGTGCCTGATGACCGGGGGTATGGCGACCATCGCCGGCGGCGTGGCGGCCGTGTACGCGGCATTCGGCGCGCAGGCCGGGCATCCAGAAGTGGCCGGACACCTTCTCACCGCCTCGGTGCTCAATGCACCTGCCGCGCTGTTCATCTCCAAGATTCTCCTGCCGGAGACGGAGGTCAGCGAAACAGCGGGCGGTGGCGTGAAAGACCCGCCGCGCACGACTGTGAACAGCGTGGACGCCCTGTGCCGGGGCGCGGGCGACGGCATGACGCTCTCGCTCAATGTCATCGCCATGCTCATCGCCTTTGTGGCCTTGGTGGCGCTGGTGAATTTCCTCTTGATCTGGCCGCAGCAATTGGCCGGCCTTGAAAGTCCGGTTTCCCTGCAAGTCCTGCTCGGCTGGCTGAACGCGCCGTTCGCGTGGCTGATGGGGGTGCCGGGGCCGGATTGCGCGGCGATTGGTTCGGTGCTGGGGCAACGCATCGTCCTGAGCGAGTTCATCGGTTACACCGCGCTCAACACCCTCGAGGTCCAGACGCGCAGCTACACCTTGGCCACGTATGCGCTGTGCGGCTTTGCGAACATCGCCAGCGTCGCCATCCAGGTGGGCGGCATCGGTTCGCTCGCGCCGGAGCGCCGTGGCGATATGGCCAAGCTGGGCGTGCGGGCGATGATCGGCGGTTTGCTC
Source organism: uncultured Verrucomicrobiota bacterium (assembly GCA_964548925.1). Lineage (GTDB taxonomy): Bacteria > Verrucomicrobiota > Verrucomicrobiia > Limisphaerales > MWDV01 > MWDV01. The sequence goes on along the minus strand of CAZJTM010000126.1, from coordinate 12,708 downwards.
GCGTGCTATCTCACGGCAACGATTGCGGGCATCCTGTTGTGAGCTGGCCGGCGGCTTCAGCTATTTCGGGCTTTTGGCGCGATGATCATCCATCGGGCGCTGACGCCAGCGGGGGAGGTCCTTCTCGAAGGCGAGCAGGGCGACGAGATGGCTGCCGACCGGAATGGTCACGACTTGGAAGAAGATGGCGAGCAGGATTTTGAGGGCGGTCTGCTTTTCGCCTTGGTCAACCCACAGGCCGAGCAACATCAGAAAGATGCCGAGCGTCAGCGCCTTGGCCACCGCGTGCGAGCGGCACAACACATCGGGCAGGCGCAGCACCCCGATCGCGGCGGCGAGAATCAGCAGCGCGCCGCTCAGGACCAAAATGGCGGTGAGAATCTCAGTCATGGTCGGGTGCGGGTTGAGGACAAGGTTCACCTGCCGGTTCAGCCTGCGAGGGCTGTTCCAGGTCTTGTGTCCGGCTCAGGTAATAGACGAAGGCCACCGTGCCGAAGAAGCCAAGCAGGGAGAAAACCAGAATCAGTTCGAGATACATCGCGGTCTTCCACTGGATCGAGAGCAGCACGATCATGCCGACGGCGCTGGTGGTGATGAGGTCGAAGGCCAGGATGCGGTCAATCACCGTCGGGCCGCGCGCCAGCCGGACCAGGCCGAGGGCGATTGCCACGGTTAGAACGCAAAAGGCCGCGTAAAGAAATGTTGTCATCATCGGGTGAAACTCAGAATGCCCTGTTTGAGCACGCGGTCGAGCCGGGCGCGGATGGCGTCCGCGTCGTCCACGTCGAGCGTGTGCAGCACGAGGGTTTGGAAATCATCGGTCACTTTCACCGTCGTCGAGCCAGGGGTGAGCGAGAGGCAGTAACTCAACAGCAGGATTTCAAACGGCTTCAGCCCGGCCACGTCGTAGGTGATGAAGTTCGGGCGCAGCGACTCCCGCGCGCGAAAGAGCACAGTCCAGACGACGCTGGCATTGGCCGCGAGGAACTCCCAAGTGAACACGAGCGCAAACCGGCCCAGCGCGAAGACCCGCCGCGTGTAATCGCCGCTGCCGAGCACGCGGCGAAATCCCGCCAGCAAAGCGAACCCCACCAAGCCGCCCAGCGCAAACACCGCCACCGACGGCTCGGCGCTCAACAGCAACCAGATGACCGCGATGAGCACATTGAGGGCGAACGATTTCATGGCAACGCCCCTCCCGTATCCTTGCCCAGAAACGCCATTACCGCTTGCGCGTAGCCTTGCTGGTCGAGCGTGCGCTCGGCGGCTTGCAGCGCCACTTGCGCGAAGCCTTCCGCGCCCAAACCCAGCGCCAGGGACACGAGCGCCAGCGCGCTCACCGTCCAGGCCAGTCGCCGCCAGCGCCGGTCGTCGGTCCGCACGGGCACGCCCTCGGGCGCGGACCAGAACGCGCCCAGCCAGATCTTCACCATGCTGAACAGCGTTAGCACGCTCACGCCGATCGAACCTGCCACCAGCACGAACGCCCCTTTCTCCAGGCCCGAGATGACGATGAGGTACTTTCCCCAGAAACCGCTCAAAGGCGGGATGCCGGCAAGCGAGAGCGCCTGGAGCAAGAACAGCACGCCGAGCCAGGGGGTGCGTTTCCACAAATGGCCCATGCGCGTCAAGTCGTCCGAGCGATTCAACAACGCCGCCGTGCCGCCGATGAGGAACAGCGAGGATTTCACAACAAGGTTGTGCCAAAGTACCATCAGCGCGGCAGCCAGCGCCATCGGCGTCATGAAGCTGACCGCCAGCAACATCAGGCCGACCTGGCTGACGATGTGAAATGACAGGATGCCTCGAACGAACGGCCGGGAGATTGCCCCCAGCCCGCCGACCACCGCCGTCACCAGCGCCAGCCAACCGAGCAGTTCATGCACCCCGGACAGGTCGCGCGGCAGGACGGTCGAGAAAACGCGGATGAGGACATACACGCCCACCTTCGTCAGCACGCCGCCGAACAGCGCCTGCAACGGCACCGGCAGCGTGGGATAGCTGTTCGGCAGCCAGAAATAGAGCGGGAACAAGCCGGCCTTGATGCCAAACACGGCCACCATCATCAGCGCCAGCAACGGTAGCCGGAAGTCTCCGGCCAGCGCACCGGAGCGCAGGATGATCTGGGCGAAGTTCAGCGTGCCGAACAGCATGTAGGCCAGTCCGCAGACACAGATGAACAGCGCGCTGCCGAACAGGTTGATGGCCACATAGGGGAAGGCCTGCTTGATGTCCCAGTCGTCCGCCTCGAGGGTGAGCAGCGCGTAGGAGGCGATGAGCATGACCTCGAACGAGACGAACAGATTGAACAAATCACCGGTGACAAGCGCGAGATTCACGCCCATGACAAGAAACTGCACCAGCGGCAGCCGCAAGGGATGCGCCACGCGCCAACTGCTTTCGGCGAAGCCGTAGAGCAAGGCCACGAAGGCGACGAGCGCCGTCAACGCCAGCATCACCGCCGCCAGCAAATCCACCACAAGCAGGATGCCGAACCGCGCCGACCACGCGCCAAGTCCGAGCACGAAGGTTTGTCCTTCAAGGGTTTCCTCCACCAGCCAGACCGTGACGGCCAGTTGCGCCGCCGCCGAACCCGCCACGAACCAGCGCCGCGCCACGCTGGGCCGTCCCCAGAACAGGGTGACGACCGCCGTCAGCAGCGGCAGCAGGATGGGCGCGATGGACCAGTTCATGCAGTTCAAAAAGAGATTTTGGTTTGTCGCGGCACGCCCGAGGGCGCATGATGATGGCAGTTATGTCGCTGGCCGAAATTGTTCCAACGGTCCGCAGCCTGTCGGCCGCGGATAAACTGAGGCTCATTCATTTGCTGGCGGAGGACGTGGACTTGTCGCCGGACGTTTCTCCGCTGGAGCACGGGCGAACCTATTTGGTGACAACACCGGTCTTCGAGCCGGGCGCGTCGGAAGCTCTGCTCCGCGAAATCAACGGGGCGTCGCCAGATTGACGCCATGCGATTCTCATACTCTCCCGCAAAGCGTCCGGTATTGCCGGTCACTCTTTCCTTCGGTTCAGAGAGCGGAACGTGGGACCCCTTGGTGGACAGCGGGGCGGATGTAAACACCATGCCCTGGTCGGTGGGGGAAGCGCTCCGCGCCCAATGGGATTTGCGCAAAGCCACGTTGCGTCTGGCCGGGACACTGGCTGGGACCTCGGCCATGCCGCTGCTGGTTTCCGCCAAGATCGGGGAGTTACCTCTGGTCCGATTGGCGTTTGCCTGGTGCCAGACGGACCAAGTTCCACTCATTCTCGGGCAAACCAACTTCTTCATGGAGTTCGACGTTTGTTTCTTCCGTTCACGGCTTGAATTCTCGGTGGTGCCCAAAGGCCAGGGCTCCGCTTAACATCGCCGTCGCTTTCTCGCCGCAGGACTCTTGGCCAACGCTGTTCATTCTGGGTTGCCTCACACGTCTGGTTGCCGCGGTGTTTCCTCATACAATTCCGCCGCGTTCGTGGTCTTCTGGTCGAGGAACAGCCGGTAGAGCAGAAACACCAGATAGGCCGCGACGCCGAAGCCAATGACGATGGCGGTGAGGATGAGCGCCTGCGGCAGCGGGTCAACCATCGGTGCGGAAGGGTCGAGCACCACCGGGGCGCGTTTGCCGTCGGGCCGACCGGACATGGCCAGCACGACGAGGTTTGCGGCGTTCGTGAGGATGAGGAAGCCGAAGAGGATTTTCACGAAGCTGCGTTGCAGCACGAGATAGGTCGCGACGGTGAACATCACGCCGACAAGAAGTGCGGTTTCAAGTTGCATGGGGCTTGGTGGAGTTGGGAGTTTCCCCGGCGGTGCCGGGCGTGTCCTCCTCGATCGGTTGTTCGACGGGCGAACTGTACCGGGCCTCTTCCTCGGCTACGAGTGCGCGAAAACGTTGGGTGGACTTGCCGAGCACGAAAATGATCTTGCACGCGATGCCCACCACGACGAGATACACGCCCACGTCGAACACCAGCGGCGTGCCAACGTGGAGGTCGCCGAGGAGCGGCACGTCACTGAAGTGATAATTGAAATGCTCGAGGAATGCCCGGCCTAGAAACAACGGCACCGCGCCGGTCAAGGTCGCGAGGGTCAGGCCCGCCGCCGCGAGGCGCACCGGGTCGAAGCGCATCACGCGGTGCAGATCCTCCAAACCGATGGCCAGGCTCAGGAGGATCAGCGAAATGGCCGTGGCGAGCCCCGCGATGAAACCGCCGCCCGGCAGGTTGTGGCCGCGCAACAGCAAATACAGCGCGAAGACGTTTACCAGGAAGAACAGGAAACGCGCGACCGCCTTGAAGATGTAGGATTGCGGGCCGGTCATGTCAGTCCTTGCGTTGTTCGTCCACGCCAAAGCCGGGCGGGCCAAGCGGGCCTTGCTGGTATTCCTCCGGCGTGCGTTTGTAACGCATGAGCAAGCCGAGGCAGCCCAGCGTCGCGATGACCAGCACCGTGATTTCACCTAGCGTGTCGAAGCCGCGGAAATCCACCAGAATTGTGTTCACCGCGTTGCTGCCCCCGGCCAGCTCGACGGTGTGGGCAAGAAAGTTTCGGCCGATTGGGTCACCGTGCGGAGTGGCCGTCACCACCAGCACGAGCGCCGTGGCCAGTCCGCCCACGCTCAAGGCCAGCAGGATATGGAAGACCCGGCGCAGCTTCACCGGCTTGCGCCGTTCCTCGCCCGCCTGCGCCGAATGGGGAAAGCGCGCGAGCAGCAGCAACACAAGAATGAGCGTAACCGTCTCGACGAGGATTTGCGTCAGCGCCAGGTCCGGCGCGCGATAAAGCACGAAATAGAAGCACGTCAGGAAGCCGGCGACGGAGAGGGAAATGAGTTGCGCGGTCCAGCGCCGCAACAGCAACACGCCAAGGGTGGCCAGCGCGATCAAACCCGCCGCCAGCGCCCGCACCGGATGCGCCGCGCCCCAGTCCGGCGCGAACCGGTCGGGCAGGGCCGGTGCATTCCACAGCAACCCGGCCCCGACAAGCATCACAAAGAACGTGACTATGATGGGCAGGTAATGCACCGGCTGGTCCGAGCAAAGAACACGCGTCACAGCCTTGGTAAAGTTGGAAAAGGCTTCGACCCCCGCCTCGAACACCGCGTCGAAGCGCAGCCAACGTGGAATGTGATGCCAGCGCCAGTCCGTTCTTTCGCCCAGCCAGTAGAGCGTGAAGCCCACCGCGACCACCGCACTGCTAACCAGCAGTTCTTTCGTAAAGCCGTGCCAGAGCGCGAGGGGTTGTGGACGGTTCAGGCCCTCAACCATCAGCGCGCGCAGTGGCACGTCGAGCAAGCTGGGGAACACGCCCAACACCAGCGCGCCCACCGCGAGCAACGCCGGCGGCAGTTGCATCCACACCGTCGGGGCATGAAAGTTCCGCCGCACCGGTTCGGGGGTTGCGCCGAGGAAAATGTTGGCGAACAACCGCACCGAAAAGGCCACCTTCACCACCGAGGTCAGCACCACGCACGCCGTCGCGTAAAAGCCGAGCGCGTCGTGCGCCCGCATCGCCTCGAAGATTTCCTTGAGCATCATCTCCTTGCTCAGGAAGCCCGTCGTGCCCGGGATGCCGGCCATCGTCCCGGTCGCAACAAGGGTGGTCACCCCGAGCAACGGCATTCGTCGAAACAAGCCGCCCAACTGGCGAATGTCGCGGAGGCCCGCCGCGTGCGCCACGATGCCGACGACCATGAACAGCGCGCCCTTGTAGAAGACATGGTTGAGGATGTGGAGGTAGTCGTATTCCACGCCGTTGCTTGGGCCGAGGCCATAGTAACCGAGGAGGTAGCCCAACTGGCTGACCGTCGAGAACGCGAGAATCGCCTTCAAGTCGTGCGACAGCAACGCGAGCACCGCGCCCAGCGCCATTGTGGTAAAGGCAATCACGGTCAGCAACGGCAGCCACCATTCATGCCCGACAAACAGCGGGTAAATGCGCGCAACGAGAAACACGCCGAGCTTCACCATGGTGGCCGAATGGAGATAGGCGCTGACCGGGGTGGGGGCGGCCATCGCGTTGGGCAGCCAGAAATGAAACGGAAACTGGGCCGACTTGCCGAACGCGCCGACCAGCACCAGCATCATGGCCACGGTCAACGCGCTGTGGTGTTCCTCCCAGGGCAACGGACCCACCAGCAAGTCGGCCATACTGGCCGTGCCGCAGAGTTGTTGCAGCAACACCACGCCCGCGAACAACGCCAGGCCCGTCGTGCCCGTGACCAGCAGGGCCTGCCGCGCCCCGACGCGCGAGCCGGCCTCCTCGTGCAGAAAGCCGATCAGCAGGAAGGACGCGACGCCCGTCAGCTCCCAGAAGATGAACAACAGCACAAGATGATTGGCGAAGACCGTTCCCAACATCGCGCCCATGAACAGCACAAGATAGCAATAGAACCGCCCGAGGTGCGCGTAGTCGTGGCCGAGATAGAAGATCGCGTGAACGAAGACAAGGCAGCCCATGCCGCTGACCACCAACCCAAAGAAAACGGAGAGGCCGTCCACGAGAAAGGACAGATTCAATCCGAGTGACGGCACCCACGGCCACGTGATGACGGTGCGTGTCGGCAGGTTGACGTTCACGGCCAGCGCTAGCAGTGCCACGGTGGAAATCACCGGGAACAGCAGCGCCAACCAGCCAACCCGCGGCCCGAGCCGGCGTCCGGCCAACGCCAGCAGCGGCCCGCCCAGCAAGGGCAGCCCCAGCGCCAGCAGAAGACAGGTTTCGTTCAGTTCCATTTAGTGTTCGGTTCGCAGCATCCGCGCAAAGTGGCCTAACGGACCCAGGCCGTACTCCCTCGCGCGCCGCGTTTTTTCAGGCGAGGCTCATAGTTGTTGAAAGGGAGCACGAATTCAACCTCGCGCGCAAAGTCCGGGTGGCTTGCCGAAACCTCGAAGCACGAAGCGGGTCGGCAAGGGTTTGGACGCCGGGCCAATGCTCTTCTTCAAACTCGCAGGGCGGGTGCGGGGCGCGTATGCTCCCGACCATGCTTCTCGACATTCTTATGCTGCTGGGCGGCTTGGCGCTCATCGTCAAGGGGGGCGACTTCTTCGTGGCCGCCGCCATCCGGCTGGCGGGGTTCCTGCGCATGCCCCGTGTCGTCATCGGCACCACGTTGGTCAGCCTGGCCACCACCACGCCGGAACTGGTCGTTTCCATCATGGCGGGATTGCACGGGGAATCGGCGCTTGCCATTGGCAACGCGGTCGGCTCGTGCATCTGCAACATCGGGCTCATCCTGGGCGTCACCGCCTCAATCAAGCAGGTGGAGGTGCATTTCAGCGCGTTGCGGTCGCCGCTCTTCGCCATGTTCGGTCTGGGCGCGCTGCTCTTCCTGCTGACCCTCGACTTGTCACTGACACGCTGGCAGGGCGGCTTGTTGCTCGCGGGCGGCCTCGGTTACTTCGCCTGGGATTTCTGGCGGCACTGGCGTGACCGCCAGCCAGACGGCCTTGCCGAAGCCGCGGCCATTGAGACGGAGAAGGCCGCCGCGCGGTGGGCCTGGGTGCAAACCAAGGCCGGCACGGTGGCGCAATTTGTCTGCGGTGCCGGCATCGTCGTCGCCGGCAGCCGGTTGCTCGTGGAAGGCGCGGTGGGCGCCGCCTCAAAGCTCGGTGTGCCGTCCATCGTTATTGGTTTGACGGTTGTGGCGGTCGGCACGTCGTTGCCGGAACTGGTGACGGCCGTCACGTCGTCGCGCAAAGCGGTGAGCGATTTGGCCGTGGGCAACGTGCTGGGCGCGAACATCGCCAACTTGAGCCTCATCGTGGGCGCCGCGGCGGTGATCCATGACGTGGGCCTGGACCGCTTGACACAAGTGTTCAACTTCCCCGCCATGCTCGCCGTGATGGCGTTGCTGGGTTGGATACTGTGGACGGATCGCCGGGTCACCCGGCGCGAGGGCGTCATTCTGCTCGCGGTCTATGGCGCTTACCTCGCCGCGCTGGTCGGTCTCACGATCGCGGCGGGCCGGTAGCCGGCGCGATTCGAATCATGAACTGGCTGCATCAACTGGCGAACGTCTGGGAGTACTTGGTCGCGGGCCTGACCTTGCTGCTCTCGATCATCGGTTCGGCCCACGCGCTCCTGCACAAGCGCGATCCCCGCGCGGCCACGCTCTGGGTTGGGTTCATCTGGTTTGTGCCGCTGGCGGGCGCGGTGCTCTACTTCATCCTGGGCGTGAATCGCATCAAACGGCGCGCTCTCTTCTTGCGCGGCCACCTCGCCTCCTTTCGGGCCGGGCAAGGCGCGGACGCCGCGTCACCTGCGAATGTTGAAGCCCTGCTTCCTGCCGCCGCCGCGCACCTGACGCCGCTCGTCAACGCCACCGCCAAAGTGCTGAACCGTCCGCTGCTGGCGGGCAACCGCCTGGAGGTGTTGGTCAATGGCGACGAAGCCTATCCCGCCATGCTGGAGGCCATCGCCCAAGCGCGTCACTCCATCACCCTGTCCACTTACATCTTCGACCGCGACGCCGCCGGGCTGGCGTTTGCCCGCGCCTTGGGCGACGCCGTGCGCCGCGGCGTGCAAGCGCGCGTGCTCATTGACGCCACCGGCACGCGCTATTCCTGGCCGCCCATCCTCGGCACCCTCAAACGCGAGGGCGTTCCCTTCGCCCGGTTTCTGCGCACCTTTCCGCTGCGGCGCTTGCTCGAAATGAACCTGCGCAACCACCGGAAGATTCTGGTCGCCGATGGCTGCGTTGGGTTCACCGGCGGCATGAACCTGCGCCTTGGGCATTGGCTGGCCAAGCGGCCGAAACATCCCGTGCGCGACCTGCATTTCCGGCTGGAAGGTCCGGTGGTTGCGCATTTGCAGGAGGTCTTCGCGGAGGACTGGTTCTTCACCACCGGCGAAGCGCTGGAGGGCGCGACCTGGTTTCCGCCGCTGGAGCCGCGTGGCGGGGTGGTCGCGCGCGGCATCGCCGACGGGCCGGACGAGGACTTCGAGAAATTGCGGTGGACGCTGCTGGCGGCGCTGGGCGCGGCGCAGAAATCGGTGCGCATCGCCACGCCCTATTTCCTGCCGGAACCCACCCTGATCGCCGCGCTCAACCTCGCCGCAATGCGCGGGGTGGCGGTGGACATCCTGTTGCCCGCGCGGAACAACCTGCCATTCGTCCATTGGGCTTCGCAGGCGCACTGGTGGCAGGTGCTGGAGCGCGGCTGCCGCCTCTGGCTCAGCCCGCCGCCCTTCGACCACTCGAAGCTCTTCCTCGTGGATGATTGTTGGGCGTTGGTGGGCTCCACGAACTGGGACCCGCGCAGCCTGCGCTTGAACTTCGAGTTTAACGTGGAGTGTTATGACGTGGTTCTGGCGCGGCAATTGGCCGGTTGGTTCGAGGCGCAACGCCGGCACAGCCGCCCCGTCACGCTCGCGGAAGTGGATGCCCGCAGCCTCCCTATCCGCCTCCGCGACGGCGCGGCGCGGTTGCTGACGCCGTTCCTCTGACCCCGGCGCGCGGATCTGCTGTCTCAAACGGCAGTCCAACAGTCGCTCATCCACGCTCATCGGCAAGTGGCGTGGCCGCCAAAGGGGGAATTCACAGAGAACCGATTGACCCGTCCGAGTCGCCTTGGCAGTACCGGCAACGTTCATCATCAGCAAAGATCAGCGATGATTGGCGGTTCAGTGCCCATCGAGACTCGGTCCTCCGCCGGACGCAACGGCCTGCCGCGACGGGATTCAGTGCTGTTCGTGGTCTTCCGCCGGAGTTGCCGGCTTGCGCGTGCGGCTCTTCCACAGTTCGTACACGAACCCGCCCACGACCATGGCCACGCCGACGCCGCCCGCGTAAGGCAACGCCCATTCGATCCGCTTCGTCAGTTCGGCGCCGATCCACAACAGCACCGTGGCAACAAGCACCACGATGCCCCAGTATATGACTCGGTTGTTTGGCATACTCGTTTTGGCCGATGAGCGCGAGTGTGGCAGAAGGACGGCGTGGTGTCACTCTCGCGTGCTGCCGTAAATTCCCCAGCTCAAGCCGGCGGCTCCCTCTTTCCCCGTAGCTGCGAACGTGAGTTCGCAGAACCAACTCCGCTTCCGCGCAGGCTGCTGCAAAACGGCGGTGGTCTGCCGACGCGCCGCTACGCCGGGATTCACGGCCCGTAGCCCCGGACACTTCACACCGCAATTCAATCGTTGCCGCCCGCCCGGTGAGGGCACCGGGCCTACAAGCCGGACGGAAGCTTGATCGGCTGCGGTCTGCCGACGCGCCGCTACGCCGCCAGATGGTGAACGAGCTCGCGACTTTCGCTGTTTTGCTGGCAGGATGCCCTGCAGCACGCTCCGGCGGACTTCGGGTTGGCAATCCTTCCTCGCATTCGCGCGGGGTGTTTCGCTAGTTTGAAGGGCATGACCCTCGAGATTGCGCTGGTTCTGCTGATCACGGCGGGCGCGGTGTGGTTGTTCGTCACGGAGAGGTTCCGGGCGGACCTGGTCGCGTTGATGGTGCTGGGGGCGTTGGTCCTCGTCGGGCTGCTCCAGCGGTTGGTCCCTTGGATTCGACCGGAGCGATGGATCACGGCGGAGGAGGGGACTTCCGGGTTCAGCAACCCGGCCACCATCACGGTGGCGGCGATGTTCGTCTTGAGCGCCGGGCTGCAACGGACCGGGGCGGTGGCGATCGCCGGGCGCGGGCTCAAACGGTTGGCGCATTATCCGTGGGTGCTGCTGCTGGCGATGATGGTGACGGTGGGGGTGGTGTCGGCGTTCATCAACAACACGGCGGCGGTGGCGGTGTTCCTGCCGCTGGTGCTGGCGGCGTGCGCTGGCGGCAAGGTGTCCGCCTCCAAGCTGCTCATCCCGCTCTCTTTTGCCTCCCAGTTCGGCGGGGTCTGCACGCTCATCGGCACCTCGACGAATCTGCTGGTCAGCTCGATTTCCGAGCGGGCAGGGGAGGGGGCGTTTTCGATGTTTGAGTTTGCCTCGCTGGGCGGGGTGATGTTGGGCGCGGGCACGCTCTACCTGCTGTTGGTCAGTCGCTGGTTGCTGCCGGATCGGCGCGGCGCGCAACTCACGGAAAACTACCAGCTCGGCGATTACATCACGGAACTGCGCGTGTTGCCCGGCTCGAAGCTCGTGGGGCAGACGGTGATGGCCAGCGGTTTTGGCCGCACGGGGGACGTGACGGTGCTGGAGGTTTTGCGCGACGGCAGCGCGATCTTCGCGCCCCTGCACCAGCCGATGGAGGCGGGGGACGTGCTGCTGGTGCGCGGCGGCGCGCGGGATTTGATGGACGCCAAGGCCGCCTGGAAGCTGGAATTGGAGCCGGAGTTCAAGCTCAAGGACGAGGCGTTGGAGGCGCGGGATCTGCAACTGGCCGAGGTGTTGATCGCGCCACGCTCGCATCTGATTGACCGCACGCTGGCGGGTGTGGAATTCCGGCGGCGCTACAACGCCATCGTCCTGGCCATCCAAGCGCGCCAACAGACAGTGCGCGAGAAGCTCAACCAGGTGCGGCTGCAGTTTGGCGACGCGCTGCTGCTGCTGGGGCCGAAAGAGGAGCTGGCGCGGTTGCGCGCCGACCCGAACTTCCTCGTGCTCGAACACGTGGAGGAACCGTCGCTGCGCCGGGCGAAGATTCCCTTGGCGCTCGGCATCATTGCGGCGGTGGTGGCGCTGGCCGCGTTCAACGTCATGCCGATTCTCGTTGCGTCCATCATTGGCTGCATCGCGCTGGTGGTGTCGCGTTGTCTGACGCTGGAGGAGGCTTACAGCGCGATTGACTGGAAGGTGATCTTCCTGCTGGCCGGGGTGTTGCCCCTGGGATTGGCGATGGAGAAAACCGGCGCGGCGCAATTGCTGGCGCAAGCCGTGCTGGGCCAGGCCGGCGCGTTCGGCCCGGTGGTGGTGCTGGCGGTGTTGTATCTGCTAACCGCGGTGCTGACCGAATTCATGAGCAACAACGCCACCGCCGTCCTGATGGCGCCGATCGCCCTGTCAACCGCCGCGGCGATCGGTGTGGACGCCAAGCCGCTGTTGATGGCGGTGTGCTTCGCGGCCTCCACCAGCTTTGCCACGCCGGTGGGCTACCAGACCAACACGATGGTCCTGCATCCCGGCGGCTATCGTTACGCGGATTTCCTGCGCATCGGTATTCCGCTGAACCTTATCTTCTGGGCGCTGGCGGTGTATTTTATTCCGAAATTCTGGCCGTTTTGACCCAGACGATTAGCACCGTGATTGAATTGCTGAAACCCCGCGAGATTTCCAAGGACTCGAAGCGTTCAGGGATTGGAGATGATTCCCTGGAAACTTTGAATCCATGCGGAGCTTCATGGGCAGGAGACCCGGCCAAGAACGCGAGAACTGCAGCCCTGGAGGCCCGGTCCCCTGACCCGGCGGTCTGGGTACGTGATAGCCGCACTGGGGAGTTGTGAATCTGCGCTGTAGGCGGGGAAGACTCGGGCCGTGCTTGAAAAGACTTCTTTTCGCGGGCCGTTTCCGGTAAACGTCTCCACGGCATGAAGTGGACACAAACTCTGGTTGCGACCCTGCGCGAAGCCCCGGCTGACGCGGAAATCCTCTCTCACAAACTCCTGCTCCGCGCAGGCTTGATCCGCAAGTTGGCGGGCGGCGTATACACGTTCCTGCCGCTCGGGCTGCGCTCGCTGCGCAAAGTCGAGCAGATTGTCCGCGAAGAAATGGACCGCGCCCGCGCCCCTCAGGCCAAGCCCGTCCTTCAGCTCCACGAGGTCGAGGTCGGCCTT
>CAZJTM010000125.1:0-18620 GCA_964548925.1 uncultured Verrucomicrobiota bacterium | reverse complement strand
ACCACCCAACCCCCCCCCCACCAAAACGAGCGGCGGGACGACCTTTCGCTCTACAACACGGCGCTGCATTGCGCCGGTTCACTGCCCTCGGCGGAAACCGGGCTGCTGTTCAACAGTTGGCACGGCAAATTCCATTTGGAAATGCACTGGTGGCACAGCGTCCATTTTGCGGCGTGGGGACGCTTCCCGTTATTTGAGAAAACGCTTGGCTACTACCCACGCATTCTCCCGTTGGCTCGCGAGATTGCGCAGCGGCAAGGCTACCGTGGCGCGCGTTGGCCGAAGATGGTTGGACCGGATGGCCACGACGCGCCATCCAAAGTCGGGCCGTTGCTCATCTGGCAGCAGCCGCATCCGATCTACTACGCCGAGCTTTGCCACCGCGAACGCCCGAATCGCCAGACGCTAGAACGCTGGCGGGAAGTCGTGTTCGAAACGGCAGACTTCATGGCTTCGTATGCTGTGCATGATGCCGCGCGCGATCAATTCGATCTTGGGCCTCCCATGAAGACCGTGTCGGAAAACAACGACGTCGCCACGACGCGTAATCCGACCTTCGAGTTGGCCTACTGGCGCTTTGGATTGCGCGTGGCGCAGAAGTGGCGCGAGCGGCTGGGCCTGCCACGCGAACCGCGCTGGGACGAGGTTCTCCGCAAACTTGCGCCGCTGCCCGCGCAGGACGGCTGTTACCTCCTGCAGGAGGGGCTGAGCGACACGTTCACGAAATGGAACTGGGAGCACCCGGCTCTGGTGGGCGCGTTCGGCATGCAACCCGGTGACGGGGTGGATCCGACCACGATGCGCCGCACCGTGCGCCGGGTGATGGAGACGTGGCAATGGGAACGGACGTGGGGCTGGGACTTCCCGATGACGTCTATGTGCGCCGCGCGTTGCGGTGAACCGGAACTGGCCGTGGACGCCTTGATGATCCAAGCCGCCAAGAATCGTTATCATCCGAACGGCCACAACTATCAACGCCCCGGGCTCACCGCCTATTTGCCTGGCAACGGTGGCTTGCTCGCGGCGGTGGCCATGATGGCAGCAGGGTGGACCGGCGGTCCAGACACGCCCGCGCCCGGATTTCCGAGGAACGGCAAGTGGTCCGTAAAGTCCGAGGGACTCCAGCAATGGCTGTGAAAGCGCAAGCGGTCGCCCGTCTGGCAACCAACCCTGTCCATAAACCTCCCCAGAGATTCAAAGCGTCCATGGAGTCTTCTCCCATTCCTGAAAGCTGTGAATCCTCGGAAACAGGCTCACGGGTTCAGGGGTTCACGGCGCGGAAGGTCATCTGGGACGAATCTCCCCATGAACCTCGGCGTAGCGGCGTCTTGGCAGAGCGCCGCCAACCACCACCTTCAAAAGATGGCGGCGCTCTGCCGAGGCGCCGCTACGGCTCCGGGATTCAAGGCGCAAAGCGTTCAGGGAATGCTCACCCCGCTACACCCCGGCAATCCGCCGCTTGTATTCCGCCAAAGCTTCGTCCAGACGCTGACGGGCCGTGGTGTCGCCGGGGACGTTGTGCGAGGGATTGATGTAGAGCTTCACGCCACGTTCGGCCAGGATTTCGGCGACGGTGCAAACCGTCATCCACGCGCAGGTCACGAAAGCCATCGTCGAAACGGGGCCCACCTTGTCCTGGTGGTTCGGGAGCGGGACACACGAATCTCCGATCGGCGCGCAGGAGTCCACGACGAGGTCGGCGATGTCGAAGATCGTCTTGCCGGAGGAATGGCGGGTTTGCTTGCCCTTCGCCGCCGCCGCCGAACCGTAGGCGATCACTTTCATCCCGCGTTTCTTCGCCTCCAGCGCCACGTCAATGTTCACGTTGTTGATGCCCGAGTGGGAGAAGATCCACATGGTGTCGCGCGGATCGAAGTTGTAGCCCTTCATGATTTGCACGCCGTACCCCTCGACACGCTCCAGGAAGACAAACTGGTGAACGCCCATTTCGCCGGTGATGCGCGTGAAGAAGGTCAGCGGCAATTCGCAAAGCGGATGGAAACCCACAAAGCCGCCGATGCGCGGGTAGAGGTCCTCGATGGGCAGGGTGGCGTGGCCGCAGCCGAACAGATGCACCCAGCGTTCGGCCTGGATGGAGTCGGCCATGATCTCGGCGGCCTTGCGAATGTTCGGGAGCTGGGTGTGCTCGATTTGGTCCATGATCGAGCGGACGTTGGAAAGCCATTGTGATGCGACAGAACTCATATTCAAGAAGGGAGGATCGAGGTTCGGGGGTTGAGTGGTGTGTGTTGCTGCAGTTGATGGACGACGAGCCAAAGGAGGAGGGTTGAGAGCGCGAGGCAGCCGAGCATGACCCAGGTGTATTGCCGGACACCATGAATCTGGGCCAGCGCGCCGAAGGACTTGTTGATGGTCATGTTGCCGATCAAGGCGATGAAAAAGATCGTGCTGAACGCCGCGCCGGATTCCGTGGGATACCGATCGCCAATGTAGCTGAGCACGATGGGAAACGCCGCCGCGAGTCCCGCCCCGAGGAGCAAGGCCGCCGTCAGGGAAACGACGTAGCTGCCGGAAGTCATCAACAGAACCGCGCCAACGGCGGTCACGCCAATGCTCGCGAACAACACGAGCTCTGAGCGTACCCGCTTCAGCAGCCGGCTCAAGACCAGCCGCGCCACGACCATTGCCCCGGTCACCGCCACAAGACCAAGCTGGGTCTTCCATTCCTCCGCCACCTCGCCGAGCAGCGTGACCTTTTTGAAGTAGCGCGTCATCCAATCGTTGGACATCCCCTCCATGCCGCTCTGGATGGCGAGGGCGAGCCCGGCCAAGAGGAAGATTGGCGCTTTGAGCAGCGCGAAGCTGCGCGTGAGCGAGAACTTCCCGGCCTGCTGTTTGGGCGGCGGAAATTGGATGACCAAAAAAAGCAGCACGGGCAACAGCACCAACGAACCGATGCCGCAGACAATGGCCGGGAGCGGGAAGTGTTTCGAGAGCAGGGCCAACGTGCTGGGCATGGTGAGCGCGCCCAAACCAAAAAAGACGCCCAGCAAGCTGAGTCGCGCGCCGCGTTCGCCGGCACTCACGTCGGCGGCCAGAGCGTTGGTCGCGCCATTCAGCACGCCGCCGCCGAACCCAATGACGAAGACGCAAAGTTGGATCAGGCCCTTGCTCCCTGCGAATGCCATGCCCTCCAAGCCCGCACCCACCAGCAATGCGCAGGCGATCAGCATCCACTTGTAACCGAAGCGGTCCACCACCGGGCCAAAGACCAGCGAGCCCGCGAGAATCCCGAACGGCAACAGGGCTGTCAGGGTGCCAATGGCGTTGTCATCAAGGTTGAAGCGCTCCGCCAGCATGTTGTTCACCGAGCCGAGCGACAAGAACACGATGCCGAACAGCAGCATTCCGGCGCAGGCCGCGGTGAACACGAGATTCTTCCGATACATAACTGGCGAGCGGATTAAACGCTATTCGCGCACGGCTCGCCAAGCCAAATAGCCCGCGCCGAACAACCCCGCGTCGCTGCCGAGCCGGGAGATTTCAAACCTCGCCCGCCGGATCGCGACCGGTTGCGCCCATTTCCTGGCCTCCAGCCGGATGTCCCGCAGAAACTGCGTCGCCGGGCCAAAAACGCCGCCGCCGAAAATGATCTTCTCCGGGTTGAACAAGCTGACCAGGTTGGCGCAGGCTGCGCCCCAGTATTCCGAAGCCTCGTGCAGGACCCCCGCGGCGACGAGGTCGCCGGCCGCATACGCGGCAAATACATCGTGCGCCGTCAATTCGCGTCTCCGCTTCAGCGGCCCGCGGTAATCGGGCATTCGCGAAACCCAGTCCGCCGCAACCCGGGCCAGGCCCGCGCCCGAGGCGTGATACTCGAAATCGCCGCACGGAACGTACGCGGGGTGGAAGGGCCGGCTGAGCGCCCACCACCCTATCGAACCGGCGCTGCCGTGCGCGCCCCGGAGCACTTCTCCCTCCACCAGAACACCGGCGCCGATTCCGGTGCCGACCGAGAGGAAAACTGCGTTTCGGCAGCCGCGCGCCGCGCCCTGCCAGACTTCCCCCAAAATGTAGGCCGCCCGATCGCTGTCCATGACGACCGGGATTTCTGTGCCCGCCAAGGCTCCGCGCAGTTCATCGCGCAGCGGATAGTCGGTCCACCCGGGGATGTTCGGCGCCCAAACGCGACCCGTCTTGGGATGAGCAATGCCGGGCACACATGCACCCAGGGCCCAAACCGACAACTGCTCCCGGGCCGCCGCCGAATGCAGCCGTTTGGCCTCCCGAGCCATGAGTTCACCCACGGCCTCACCGCTGCGACCGTTCAGCGCCACCACGCGTTTCAGTCGCAGCCGCCCGGTTCTGTCGAAGAGGCCGGCGGCCAGTTTCGTTGCCCCCAAGTCCAGAGAGATGACGCTTTCCGGAAAGGATCCGGCCGGTCGGTTGCAGGGTGTTGGCTTCATGTGGTTGATCCAACCGCATTCTGCGGGAAGCGGTCAGGACTGAGAAGCGAAAAGGGGCAAACCACATCCGTGCAGAGGGGGCATCCGCCACTTCGAGGATCCCCAAGCGATTTTACCAGCCCGCCGCTGTTCCTTGAGCCCGGGGGTCTGCTGCGCCGACGAAGCTCTTGTCATCCGCACCGCGGGCCACCGCGTGTGAAACGGACCCCGCGCGCAGCGTCGTGACCTTGTGCCCGCGCGCGGTCAGGGCCTGCTGGAGCGCCTTGGGCAGCCGCCGTTCGGCCATCAGTTCGTTCGGTAGCCCTTGGTGATGAATCCGTGGCGCGGCCAGCGCGGCTTCGAGACCCACCCCCAAGTCCAGCAGGTTCACCAGTTCCATCAGCACGGTCGTAATGATCTTGGGCCCGCCTGCCGCGCCGAGCGCAATGATCGGCGAACCCTCCTTCAGCACGATTGTCGGCGTCATGCTGGACAGCGGGCGCTTGCCAGGCGCGATGGCGTTCGCGTCCGCGCCCACGAGGCCGAAATAGTTCGTTGCGCCGGGCCGCGCGGAGAAGTCATCCATCTGGTTGTTGAGCACTACGCCCGTTCCGGGAATCACCACTTTCGATCCGAAACTCGTGTTCACCGTGGCGGTGCAGGCCACCCAGTTCCCTTCGGCGTCCGCAACGGAGAAATGGGTGGTGTGTTTTCGGAAGAAGTCGGATTGCCAGCCTGGCGGTTCGCCGTGCGACGGGACCGGTCCTGCCCGGGTGAGACTCACGCGCTTCGCGAGACTCGCCGCGTACTCCTTCGCCACCAAGCCGCGCGGGACTTGGGCGAAGTCCGGGTCGCCCAGCCAATACGCACGATCCGCGAAGGCCAGCTTCATAGTTTCGGCCATCAGATGCAGGCGCGTCACCTCATCCAGCGCCTTCAGGTCGAAGTGTTCCAGAATGTTGAGCATCTGCGCGAGATGCACGCCCCCGGAACTGGGCGGCGGGAAGGTGACGACTTGGTAGTCGCGGTACGCCGTCGAAATGGGCTCGCGCAACACACACCGGTAAACCGCGAAGTCCGCCGCCGAGAGCAAACCGCCCTGAGCCTTCATCCAGCGCTCGGTCATTGTGGCAAACGGCCCGCGATAAAACCAATCGCTCCCCTGCTCTGCGATGGCCCGATACGTTGCCGCGAGGTCCGGTTGCTTCAGAAGGTCGCCGCTGCGCAATGGCCGGCCGCGGCGGAAGAACACCGCCCGCGAGGCTTCGAACTGCGTCAGGTCGCTGGCCACCGACTTGAGCCGCGCGGCATACGCGTCGTTGAGCCTGAACCCGCGCTCCGCCAAATCCGCCGCCGGCAGAATCAAGTCGCGCAGGGGTTTTCTCCCGAACTGCTTCAGCGCGGTGTCGAACGCCGCCAGTTCCCCCGGCACGCCGCTGGCCAGGGCGCCGGTCTGGCTAAGTTCCGGGACCGCTTTGCCGTCGCGCACGAACAGGTCGCGCGTGGCCGCAGCCGGAGCCGTCTCGCGCCCATCAATGGCCACCACCCTGCCGTCAGGCAACCGAATGAGCATCAGGCAGCCACCGCCCAAGCCCGAGTTGGCGGCGTCCACCACCCCGAGCGTCAAACCGACGGCGACCGCCGCGTCCACAGCGTTGCCGCCAGCCTTCAGCACCTCCACGCCGGCCTGGGTGGCCAACGGGTGCCCCGACGACACCATCCCGCGAGTGTTGGCGGCCTGCGGTGCCGCGCACAGCACGCCTCCGGGAACCAGAATACCCAGGCAAAGCGCCAGCCGAAGCATTGAGTCAAAGTGCATGTGGTGCGATTCGTGATGGTTGCAACCGTCGCGACACTAATGAAGCGAATCCAAGGAAGCAACGTCCGTCGCCGCAACGGGCAGCTCCGCGTGTGATCATCCCTTCAAATGGCGCGCCTGCCGTTTGAGCGCGGAACGCTTTCCCCCGACCGCCGCCACCTGGGGTGCGTTGCCCAGCGCGCCCCGCAAGATTTCCGGCACGTCGCGCCGGCCCGGACGCTGATAATCGCGGGCGAGCACGCGCGCCACGTTTCCCGCACCGAGTCCGTTTTCGGCGGTGAGATACTCAAACAACCATTCCACCAACCGCCCCAGCGCGATCGCATCGGTACGGCCCGCCCGGGCGTGCAGCCATTCGCTCCACCGGGAAAAGCAGTGGAACGGTGATCGGCCACCGCTCCAGATCAGCGGCGTGGCTTCGACGAAGTTCCCGCTGTTCGCCACCAAGTCCCAATGCCGCGCGAACCGCCGCAACCGCTGCATCGTGGCGAAATCCAGCAGTCGGTTCTGAAGAATCTCGTAGGGCGGCTGCGGGCTATAGACCATGCCCCACTCAGCGTCGTGCCGCGTAATCGGCACTCCCCGCAACCGCTTGAGGATGCCAAACTGTATCTCCTGCGGGCCGAACGCGACGAGCCGGTCAAACCCCGCCGCGAAGCTCTCCAACGATTCGCCCGGCAGTCCGGCGATCAAGTCGGCGTGAATGTGGACGCCGGTTGCGGTCCGCAGCCAGCGGAAGTTCTCCTCCAGCTTCGTGTAGTCCTGCCGGCGCGAAATCCGTGCGGCGACTTCCTCGTTGAACGTCTGCACGCCGATCTCGAACTGAAGCGAACCGGGCGGGAACTGCTTGATGACTTCGCGCAACGCTTCGGGCAACCGGTCCGGTACTATCTCGAAATGATAGAACTGCCCCTCGCGATGCCGCGCCAGGAAGAACTCCAGGATTGCGCGGGCGGTGGGCAAATGCAGATTGAACGTGCGGTCAACGAACTTGAACTGGCGCGCCCCGCGGTCCAGCAGACGCTGCATCGCCTCCAGAAACGTGGGCAATGGGAATTGCCGCACCGTCGTGTCGAGGGACGACAGGCAAAACTCGCAGTCGAACGGGCAGCCGCGCGACGCCTCGACGTAAATCACGCGATGGGCGAGGTCGGTGTCGGTGTACAGGTCGTAAGGCATCGTCACGCACGAGAGATCGGGCGCCGGCGCGCGAATGACGTTCGATCGCCCGCCAGCCAACCCGCCCCTGGTCGCGTCCGACGCCGAGCCTCCTCCTGCAAAACTTTGTTGCAGGTGCAACAGAGTTTTCCAGGGGGGCTGGGCGACGCCCGCCAGCAGGCGCTGACACAGTTCGGCGAAAACCAGGTCCCCCTCGCCCGCAATGACGTAGTCCGCCAGTTGCGCGATGGGCTGGCGTTCCGTCTCAAAGCTGACTTCCGGCCCGCCAAGCACAACTATGATCTCGGGGCACAGTCGCTTGAGCAACCCCACAATCTCCGTCATCAGCGCGACGTTCCAAATGTAAACGCCCAAGCCAATGATCCGCGGGTTTTCTGCCAGCAGCAACTCCACGACCTCCACCGGCCGGCGCGTGAGATCGAATTCGAGCAACCGGGCGCGCGATTGCAGCGGGCCGAGGTTGGCCAGGAGGTAGCGCAAGCCAAAAGCGGCGTGGATATATTTGGCGTTGAGCGTGGCCAGCACGATGTCAGGCATGATCAGAACCTAACAAGTGGCGCGGCGGCTGGCGATTTCCGATTTGCGTGTTACCTCACCTGCCCTACCCTTGCAGACGATGAATTTGCCGCTTAAATCCGTGACGATTGCCACGCTGGCGTGCCTGCATATCGTTCCAACGCTACCGGCCGCCGAGGCCCGGCCCGTCCAGGAGGCAACGACGTTCCTCGAAACCTACAATCACACCTACCAACGCCTCTACGCCGTCTCCCAGGAAGCCCAGTGGCTGGCGTTGACCGACGTGACGGACGAGCACACCGGCCAGCGCATCGGCGCAGACCGGGCGCTGGCGGCGTTTGTCGGCAGTCCGTGGGTAATCGAGAAAACCCGCGCGCTGCTGCAACAAACCAACCAACTCGACAACCTGACCGTGCGGCAGCTTCGCGCGATCCTGCTCAACGCCGCCCAGGCCCCCGGCACGATCCCAGATGTCGTGAGCGCCCGCGTCGCCGCCGAGGCGCGTCAGGCCGCCACGCTGGATGGTTTTGAATTCAGATGGACTCCGCCCGGCGCCGCCCAGCCGCAAGCGATCACCGCCAACCAGATTGACGAAGTGCTCGCCACGTCCACCAATCTCACGGAGCGACTCGCGGTCTGGAGGGCATCAAAGGAATCCGGCGTGGCGCTGAAGCCCGGCCTGCTCCAACTGCGCGACCTGCGCAACCGCGTCGCGCGCGAACTGGGCTTCAGTTCGTTTTTCGCCCTCCAATGCGCCAACTTCGGCATGAGCGTGGATGAGATGAAGGCGTTGACCGACCGGCTCGTGCAGGAGACACGTCCGCTCTACCTGCAACTGCATTGTTGGGCGCGGCACCGGCTTGCGCAGCGTTACGGCCAGCCCGTGCCCAAACTCATCCCGGCGCACTGGTTGCCGAACCGGTGGGGACAGGCGTGGCCCGGCCTGGTCGAAAGCGTGGATCTCGATCCTCTGTTCAAGGACAAATCGCCCGAGTGGATCGTGCGTCAGGCCGTTCGCTATGGCGAATCACTCGGCTTGCCAAGGGTACCGGAGACTTTTTGGACGAAATCGGACCTCTATGAATTGCCCGCCAACGCTACACGCAAGAAAAACACGCACGCCTCGGCGTGGGACATTGACCTCGAACGCGACACCCGCTCGCTGATGAATGTCCGGGCGGATTTCGACTGGTTCATGACCGCGCACCATGAGCTGGGACACGTCTTCTACGGCCTGGCCTACGACCGGCCCGAGGTGCCGGTCGTCCTGCGCGAGGGCGCCAGTCCCGCGATGCACGAGGCGATGGCCGAAACGCTCGCCACCCCGACGGTGCAGGTGCCGTACCTGCGCGAGTTGGGGCTGGTTTCGCCCGAGACGAAGTTCGACGAGATTCAATGGCTGCTCAACGCGGCGCTGGATCAGGTGGTTTTCATCCCCTGGTCGGTCGGAGTGATGGCGGCGTGGGAACGTGATTTCTACGAAGGCAATCTGCCCGCCGATCAGTTGAACAAGCGCTGGTGGGAACACGTGGCGAGGTATCAAGGCTTCGCGCCGCCGGACACGCGCGGCGAGGAATTCTGCGATCCCGCGACCAAGACGCACATCAACGACGATCCGGGCGATTACTACAAGTACGCCATCGCCTTCGCCATCAAGTATCAACTGCACGCGCACATCGCCAAGAAACTCGGGCAGGACCCGCGCAACTGCAGCTTCTCCGGCAACAAGCAAGTCGGTGACTACCTGCTCCAGATCATGCGGGCGGGCGCCACGCGCGACTGGCGCGAGTTGATCCGCGAAGCCACCGGCGAGGAAATCAGCGGCAAGGCCCTGCTCGACTACTACGCGCCGCTGATGAAGTACTTGCAGGAACAAAACGCGGGCCGCGAGGTCGGCTGGTAAGCCGCCCCGTTCGGCCTGCCGAGTCGTCTTGGCCGTGTCCCTGCCGTAGGACAGGCTTCCAGCCTGTCTCAAACTTCATGGGATCACCGCCTTTGCTCACGCCGCTGAGTCCGGTCCGCACGTCACCTAGCGGTGAGGCGGATGTCAGAGACAGGCTGGAAGCCTGTCCTACGCACAACGCACCCGCCGCCCCGAAGAAACAACAACAAGGTTACGGCTCGGGAAAACGAAAAGGACGCCAAGTCCGGCGTCCATTGCAGAATCGTTTGCGCTGTGAACGGTTAGTTCAGCTTGGCCAACGCGGCTTTGACGGCGGCGAAGTTCGGGAGGTCCTTCGGCGTCGGCGTCTGTTCGCTGTATTGAACGATGCCATGCTTGTCCACGACAAACGCCGCGCGGGCGCTCGTTGAGCCGAAGCCGAGCAAATCGTCCAGCAACACGCCGTACGCCTTGGCCGTGGTCTTGTTCAGGTCGCTCGCCAGCGTGATGCCGATCTTCTCCTTCTGCGCCCAGGCCTCCTGCGCGAACGGACTGTCCACGCTGATGCCGATGACCTCGGCGTTCAGGCCGGAGTACGCCGACAGCCCGGCGGTGATATCGCACATCTCCTGGGTGCAAACCCCCGTGAACGCCAGCGGGAAGAACAGGATCACCGTGTTCTTCTTGCCGAAGTTGTTGCTGAGCTTGATGTCCGCCACGCCCGTCGCGCTCTTGGATTTGAGCGAGAAATCCGGGGCTTTCGTTCCAACTGCGATTGCCATGATCGTTTTCCTTTGGTTTATGGTTAATGGGTCAAAGTCACGGCGGCAAAGGTTGTTCAGCCAGCGGGGCGTGTCAACCTGAGAGGGCCAGGCGCGCCGGCAGGGGTGCCGCAGAATCGGAAGCCCACTTGCACCCGCCAGCGGGCCGAGGGCTTGAGTCTGCGGCTCGATTCCGCCGGTGGTTGTGGTATGCTGCCAGCCATGAAATCCGCGTTTTACAGGCTCGGCCGGTTTGCGCTCTGGGCCGCACCCGTCGCGCTGGTGGCGGGGCCGATTCCCGACACGCCGTTCTGGCAGGACGTCGCCGTGCGCATCCAGCACGCTCCGGAGTTGACCAACGCCGTCTTCAAGAAGCTGTGCGTGGACAAGGAGAACACCGTTTATGTGCTCACGGACAAAGGAGTGGCGCGGGTTTACGATCACACCCTGGCGTTGGACAGGAGCTATCGTCCCTTCGCCGGCAAGGTTGCCAAAGACATCGCCCTGACGCCGGAGGGAGACCTGGCATATCGTTTCGACGATGGCTGGCGCTGCAACGGCGCCAACGGCGACCCGAAGTTGAATGACAAGTCTGGGTGGCCTTCGCCGCGCCCTGTCCCGACCGCCCGACCTGGCGTGCCCTGGCCGGAACTCACGTGCAAGGTGTCCGTGCCGGGCGGCGACTGGTTTGGCACGACTCGCGGCGCCTTCTTCGAACGAGCAACCACGAATTCCCGTTACGCCACGCCGTCCGCGCCCGGCATCGAGCCGCCGCGCTTCCGTTATTACGCGGGCAAACGCTGGCTGCGGGATGATGACGTGCTGGACCTGGCCGTGGACTCTGATGGACATGTCTGGGTGCTCACCCGGACCGGGTTGAACAAGATCGAGTTTCGGCAGACCACGCTCGCCGCGAAAGCCGACTGGTTCCACCGCAAGATCCGGTCGCGAAACATCCGCTACGGTTTCACGGGCGAACGCCGGCTGCTCGTGCCCGGCGACATCACCTCCAGCGAGTTGATTGATACCGACAATGATGGTGGCTGGACGAGCTACTACATCGGCTCCCTCGGCGCCCGTTACGCCGTCACCCGCGAAGAGGACATCCGACGGCAAGCTTGGGAATCGTTCACGGCGCTCGAACGGCTGCAAACGATCCACCGCCACACCGGCTTTCCCGCCCGCACGTTCGAGCGCGAGGGCTTCAAGTTCTCCGACCCCGAGCGCTGGCGCGACGCGCCGGATCCCGGCTGGGAGTGGAAAGGCCACACGAGCAGTGACGAAATCTGTTCGCAAACCTATGCCCACGCCGTGATGTGGGAACTCGTGGCCGCCAACGCCGCCGAACGCGCCCGGATCGCCACCAACTTCGTCCGCATCGTGGATCATATCCTGGCGCATGACCTGTATCTGGTGGATGTGGATGGCCAGCCCACCCTGTGGGGGCGTTGGAATCCCGAATACGTGAACTGGTATCCGCCCACGATCCACGACCGTCAGCTCAACAGCGCCGAAATCACCGCCAGCCTGCAACTGGCCTTTGCGATGACGGACAACCCGCGGTACCGGGAGAAGGCGGATGAACTGTTCGCGAAGCACGGTTATCTCACGAATATCCTGAGTTCACTCAAGCTGGTCGCGCCCACAACGGGCTATGTGCATCAGGGCAACGACATGGGCGATGAGTGGAACCACAGCGACGACGAGTTGTCCTTCTTCACCTACTGGCCGCTGGTCCGTTTCGCGTTCACGGACGAATTGCGGACGCGGTACCGGGCGGTGGTCCGGGAGCACTTGGAGATTGAGCGCCCGGAACGCTATCCCATCTGGAACTTCATCGCCGCCGCGTGCGGCGTGACGGACATTGATGCGGCTGGATCCGTCTGGACGCTACGGGGCGTCCCCCTCGACACCATTGCCTGGCGGATGGTCAATTCCCACCGGCAGGATCTCTCGAAGTTGCCACCGAACTTCATGGGCCGGGAGTTGAAGGAATTGCTTCCGCCCGGGGAACGGTTGATCGCGCGGATCAACACGCAGCCGTTCATCCTGGACCACGGCAACGACGCGACGGACTTCCCGGGTGACGAATTCCTGCTCGGTTATTGGTTGGGCCGCTACGTTGGCGCCATCGGCGGCCCTTGATTCCGTCGGCGGACGCGGCCCGCGGTGGCAAACACGCCGCCTCTGGTGCGCCTACCGGGACTGCTTGGGGGACGCGACCGGGAAGCGTTTGATGACCGGGTAATCGCCCGCCAGTTCCAAGCTGAATTCCTCCACGCGGCCCGGCAACCTCAACCAGACTCGCTCCGAGCCCAAGTTGTGCGGATTGCAGGCCACCACCAACAGGGTCTTGCCATCCGCGGAAGGTTTCGCCCGCACCAAGGGCTCCTTGTAGAAGTTCACGAAGCTCGGGTAGCGCTCGTCACCCACCCGCCAGGTGTTTCCCTTGGAGGTCTTGATTTCGGGCATCTCCCACGGCGTCGCGGCTTCGATGATGTCTTTGTGCTGACTGGCCTGCCACATGCCCAAGACGTGGAAATTGTAAAACCCGAAGTACTTCAGGTAGTAGTTGAGGTCCACCTCCACCCCGTTGATCGTGCGCTTGACTGTGGGTTCGCGAACGCGCCAGTCGGAATAGTCTTCGAGTGCTTCCGAATACCGCGCGCCGATCTCCCAACATTGCAGGCCGTCCATGACGCAGTGACCAAACAACGAGAGCGCGTAGGTGGAGGACGCCGGGACCTGATGCTTGAGGTCTTCGCAGCGCGTCCGACCGTTGGCATCGGTGAACCGATACTGCGAAAGGGGGTAGTTGTCCACGAACTCCACCTGAATCCACGTGGAAAGGATGTTGGTCACTTGAGGCCGGGCCCGCTTGCCCTGCTCCCACTCCTGCACGAAGGCGTAAAGCTGGGAGGGCTTGGAGTTATTGATCCAATAGACCGACGGGTTGCCCAGGTTGAGGTGGCATCGGGTGAAGACCGGATGGAGGTCCGCCTCCGGGTGGTCGTATTTCGCGCGCCATTGCCGGGCGCCGTTCAAGTCAACGACACCGGTTGGTTTACCTTCCCAAATGCTGTCGAAAATGCGGAAGGAGGATCGCAGCACCCCCACGCCCCAGCAACCAATGAGCACCTCCGGACGGCGGGCGCGCACCTCGCCGATGAGCCGGGCGAAGGCCTCGTATTGGTGATCTTGCCAGGTGTGATATCCGGGCGCCTCAAAATCCGGAATGATGATCGCGCAGTTTTCGGCGTGGTGGTGAAACGGCTCGATCTTCCAGTTCTTGGGATCGGTGGGATCGGCGGTGAACGCGTCCTTTGCGCCATCGTGCGGAATCCACTCGTTGTCACCGAACAACAGCGCCCGCCGGTCGCGGGTACCCCGGCCACCGTTATGGGTCATTGCACACGGGGCGACATGCGTGAACCCGAAATCGTACAGGGGACACTCGCCCTTGCGATCCTGCTGGCGAGCCTTGGCCGCGCCCTGCCACAGGGCGAACTTGCCGCGCGGCAAGACCCAGCCAGACGGAAACCAATTTCCCTCATCGAAATCGTAGCCCAGGCGGTTGGTGGGCACGCGAAACCAGTCCGGCAACCCAATGCGCTGCCGGCCACCGAGCAGCAGTATCTCTTGGTAGTTCTCCCTCACCTCCCACGGTTTCGCCGGATTGTAAAACTCCACGGTGAGGTTGACCGGCAGCCCCGAGTACTCAGGGCCGAACGTGTGGTTCTTCAATGGTCCGGGCATGGGCGCGCCCATGTTCACAGTCCATCGCTTCCCGCACCCCGCGACTGTGTAGCTGTCCCACACGGTGTCCGTCACCGTCAGCCCGTCCGCGGCCACCTCGCACCTCATGGCCAGGACGCCGGCGTGATTGTGAATGCCCGGAGTGATTTGCGGCCACAGCTTGACGGCGTTTGGCTGGGTGCTGGCCGCCATTACCGCCAGCGAACCTGTCAACAAGACCAGGAGCCCATGAATTCGTTCCATGTGCGAATTCTCCAAGTCCGAGCGCCCCGAGTAAAGACTTCGCCGAGAACCGGAGTGTTTTCCATCTTTCATCTGTGGGCCCGCTTTCGCTATCTTCGCGCATGCGCTGGAACAAAGTTACCCTCGTGGGCGTGGGTCTGCTTGGCGGTTCGTTGGGCTTGGCCATCAAACGCCGCCGCCTGGCTCGCGAAGTCGCGGGCTACGTGCGCCGTGACACCAGCGTGCGCGAATGCGCGGACGCTGGCGCGGTGGATTTCGCCACCACCGACCTGCTGGCGGCCGTTTGGAATGCCGACCTGGTCATCCTTTGCACGCCGATTGCCCAAATGCCCCCCTTGGTCAAGCGGCTGCTCCCCGCCTTGAAACACGGCGCCATCGTGACCGACGTCGGGAGCGCCAAGTCCAGCGTGGTGAAGAAGCTGGAAAGCCGCATTGCCCGCGCGGGCGCGTGCTTCGTGGGCAGCCATCCCATGGCCGGCACGGAAAAAACCGGCGTATCCGCCGCCCAAGAGGACCTGTTTGAGAGTGCGATCTGTGTGGTCACTCCCACGCGGCGGACCGACCCGGCGGCGCTGAAAAAGACTGAGCGCTTTTGGAAGTCCGTGGGCAGTCAAGTGATGAAGCTCTCGCCCGAGGATCACGACCTGCTCGTGAGCCGGTCCAGCCACCTGCCGCACATCGTGGCGGCGGCCCTGGTCAACTTGGTACTGTCCCCCTCGCTGCCAGAAGAGCAACAAGCCCTCTGCGCGAATGGGTTTCGCGACACGACGCGCGTGGCGTCCGGTTCCCCGGAGATGTGGCGGGACATCGCCCTCGCCAACCGCACGCATCTGCGCGTGATTTTGGATGACTTCGTGCGGCAACTCCAGCGGGTGCAGGCCCTCCTGCGCGAGGCGGACGCGGACCATCTGGTGCAGTTCTTCGAAACCGCCAAGCGCCGACGCGATGCTTGGTGCAGCGGAATAACCTGTCAATCGTCGGAGTGAGCCCACCCCAGATGAACCCGGCGCGGCAAGGGTGCAACCCAACGCGAACAGCCGTTACTGCAGAGACGCAGAAACCACCGTGCGGCAAAACCGCAACCCAACCGGAACGCGGTTGTCGCCGCGAGAAGCTCTCCTCCATTCCGAACACCGCGTCGGGTCCGGCTACGTGCATCCGTGGTTAAGCCCCTCTTCCTCCCATGGCGCTCCCGGAACTCATTGAAATCGTGCCGCTGGAAAAACCAGTCCGTGCGAAGATCACCGTGCCCGGCTCGAAGAGCATTACCAACCGGGCGCTCATTCTGGCCGCGCTGGCCGACGGGGAAGTCACGCTGCACGGCGCGCTCTGGAGCGAGGACACGCAGGTGATGGCGGAAGCGTTGCGCACGTTGGGATTTGAGGTACGCGTCGAGCTTGATCCAGACGAGTTCTGCAACCGAACCATCACGGTACGCGGGTTGGGCGGAAGAATCCCGAACGCCGGAACGTCGGAGAAGCCGCTGGAGCTTTTCGTCGGCAACGCGGGCACAGCGGCGCGGTTCCTGGCGGCGCTGGTTTGTTTGGGGAACGGAGTCTATCGGTTGTCCGGCGTGCCGCGGATGCATGAGCGGCCGCAGGCGGCGCTCTTCCAAGCGCTGCGTGAACTGGGCTACCGTGTGGATTCGGGAAACGACAAGCTGCCAGCCCTTTTCTTTGGCGGTAGCAGCGGACGTGAGTCCGCGCAGATTTCGCCGACTCCAAATGGAGCGGACTCACGTCCGCTGCTACAAGGGGCGAGTGGAGCGGCACGCAGTTGCACCGTCAGCATTACGCAGAGTTCGCAGTTCGCGTCGGCCCTGCTGCTGTGTACGCGAGTAGGTGGCTGGGAGGTCCACATCGAAGGTGAGGATGCCGAGGAGACGCCTTACGTCGAGATGACGAAACGCATGGTGGAGGCGTTCCCAGCGCGCGGAGGCAAGTTTCAGATCGAGCCGGATGCGAGCAGCGGGAGTTACTTCCTGGCGGCGGATTGGCTGTTGTCCGCAGGGGCGTGGATGGCCGAGTTTCTGAAACGCACCCATTACAGCGAGATGCCGGGACGGTTTGGGGAACTCTGGGATTGGGTTCGCGCCGCACACCGCCCCGGCAGGATTCCCCGGCCCAATGACGGCGATCCCGGCATTTCCTTGCGCGCATGGCCTGAATCGGGATGGCAGATTGACGGAGACTTCACCGCATTCATTCCGTTACCTGACCGCATCTCCAGAGAGGGACAGCTTGGAGACAGCATCATGGCAGCGATCGTGATTTCGGCGGATTTGTGGGGCGGTCTGGGCATGGAACGTCGAGAGGCGGGCATCGAGTTCACCGACCTCGGCCGTCTGCGCCTCCAAGAATGCGAGCGCGTGACCGCGCTGCGCACCGAGTTGACCAAGTGCGGGGCGAAGGTGGTCGAGAAAGGTGAAACCTTGACGGTCTGGCCCTCGAAGCTCCACGGCGCCGAAATTGAAACCTACAACGATCACCGGATGGCGATGTGTTTCGCGATTCTGGGATTGAAAGTGCCGGGGATTAAAATCCACAATCCCGCCTGCGTAAAGAAGACGTTCCCGAACTTCTTCCAGAAGCTCGCCGCGCCACCGCCGGGTGGCTTGGGCGCGACGATCCTGGACGTGAAGACGGGTCGGAAGTTGGGCATGAGCGAGCTGTTCGCAGAGTGAAGCCACCGAGGGCCACGGCCTCCGAAGCATCCGACAAGTCCAACCCGTCCGACTGATCTGACGGTGAGCCAAAAACAATGAAACGACCCATTGTCATCGCCATTGACGGCACGAGCGCCAGCGGCAAGAGCACTAACGCCAAGCTGGTGGCCAAAGCTCTAGGCTACGTCTATGTGGACACCGGCGCCATGTACCGGACCCTGGCTTGGTATTGCCTGAAGTCCGGTGTGGACGTGCATGACGCCAGGGCGGTCGCAAACGCCTGCCGTCGCTGGAAGACCACGCTCAGTTGCGTGGACGGCCGCGTCCGCCTGCTCGTGGACGGCTACTTCCCGGAGAAGGAGGTGCGCACGGACGCGACGAGCGCCGCAGTGCCGCACGTGGCCGCTGTGCCGAAAGTGCGCGAGTGGATGAAGAACCGCCAACGCGAGTGCCTCCAGTTCGGGAATCTCGTCATGGAGGGACGCGACATCGGGACGAACGTCTTTCCGGAAACGGATTTCAAGTTCTACCTGGACGCCCAGTTGGAGGAACGCGCGCGCCGGCGTGCCGCTGACGGCGTGAACGAGAATCTGGCCGCCCGCGACCAGCGGGACAGCCAGCGCGCGGTCGCGCCCCTGATGATCGCCCTGGGCGCAAAGGTGATCAACAATTCCCACCTGACCTCCGAGGAAACCAGCGCGCTCATCATCAACGACGTCCGGCAGCGTCTGGCGGCAAAACCGTGAACCGCCGCGATGGCGTTGCCACCCAAGACGGATGCTCCATGCCTCGTAGAACTGGGTTGAGCCTGCTCTCACCATGCAACGGATGAATACGTGCTATCGCCTCGGCTGGGTGGGATTCCGGGCGATCTTCCGGTTCTACTTTCGCTGGCGGGTGTTCAACCCGGAACGCGTGCCGCTCTCCGGCGGTGCCGTGCTGGCGTCCAATCACAGCAGCTACATTGACCCGCCGCTCGTCGGCGCCGGCGTCCGTCGTCCCATCAACTTTCTCGCGCGAGACACTCTCTTCCGCTTTCCGCCGATGGCCTGGGTGTTGCGCCAGTGGGGCGTCGTGCCGCTGGACCGTGACGGCGGCAGCGCGGCGGGCCTGCGCGTCATTCTCGAACGCCTCCGCGAGGGCAACGCCATCGTCCTGTTTCCCGAGGGTACGCGGACGCGCGACGGCCAGATGCAACCGGCGCGCTCGGGCATCGGGTTGATTGTGATCAAGTCGGATCAACCCGTGGTGCCCGTGCGCGTGTTCGGAACCTACGAGGCCTATGGCCGTCATCGGCTCGTGCCGTTGCCGCGACGGATTGCCGTGAAGTACGGCGAACCCCTGCGCTTCGAACGCCTGCGCGCGGAGGCGAAGAGCGCGTCGAAAGCCCGGT
>CAZJTM010000124.1:16997-18694 GCA_964548925.1 uncultured Verrucomicrobiota bacterium | reverse complement strand
GCGCGAAAGGAATCTTCTCCCCGCCGCGCGGGTTGGCGTCAATGATTGGCACGTAGGCCAGCGGCGCGCTGAAGGCGCGAATCGGTGGCGCGTCGTCGGTCGCCTCCCCGCCGCAGAGCCGGCGCAGGGTCGGCCGGGTCTTCAGAGCTTCGATCAGCGCCCTGGTGGTGGGAAACTGATAGCCCCTCTTAGCCAGGTCGGCGTGCGCCAGCCCCACCCGCGAACAGGGCGGACGGCCCTCCCCGCACCACTCTAGGCCTGGATGAAGCGGCCCCAGTCCGTCAGGGAGATGACTTCGCAGCACGGTTGGTCCAGCGCCTTGAGCAGTCCAAGTTCGGCTTCCAGGACGGGAAACCGTTGCCGTTGCAGCTTACGGAAGATCGTCGTCCGCTCGAACTTGTCTTTCCGACGCCGCGAATCACCTCGCATTCAAATGCCCCCCGCCCAATAAGCCTCAACAAATCTGACTTTTGAAAGAGCGTCACTACACTGGTAGCGTCACGCTCTTCCGTATGTGGAAGGTGCGGGCCAGAACATGGCGCTGCCGGTGGGCGGGGAACATTTTGATGATCGGGTAATTCGATTTGCAGGGGCGGGCCGCCGCCATTGGACTTCAATGGGGCGGCCCCCGTTTGGTGAACCGGGCGTGTGTCCGACGATGGTGCTGCTTTTATTCGCCACTCATCTGTTCCCAATCCGTGGCGTTTGTTCAAGTGCATCGTGACGGCTCGGGAATCGGTCTGCGCGGTCACCTGGCCTTGGCGGAGGTTGGTTGCGAGTAGGCGCTCTCGCGCCCGCTCGCGTCCAGCGCGGTGACCGCATAGTAGTATGTCTTCCCGCGACTCAGGCCGGAGTCTGTGTAGGATTTCCGCGCGGAAACGGAGGCGATGAGAGCGTAGTCTCCGCCGCTCGTTGTCGAACGATAGACTTTGTTCCCCACGATATTTGGGCTGGTGGATTGGTTCCATGTCAGTTTCATCTTTCCACCGTCGCCTGCTTCAGCCTTCAATCCCGTTGGCGCCATCGGCGTGGCACTGTCCGGCATGGTCACGCTGACCGCAGGGGAGTTCGGGCTCTCGCCGCCGGCGTTCACGGCGGAGACCACGTAGTAGTAGGTGGAGGCGCCGGGCGGAGGCGTGTCGTTGTAGCTGGGCTTCGTGATACCGGCGACGATGGTAGTGAACGGCCCGTTGGCGCTGGTGGCGCGTTTGACGTTGTAGCTGGTCGCCCCGGTTGAGGCATTCCAAGCCAATTTGACGCGGGCGTCCACGGCGGTCGTCATCAGTCCGGTCGGTGCGGCCGGAGCGGCGACTTGCGGTGTGGCGCTGGCGGCGCTGGAGTTCGCGCTCTCGCCGCCGGCGTTCACGGCGGAGACGACGTAGAAGTAGGTCGTGCCGTTGACGGCGCTGGTGTCCGCATAACTGGTGGCACTGACTCCCGTCGCGAGGGTCACGTAGGCACCGGCCACAGTGCCGCGCTTCACGTTGTAGCTGGTGGCACCCGAGGAAGCGTTCCACGTCAGCGTGACGCGGGCGTTGCCGGCACTGGCGGCCAAGCCCGTCGGGGCGGGCGGGGGTTGCGGCTGCGGGGCCGCAGCGTTGGCGCGACCGATCATCGAGTACTCGGAGGTGCCCGATGCGTTGTAGGCCCGGACCCGATAGAAGTACGGCGTGCCGGCGGTCAGCCCGGAGTCGGTC
>CAZJTM010000124.1:0-16987 GCA_964548925.1 uncultured Verrucomicrobiota bacterium | reverse complement strand
CGAGCCGACGGTGCGGATTTCAGCGAAGTTCACGCCGTCCAGCGAGCGTTCGATGCGGAAGCCCTGTTCGGTGGTGGAGTTGTCGGCCCACACGAGCTTGACGGCGGAACTCGAAACGGTCGTCGCGACAGGGCCGCTCGGCGCGGCGGGCTTGATGGCAGAGATGCGGGTCAGGCCGCGCTCGGGTCGCGAGAAATCATGGCAACTGGAGCAGTCGTAGCCCTTCCCGCGAACGTGGTAATCATGCACCCAGGCGAATCCCTTGGAGTTCTTGTTGCCGTGACATTGGCTGCAAACGGCCGTCATCGCGCCTTTGAGGGCGTAGCCCAGGTCGGCCTTCAGGTTCATGCGCACGGGGCCGCCCGCCGCGTAGGCGGAGTGACACGCGCCACACTGGAGGGCATTCGCGCTGGGCTCGACGCCGTGGTTGATAGTTTGATACTCCATAACCGGGAGAACGGAGGCGGGGCCTTCCAAGTTGGACAACGCCTGGCCTTCCGCAACCGCGGCGGAGAAATCGCCGGAGGTGAAGAACTTCCAGGTCGAATGCGGGATGAGCAATCCGGTGGCGTCGTGAACGGCCGCGTCCGAGTAGTGCAGTTTCATGGGGAAGAGCTTGGAGTTCGGCGTTTGCACGCTGCCGTTGGGGAGCGCAAGGACGTATTCGCCCCGCGCGTTTTCCACCGGCACCTGGCCCAGCACGTTTGCGAGACTGGTACCGTCAAACCACTGATAGCTGGGAATCACGTTCGACGCGCGGACCTCGCCGGGCAACCAACCACCCTGACCGCGGCAGGCGGCCATCGAGAATTCCGCATGGAGCCAGGTGCGCCGCATTTCCGTGCTCTTGTCTTTCGCGTAGGCTGGGATGTGGCAGCTCTGGCAGGCAACGTGACCGGCGTGAACGTCGCGCGTCGTGCCGACGCGGGCGTTGTAATCGCCGTGCGGTCGCTCCGTGTGACAACTCGCGCAACTGAAGTGATTGGTGCTGTCGTTCGGGCGCAAGTCCACGCCGCGGCCCATGACGCGATGCCCGCCCGCGCTATGGCAGTTCGCGCACGCGAGGTTGGCGCCTTGCGGACTCATGTGGACGTCGGAAGTGAGCGGCGGATTGGCCGTAACGGTGGAGATGTCGCCGCGTTTGCCGCCGTCGCTGCCGCCTGCGCCGGCGTGGCAACGCAGACAGGAGGCGCGCGTTGGCAGATGCACGGTTTGGGCGGCTTGGAGCAGCGAAATCGTCATCTTTGCCGTGTCGGGAACGAAGTCGAACCCGGTTTCGTCCTCGACGACGGCGTTGATCGTGTGGGTCGTGCCGTTTGTTCCGGGAAAGGACACTTGGACGTAAGGCGGCGCCGGGACGCGCTTGTAGGCGTCCTGGTGGCACATCATGCAATCAATGTTCACGAGCTGCTCGGCGGTGATCTGCGTCGAGGGGATGCGGCCATTCCCGGTGTGGCACGTGGCGCACGTGGCCCGGGAGGAGGTGGTGGGCGTGCCGCAGTAGGAGTTCATCACCATGGCGCCATTGCGCCCTTTGCCAGCCGGGCCGTCAATGTTGGCGACACCGGGCGTTTCCGCCATTTCCTGGTAGTGAACCGAACCGAACATCTCCTGCGCCTGCCGCTGGTGACACGCGATGCAGGTGGCCGGCCCATTGTAGGCCGTGATCTGCGCGTGCGCCTTTTGGGCGGCGGGAGAAATCGTGGGCGTCTGGGCTTGCGCCCGGACGCTTGTGAGGACGAGAACGGCGATCACGAGCAGAGCGGTGCGGACCACGCCGCGCCCGAAACCCTGCGAGATCACGCCGAGGATGGAACGAATATAAGTATGTTGTGTGGCCATGCCCCGCGGAATAGCAGGGCCTTTGCCAGCCGGGTATTGCTTCTGATGAGGGGCGGCTCGGAATGACGAGGCCACGGCGACCGCACCGCAGGAATCTCCGCGCCTGGCTGCGGTCTTCGTGTGATTCGAGCGGCGAGTGAAAGTATCAGTTCATTCCACGCCCCGTCGTGCCAGGAAGCGGGGGCCGCTCCAACTCACGCTCCGAATTGTCACAGGAATGCGAATCGGGAGGCGAACTGTCACAGATTTGTGACGCCACCCGGTGGTGGCTGCCGTTAGTTCATCGGGGCATCCAACGAGGCAACGACCCGGCGGCGGACAACGCGATTCCAGACTCAGAGTTTTGGGGGCTCGGGAAAGATGTCCGGATAGAGCGCGGTCGCGCATTCCGGGCACAGCCCGTGGCTGAATCGGGCGCTCGTGTGGGTCTGGATGTAACGCTCCATGCGCTGCCATTCTCCGCGGTCATCCCGGACCTTGCGGCAGTTCGCGCACGCGGTAATCAGTCCCACCAGCGGTTTGGCCTGCTTGAGCGCCGCCTGGAGCTTCTCGTTGCGAAAGTGCAGCAGCGTGTTCAAACGCCGCAGGGCGGTCAAATCGCGGAAGCGCGCCTGAGCGATGGTGATCGCCCGGCTCAGTTCCAAGTCGCCCGCCGGTTTCACCAGGTAGCCGTTGGCCCCGGCTTCGGTGGCCTGATAAACCAAGTCGGGCGACTCGTGGGCCGTGAGGATGACGACGGCGGTGGGGAAGCGGTCCTGGATCTGGCGCGTGGCTTTGAGGCCGGCCTGCGGGTCCTCACGACCGGTGTCGGGATCAATCATCTGCAAGTCCATCAGGATTACCGAAGGACGCCGTTCGGCGGTCAACTCGACCGCTTGGGGGCCATCATAGGCGCAGCCAGCCAAGGAGTAACCGAGCCGGCTGAGTTGTCCGGCGGTGCCGTCGCAGACGAGCGCATCGTCTTCCGCGACCAGGACGTGGATGGGTTTGGTTCGAGTCATGGCAGGATTCTTTTTCTCATTCCATCAAGGCTAATTTGAACGCGACCTCGGCCACGGCGCCGTGGTCGTTGTGCAACTTCAATTCTCCGCGCAGCGGGCTGCGGATGCTGGCCTGGATCAGATGCAGGCCGACGTGGCGGCTGCGCCCGCTCAGCACGTCCGCCGGCCAACCCGGGCCATCATCGCGGAAGTGCAGGCGCACTATTGGCCGGCCTTGCCCCGCGCCTTCCACCCCGAATTTCACGTCCAGCCGCCCCTCGGTCCGATTCTCAAACGCGTGCTTGACGCTGTTGGTTGCCAACTCGCTCAGGATGAGGGCAATGGCCGTGGCTTGTTCAGGCACCACCCGGAGTGGTTCCCCTGGGGTCAACACGGACACGCGAATCCGATCGCGGATCGGCGAGCCGCTCAAGGCGCCCGCGACGATTTGCGTCGCAAGCTCGCGCAACGGCAACGGCTGCCATTCCGAAGTGGAGAGCATCCGATGCACGAGTTCCATGCCGCGCAGCCGATCCTCCAAGTCGGCGAAGGCCGCCTGACATCCTACAGCAGCCGACTCCACGCGTTCCCGTTCGAGCCGGATGATCTCAAGCAGGCGGGCCAGGTTGTTTTTCACCCGGTGGCTGACATCGTGGAGGAGCGTGGTCTTGATGCTCTCGTCCCGGCGGACCCGTTCGAGCAAGCCGGCATTCTTGACGGCAATGGCCGCCTGCGACGCAAACAGGCCGAGCAACATGGTGTCGTCGCGCGTGAAGGCGTCGGCCCCGGCGGCGTGAATCTCCAACACCCCGAGAAAGGCGTCTCCCCATCGCAGGGGAGCGGCCATGGCCGACGTTCCCGGCTCCTGAGCCTCGGCCCGGGTTTCGGTCGTTGAGCCGCGCCGCTCTTTGACGACGAGCGGTATCCCCTTTTCCCAGCATGCGCCCGCGAGCGACTGTCCTTTCTTCAACACGGCGTGGTCGGGGGCGTAGGCGTCCCCGGAGCTGACCACGCATTCCAGTTCGTCACTCCCGCGCCGGTGCAACCACAATCCCGCCGAGTGGCCGCGGAACAGGCGCAGCGCCTTGTCCTTGATGGTTTGCAGCAGCAGGCCCGTCTCCATCTCCGCAGCAATGCTGAGGCTGGCTTGGTGCAAGGCTTCCAACTGCGCGCTGCGCCCGGTCAGCACATCCTCCGCGCGCTTGCGCTCCGTGATGTCGTGGTGGATGCAATGCAGCAGCGTTTGATCCCCGAGGCGCAGGGTCTGAGCCAGGATGTCCACGGTGCGGAGTTTGCCCAGCCGCGTGCGTTGCTCGATCTCGAAGTGGGCGCTTCCCGCCTGCAGGATGCCCGCCACCCGTGCCTTGATTTCCTCGGGCGTCCCATGCGCCGCGTGCTCGCAGGCGGTCATCCGGGCAAACTCCTCCCGCGAATACCCCAACTGCCGATGGGCGGCGTCGTTGAATTCCACCGGCAGCAACGTCACCGGGTCCAACATCACAATGCCGTCCGGCGACTGTTGAAACAGCGTGCGGTAGCGTTCCTCCGTCCGTCGCAGTTGCTCCTCCAACTGATGCTTCTGCTGCCAGTGTCGCGCCTCCTCCTTCGCCCGCGCCCGGGAGAGATTCGTCCGATGCACCATCACCGAGGCCAGCCCGAACGCCGCCACCACCGTTCCCAACAGCAGCAGCATCTGGCGATAGGACTGCCCCACAAAGGCGAGCACCTCGTCGTAGGGGGCGTTGACCACCATGACCCAGGAGGCGTTGGCGAATCGCACGGGCACAAACGCCGCCAACTTCTTGGGCTGGTCCTTCAACTGATATTCAGTCGTGCCCGCCCTGCCGGGCAGCATCCGCTGCGCGTAATCAAACGACACGTGGCATTGGGCGCACTCCAATTGCGGACGGAACACGTTCTCGCGGACCATCTCCGGATGCTCGGATTGAAGCAGGATCGTGCCATCCTGGTCCATGATCCATAGGCGCGGCGGGCTGCGCTGGGGGGAGAGGGGCGTGAGGTGCTCGGTCAAAAAGCCCTGCAAGTCCACGGTCATCACGAGGACGCCCGTCCAACTCTGGGTCGAACGACGGGCCCCCGGGTCCCAGTTCGACTGGTAAAGCGGCTTGGCGAGAAAGACGGCGTTCGGGATGGCGGCGTTCGTAACTTCTCTCACTCGGCTCCAGTGCGAAACGAACACCGCGGACTGGTTCTTCTTCACCTTGCTCCAGGCCAGGAACTCACAGCCTTGAAAGTTGGCCGCCTCCAGGCCGTCCTTCCCGAAGGCCACGCCGCCACTGGGGTTGACGACCATGATCGAGGTGTGTCGCCCGACTTCCTCGCGCTGGGAGTAACGCTGCAGTTCCTCCGGGATCCGCTGTGGATCGCCGCGCTGAACGGCCGTCAGCCGCGCGAGCGTGCCGAGATGGTCGGCGCATTCCCGGAGCAACAACACCGCTTCATGCGCGCCTTCCTGGGCAAGCACCAACTGCGTGGTGTTGAACTGCTGGATCACGCGCTCCCGTCCCGACCGGTGGAGGTCAATGCCCAAGTACAGGGCCAAACCGAGCAACGCCAGGATGCCCCCGACCAAGACACGGTTTTGAACGGGCTTCACGGGACAACTTATCCGCGAAATAAACAATTCTCAACAGCGTGTTTCTGTTTGGCCCGGCAACGACCCTCAACGGGGCCCGTGTCTCACACGGGCCGCGGCCGGAATTCCCACAGCAACGGGCGAGGGCTCGCTCCACCCGGTTTTGCCGAGGAGTTGCAGCAATTGTCTTTACTCAGTGCCCTGAGCGAGTAGCGTGCGGCCATGCGGACTATCGCGGTAAAACCTCCGCGGAACGTAAGCCTGCGAGCTTTCTGCCGACAGTGCGACCACGCGTCGCTGGCTCGCCCCCCCACACTGTGCCTTTGGCCCGTCACACTGGAGACCGAACTCGCATGAAGTCCCAGGCCCAGCGAAATTGTGGCGCGGATCACTCCGCTGCGGACGGTGAAACCAGGTTGCGCGGGTTGGCCCAGTTCCCGGAGCAGAATCCCAATCCGGTGTTGCGCTTGGGATTGGACGGCAGCCTGCTGTATGCAAACCCCGCGGCAATGGCGTGGCTGCGGGATTGCGTCGGCGGCGAACCACCTCAGGTGCCGACTGGATTGTGTGCGCTGGCGGCCGATGCCGCCACTTCTCAAAAGGTAATCAACGCGGAATTGGCGGTCGGCCCTGGAAAAGCCTTCCGCTTTGACGCGCTGCGCCCGCAGGGTGAGGACTACGTCAATCTTTACGGGTATGACATCACGCCGCTGAAGAAAGCCGAGGAGGCGTTGCGCCGGAGTCGCGCTCAGGTGGCTTGGGTCTTGGACCAGACCGGCGTCGGCACCTGGTTCAATACCTTGCCGCTGGGCCGGCTCAGTTGGGATGAGCAGACGCGAAAACTGTTCTTCGTGCCGCCCGGGGTTGAGCCCAGCATCGAGCTGTTTTGGAGCCGCCTTCATCCAGACGACCGGGAGCCGACCCGGCTCGCCATCGAACGGGCCCTTCGTGACCGGACGCTTTACGAGATGGACCATCGGGCGGTGCATCCGGAAACCGGCCAAGTGCGCTGGATCCGTTCGGTGGGCCAGGCCACGTATGCGCCGGACGGCACCCCTGTCCGATTCGATGGCATTAACTACGATCTGACGCAGCGCAAGACTGCGGAAGTCGCGCTGCGGCGCAGCGAACGGCGCTACCGTTCGTTCGTCGAGGTGACCAGCCAGTTTGCTTGGGTGACGGACCGGAACGGCCAGGAGGTCGAGGACATTCCCGCGTTGCGGAAGTTTACCGGACAGACCTATGAGGAGGCCCGGGGCGCCGGCTGGGCCGCCGCCCTGCACCCGGACGATTTGCAGCGCACACTGGAGGTCTGGAGCCGGGCCGTTGCGGCCAGAAAATTCTATGAAGTCGAATACCGAATGCGCCGGCACGACGGAGTGTACCGGCTTTTGCTCGCGCGCGGGGTGCCAATCCTGGATGAACAGGGCGAAGTGGAGGAATGGGTGGGCACATGCATGGATATCACGGAACGCCGCGAGGCCGAGGCCGCGCTCCAGGCCAGCGAGGCCCGCTATCGCACGGTGGCCCAGTTCACGTACGATTGGGAGTACTGGCGCAGCCCGGAAAACCGCTTCCTTTACGTCTCCCCCTCGTGCAAACGCGTGACCGGTTACGGCGCGGAAGAGTTCATTGAGGATTCCGCGCTGTATCTGCGGATTGTCCACGCCGACGATCGCGAGCGGGTGGCAGCGCATCAGCGGAATGACCTGTCCCATCCCGCGCAGTGCGAGCTCGAATTTCGCATCGTCCGCCGGGACGGCCAAGTCCGCTGGATCGCCCACGCCTGTCAATTGGTCAACGACGCGCAGGGCCGGTTTCTGGGCCGGCGGGCAGCCAATCGGGATGTCACCGACCGCAAGCAAGCCGAGCAGGCCTTGCGCGAAAGCGAGTCCTTTTATCGCCAAACCCTGGAATCCATCCCGGGCATGGTGTTCACCACGCGTCCGGACGGCTACTGCGATTACCAGAGTCAACCTTGGGTGGAGTTCACCGGCATCCCAATGAGCGAACATCTGGGCGACG
Source organism: uncultured Verrucomicrobiota bacterium (assembly GCA_964548925.1). Lineage (GTDB taxonomy): Bacteria > Verrucomicrobiota > Verrucomicrobiia > Limisphaerales > MWDV01 > MWDV01. The sequence goes on along the minus strand of CAZJTM010000124.1, from coordinate 9,544 downwards.
GTTGGAACAAGTTGCTGCATCCCGACGACCGCCCGCGGGCATTCGCCGCCTGGCAGGCCGCCGTCGAGGGACGCGCGCCCTATGATCTCGAATACCGCGTGCGGCGCCACGACGGCGCGTATGAGTGGTTCAAAGTGCGAGGGCGGCCAATCCGCGACGCTTCCGGCCAGATCGTGCGCTGGTTCGGCACCGCGTTGAACATTGAAGCCTTGAAACGCACCGAGGCGCAACTCCGGGCTTCCTTGCGCGAGAAGGAAGTGCTGCTGCAGGAAATCCACCATCGGGTGAAGAACAACCTGCAAGTCATTTCCAGCCTGATCAACCTCCAGGCCGCCACGATACCCGCGCCCGACTTGCAGGCCGTCTTACAAGACGTGCGGGACCGCGTGCGTACCATGGCGCTGGTGCATGAGAAACTCTACCAGTCGGGCGACCTCGCGCAGTTGGATTTCGCCGAGTATATCACCAGCCTGCTGCGGTATCTTTGGCGGGCGCATGGGGCCGTCGCAGCCCGCGTGCGGCTCACCTTGGACCTGCACGCGGTGCCGCTGCCGGTGGATGCCGCCGTTCCGTGCGGGCTGATTCTCAACGAACTGGCCACTAACGCCCTCAAGCACGGCTTCCACCACCGCTCCGAGGGCGAGGTCACGGTGGGCCTGTCCTTGGACGCCGCCACTCGCCGTGTGTGCCTGCGCGTGCGCGACAACGGCAACGGCCTGCACCCGGACTTGAATTGGCGCGAGTCCCCGTCGCTGGGCTTGCGGCTGGTGCAAATGCTGGCGCAGCAACTCCAAGGCACGGTGGAAACCGGCCCGCCCCCGGGCGCGGAATTCAGGGTCGTCTTCCCCCTCCTTCCCAAACCATGAATCCGCCCGGCGGCAATCCAAGGTCAACCTTCGCCAAGAACCGGCTTGGCGATTTCGCGGCCCTCTCCAACCATCACCTTGGCGATCGCAGGTTTTGAGTTATGAGCGCATCCTCTGTCCTCATCGTGGAAGACGAGGCCATCGTGGCTGCCGATTTGGCGGGCAAGCTTCAGCAGTTGGGTTATGCCGTCGTCGGTTCGACTGGCACGGGCGAGGCGGCCCTTGCGTTGGCCCGTCTGCACCGGCCCAGTTTGGTCCTCATGGATATTCACTTGGCGGGAGGGATGGACGGTACTGCCGCGGCGGAGGCCATCCGACGTGAGTTGGACCTCCCAGTCGTGTTCCTGACTGCCTACTCGGACGCCGCCACGCTGGAGCGCGCCAAGATCACCGAGCCCTTCGGTTACATCCTCAAGCCGTTTGAGGAACGGGAGCTGCACAGCACGATCGAGATCGCGATCCACAAACACCGTTCGGACCGCCAAGTGCGCCAGCAGCGCGAATGGCTGCGCGTCACCCTCGCCAGCATTGGTGACGCGGTCATCACGTGCGATACGGAGGCCCGGGTCACGTTTCTCAATCCGGTGGCGGAAACGGTTACAGGCTGGAGATCATCGGAAGCCTTGGGGCGGCCCATTCAACAGGTCTTGCGGTTGATCAACGAACAGACTCGCCAGCCCTACGAGGGGCCAGTGGGGCGCGTCTTGCATGAGGGCCGGCCGGTGGCCCTGGCCAATCATACCGCGCTGTTGACCCCGGATGGCCGCGAGGTGCCCATTGAAGACAGCGCCGCGCCGATCTTGGATGCCGCGGGCCACGTCGCGGGCGTGGTCCTGGTGTTCCGGGACGTGACCGAATCGCGGCGGGCCCAGGAGGCCTTGGCCGCCGCGCATCAACGCACGACGGACATTTTGGAGAGCATCACCGACGGCTTCTTCAGTTTGGATCGCGAATACCGGGTGATTTACATCAACGAGCGCGGCGCCCAACTCGTGGGCAAACCGCGCGCGGAGTTGCTGAACCGGAAGCTGTGGGAAAGTTTCCCCGAAGCCATCGGCACGCCGTTTCAGGCGGCCTACGAACTCACGCTGGTGGAGCGGGTGCCTGCCAGCTTCGAGGCCTTCTACCCTCCGCTGAACGCCTGGTTCGAGGTCCGCACCTATCCTTCAAAAGAAGGTTTGAGCGTATTCTTCCAAGACGTCACCCGGCGCCGGCAGATGCAGGAGCAGACGCGCGTGCAGGCCGCGGCCCTGCAGGCGGCCGCCAACGCGGTGGTGATCACCGGCGGCGATGGCTTGGTGCAATGGGTCAACCCGGCCTTCACTCAGCTCACGGGTTATGGCGCCGCCGAAGTCATCGGCCAGAACCCGCGCCTGCTCAAATCCGGCGCGCACCCGCCGGAGTTCTATCGGGACATGTGGCAGTCCGTGCTGGCTGGCAAAGTCTGGCGCGGCGAACTGGTCAACCGGCGCAAGGATGGCAGCTATTACACCGAAGAGATGACGATCACCCCGGTGACCGACGCCCAAGGGGCGAGGACGCACCTGGTGGCCATCAAGCAAGACGTGACCGAGCGCAAGCGGCTGGAGGATTCGCTGCGGTTTCTGGTGCAGGCGGGCAGCCGGCCGGAGGAGGATTTCTTCCAAGCCCTGGCCCGCCATTTGGCGGCGAGTCTCGGGGTGGAATACGTCTGCATTGATCGGCTGGAGGCCGGCCGGCTGACCGCCCGAACGTTGGCGGTTTTCCACGACGGCAAGTTCGAGGACAACGTGGCCTACACCCTGAAGGATACCCCGTGCGGCGATGTCGTGGGTCAGGCGATCTGCTGCTTTCCCGAGGGCGTGTGCCGGCGATTCCCCCGGGACGCGGTCCTTCAGCAGTTGCGGGCCGAGAGCTATGTCGGCGCGACGCTGTGGAGTTCCCGGGGCGAGCCCATCGGCTTGATCGCGGTCATCGGGCGGAAACCGCTTGGCAATCCGTTGCTGGCTGAGAGCATCTTGCGATTGGTTTCCGTGCGGGCGGCCGCGGAACTGGAGCGCCAGGACGCCGAGCGGGCGCGCGAGGCGCATCTCCTTCGGCTGAACCTCCTGATCGAGACCTCCCGGCAGGTCCTCGCCGCTTCAACAAAACAGGAACTCATGCAGCGCGTCGTGGATGCCGCCCAGCAACTCACCAACGCCCGGCTCGCCGTGTGCGGACACGGTTTCCATGAAGGGCACTTCGAAGTCATCGCCGCGTCCCCGGAGGGAGGGCGACCTTCATGTCCGCCCGGGGAAATCTTCCGTGTCGAGCGCGGGGGAGTGCATCTCGAACTCATGGAAGGCCGCAACACCCTCCGCTACACGGACGCGCAACTGCGGGCGCATCCGCAATGGTGGGGATTGCCCGCAGAGCACGTTCCCCTGCAGGGATTGCTGGGGGCGCGCTTGGTGGGACGCACGGCGGAGTCGGCCGGGGTGATCTTGGTTTCGGACAAACGGGACGGGGAGTTCACCTCCGAGGATGAGGCGCTGCTGGGACAACTGGCGGCGCTTTGCTCGGTGGGCATGCAGCACTTGGAGGCCACGGAACGTGCCCAACAGCGGGCGGAGCAACTCGCCACGATGTTCGGCGCCATGACCAACGGCGTCATGATCCTGGACGCCGCCGGGGTGGTCCTGGATGCCAACCGCGCGCTGGTGACGGCCTATGGTTTCAATCCCATCAGCCAGCCCATCAACGCGGTGATTGGCCGCCTGCGCCTGCGGCGGGCGGATGGAAAGCACCTGTCCCCGCGCCGCCTGCCGTCCCATCGGGCCTTGCGGGGGGAAATCGTGCGCGAAGAGCGGTTGGCGTTCACGGCGGCCGACGGGAAGTCCGGCGTCATTGTGGTGTCCGCGGCACCCCTGCGGTCGCAGGGCAAACTGACCGGGGCCATCGTGGTTTGGCACGATGTCACGGAGCGCGAGGCGCTGCTCGCCAACGTGGCCAAGGCGCGGGACGAACTTGAACTGCGGGTGCGCGAACGCACCTCGGCGTTGCAGCAGGCGATGGCTTCGCTACAAGCTTCCGAAGCGCGCTATCGGACGTTGTTCGAAGCGGCCCCGCTGGGCATCGCGGTCACGACCCGGTCGGGCCGGGTGCTGGATGCCAATCCGGCGCTCTGCGGATTGTTCGGCCTCACGCGGGAAAAAATCAAGGCGCAGCCGGCCACCCGATTCTACACGCGGTTGGCGGACCGCCGCCTGATGCTCCAGGCCATGCGACGCTCTGGCCGGGTGGAGGAATACGAAACCAACTTGAAACGCTCCGATGGTTCGGTGTTCCCGGCCTTGTTGCAGGTCAACCGGCTCAGGCTCGAAGGACAGGAACTCCTGCTGACCCTGGTGCAGGACCTTACCCGGCGCAAGCAGGCGGAGCGGCGCATTCACGGCGTCTCCAAGGTGCTCGAACTCTTCGCCACGAAGCCTTCCCGGAGCGAGTACTTGGAGGCCGCCGTGCGGTTGCTGCGCGATTGGTGCCAGTGCGGCGGCGTGGGCATCCGGCTGTTGGATGCCCGGGGCTGCCTGCCGTACGCCGCATCGCTCGGCTTCACGCGCCGCTTTCTGAAGCACGAGGGCGGCAGTTGCGGAAACACCGGCGAGTGTGCCTGCATTCAGATGCTGCGCGGTCTTGGATCAACTGCGGGTGCAACTGCCGCAACCGCCGCCGGCGAGTTCGTCTGCAATCATGTGAAAGAGGCGCTCGCGCGGGTGCCGGCATCCGCGGGGCGTGCCGGCCATTGTCCGTGCGTCGAGGCGGGTTTCGAGAGCCTCGCTCATGTGCCGATCCGGTTTCACGAACGCGTGCTGGGTTCGATCCATCTGGCGGACCGTCGCCCGGGCCGGTTCACGCCGGAGGTCACTGGCTTCATTGACGCGGTGGCCTCCTTCATGGGCGAGGCGCTGCACCGCTTCCAGGTGGAGGAATCGCTCTTGGAAAGCGAATCCCGCTTTCGTTCGTTGTTCGAGAAGCACGACGCCATCATGTTGCTCATGGATCCGGCGTCGGGCGAAATCGTGGATGCCAATCCCGCGGCGGCCGGGTTTTACGGTTGCTCGCGAGAGCACCTGCGGACCTTGAATGCGCGTGAGTTGGGGTTCCCGCTCCCCGCGACCGCACGTCCCAAATCGCCGCAGGCCTGGGCCCGTTCCTGGCAACGGGTCGAAACCCCCACGCGGGTGGGAGCGGGGGCGGTGCGCACGGTGGAGGTCTATTCCTCGCCCATCTCATTGGAGCGGCGTTCCCTGGTGTTCGCCATCATGCACGACGTTACGGAACGGAAGCTCCTCGAACGGCAGATTGTCGAGATCAGCGAAAACGAGCGGCAGCGCATCGGACGCGACTTGCATGATTCCTTGGGCGGGCACTTGACCGGCTTGGCGCTGTTAACGAAGGCGCTGTCCCAAATGCTGGAGGAGCAGCAGCGCCCCGAGGCGACCATCGCGGCAGACATCGCCAACACCCTCAACGATGCCATTGCCATGACCCGGGCCATTTCCCACGGGCTGTGCCCCATCGAGCCGGATGCGCACGGGCTTCTCAACGGCCTGCGGGAGTACGTGCTGGGCATCCGCCAGCGCACCGGCGTCGCCTGTCATCTGCGGGCGGAAGGGAACGTCGCCCTCCCGGACGCGTTGGTGGCGTCGCACGTCTTCCGCATCGTCGAGGAGGCGGTGCAGAACGCGGTGCGCCACGCGAAGCCGAAGCGGATTGAAGTCCGACTGCGACGCGAGCGGTCCGGGCTGCGTCTGACCATTTGGAACGATGGTCGGCCACTGCCGGCGAAGCTGGACATCAACAAGGGGCTGGGATTGCGCACCATGCGTTACCGAGCGAATCTCATCGGCGGAGACCTGGAATTGAAGTCGGCGGCCGGCGGCGGCACGGTCGTCTCCTTTCTGGTACCGGGCGGCAAACCAACCCAGCGGCAACCTCGGAAGGCTGCTCCAACCCCGCGGCGGTCAGGCCCGCCACGCGCCGCCCGGCGGCCGCGGAAAGTGGCCAGGAGGCAGCCGTGAAGCCACAAAGGTTTTCCGCGCCTTCCTCGCAGCCCGGCTTGAAGTCCGGCCGGCGCGCGTGGTGGCGTTGGAACACCGTCATCCCGGCGGTGATTGTCGTCGTCGCCGCCGCGGCGCCAGCATTGTTGCTTCTGCAGGAACGCCAGGATGCAGCGGAATTGCGCGCGAGTGTCCGTGAGGAGAACCGCTTGCGGATGCGGAGCAGCCTGGCGCATGTCGAGGAGTATTTTGAGGCGGTGTATTCCACGCTGTTGTTCATCAGTCTGGACGACGATGTGATGGCGCTCCGGCGGAATTCCCAGGATTACATCCGGAAACTCTTCAATCGCCAGTGGGAGAAACATCGCCTGACGGAGGTGTATGTTGTGGAACGGGATTTCAACGGCGACCGGCCCCCCTTCATGACCTTCGAGCGGGAGATGGAGCAACTGAGCGTGGCGCAGGTTCACTCCCTCGAGCGGGAGATTCACGAATACCGTGTGCAGATCCAACAAATGCAGCGGTTTGCCACGAACCAGACTCTGGAAGCGCAGCTCAGCCACGAGATCCCGTTGTGCGCGCCCGATCCGAGCGGAGCGCTTTCGCTTGGATTTGTGTATTCGGTACCGATTCGTTCCGGCAATGGGTTGGCGGGATTGGTGGCGGGCATGGTCCAGACGCGAACGCTCGCCGAACTTCTGCACCAAGGGTTGGGTCGGCAGGTGGCGCTGCTGGCCAGTGAGCGGGGCGATCTGATCCTGCCGGAGGACGCCGCCCCGGAGATCGAACGCTGGTTTCGCCGGGAGTTTGCTGCACGCCGTGCGGCAGAATTCTTCGCGCACGCACGGCAGGATTTCACGGTTGAGGACTGGCAAGCGTTCTTTGCTCCCGCGAAGATCGTCGCCGCTCAACAGTGGTGGGTGGTGTATCTCCATCCCCGCAGCGATTATGAAGCGCGGACGTTGTTGGCCGGTTGGATCGGGCATGTTGCGATCGCCTCCGGCCTGTTCGGCGTGGGGCTGGCGCTGGCTTTCCTCGTGCGGTTGCTCAGCCTGCGGTTGGAGGAACAGGCCCTTCACCTGCACGAGCGCCGTCAACTCGAACGCGAGGTCCAGGAGGTGAGCGAACGGGTGCAGCGGCGCATCGGGGAGAACTTGCACGAGGACCTTTGCCAACGGCTGACCGGCATCGAAGCCGCCAGCAAGCTGCTGGAAAAACGGCTCGCGGCCGCCCAGTTGCCTGAAAGCCAGGTCGCCGCCGAAATCTCCCGCGAGATCAAGGCGTCTTGGGTGGCGGTGCGCCAGATGGCAGATGAGTTGCAGCCGGTGGCGCTGCTGGAGCACGGTTTTGTGGCGGCACTCGAAGAGTTGGCCGCGCGTGTCCGGGCGCGGGGCGGCATCACTTGCCAGGTGAAAGATCACGGTTTCCCCGCCGAACTCGATACCTTTGTTGCCACGCACCTCTATCGCATCGCGCAGGAGGCGGTGAACAATGCCCTTCAGCACGCCGCGGCCAAGGGAATCGTGATCGCGCTGGCGGCGGACAACGGCCAGCTCCGATTGACCGTCGGCGACGATGGGGTGGGGATTCCCGACAGTGCGGAAGCGAGGGGAGGAATGGGATTGCGGATCATGCGCTATCGTGCCGACCTCATTGGCGCGGCGTTTGAGATTCGCCGGAGTGGCGAGCGCGGCACTGAGGTTTCTGCTAGATTACCCGCGCGCCCGGGTGGTATCACCCCCGCGGACGATCCGGATGCCGGAGTACCCTTATGACAAAACCGAAAACACGCGTCTTCCTCGTGGACGATCACCCGATTGTCCGCCGCGGCCTGCAACTGCTGATCAGCTTGGAGCCGGACCTGATGGTTTGTGGAGAGACGGAGAGCGCGCCGGTCGCCGTGGAAAAGGTGCAGGCGTTGAAAGCCGACCTCGTGGTCGTGGACCTGGCGCTCAAGACCGGGAGCGGCCTGGAGTTGATCAAACAACTGCGCAGCCAGCATTCCAAGCTAAAGATCCTCGTGTTCTCCATGCGCGACGAGGGGATCTACGCGGAGCGGGCGTTGCGGGCCGGGGCGAATGGTTATATCACCAAGGAAGAGGGCACCGAGAAGGCCCTGGAGGCCATTCGAATCATTCTGCAGGGCCGGAGTTACGTCAGCGAAAAAATCTCGGCGAAGATGGTGGAGCGGATTGCCGGGGGAGGCGCGCCCGGGCAAACCGCGCTGGAACTGCTGAGCGACCGTGAACTCGAAGTCATGGAGATGATCGGCGAGGGGATGGGCTCCCGCGAGATTGCCGAGCAACTGCACGTGAGCATCAAGACCGTTGAGTCCCATCGCGAGCACATCAAATCGAAGCTCAATCTCACCGGCGCCTCGGAGTTGGTCCGGTACGCGATCAATTGGATGCGGACCAAGCGGGAACTCAGCGGTCCGTCCTGAACTGCGGAGGCGATTCGAACGGGGCGCATGAGCCGCCGGGCCACGAGCGCCGCAGGGGCGTTCTCGGCCCTGTAACTGCGGGGGCGCTCACCCCTTTCGCTGGCCTGCTCGAATCGCGCCTCCTCGCCCCTGCTGGCCGTTCGCGGCACGCCTGCTCTCCGCTGCCCCTCACCGTTCCATCGCTGCCATATTCGCGAGGACGTGTGCCGGGGAGTTCTCCTATGAGGGATTGGGAGAATCCCCGATAGCCCAAACGCAACACCGCCATCATGCTCGCCGGGATGATGGCCACACGATCCACAAATCCCGACGGCAGCCGTGACCACCCACCTCGCCGGCGTGCATCTTCGTCGTCCTTTCAGCCGGGCGCGGCCATCACTCCAGAGGGCCTGCTGCCGCGGCGGGCGCGTGTCTTCGTGGTGGATGATCATCCACTGGTGCGAAAGGGCCTGCAAATGTTGCTGGACCTGCAGCCGGACATGCAAGTCTGTGGCGAAGCCGTCGGCGTTTCCACCGCGAAGCAAGGCATTCCCAAGGCGGCGCCGGACCTGGTCGTTGTGGATCTGGGCCTTGAGGATGGCGATGGGTTCGAGTTGATGGCCTGGCTCCGCGAGCGGCATCCGCAGATCAAGATGCTCGTTTTCAGCGGGCACGATGACCAGGTTTTTGTCGGGCGCGCCCTGCAGTACGGCGCCCGCGGTTACGTCGTCAAGCACGACGGCATGCGGGAACTTATCCGCGCCATCCGGCTGGTGATGCAGGACAAGCTTTACCTCAGCAGCAAGGCGGCGCAGCAGGGAACGCCCGCCAACCAGCCTGCGGGCAAGGCCTGACGCCGTGCGTCCGTATCCGAGCGCGAACTGGCAGTTCCGCACCTGCGCTGCCGAGATGCGCGATCATCTTTCCGCCGGTTTTCTTCGCCTTCGAGCAAGGGTTGCGGTTGAGACGTCACCCGGGAATCATCATCTCCGCATCGCATGGCCCGAGGACCGCGCGTCCGTCGTGCCCATCGCGGTTCACCGCTCGCGGATCAGCGGGGTGGGTCGTGTCAGGGAGCTCCCAACCGATGAACCCGTTTGCCAAATGTCTGATCGCCTTCGTTCTCGTCGCCTCCGTCGCAGCAATTCTCACTTTGACGGCGTCAAACTCCGCCGGGTGAGGGCACCCGGCCTACATCCTCACAAAACCGCCCCATTGTAGGCCGGGTGCCCTCACCC